>CAZLXJ010000015.1:0-20219 GCA_964563645.1 uncultured Actinomycetota bacterium | reverse complement strand
AGCAAATTTAAAACTTGTGGGATCAGGTCTTGTATTCTCTACATTCGGAAATGTTTCAGGGATAGACAGGGAAGCCGGTATTGTGGCCATAAAACCTTCCGGGGTAGCCTACCAGGCTATGAATGTTGAAGACATTGTGCTGGTCTCCCTTAAAGGAGATAAGGTAGAAAGAGACAGCTTAAACCCGTCTTCAGATACTCCGACACATTTAGAGCTCTACCGGAACTTTAAAAACATAAGGGGGATTGCACATACACATTCAGATTATGCAACATCATTTGCCCAGGCAAGGATGGCCATACCCTGTCTTGGCACAACCCATGCAGATTATTTTTTCGGTTCGGTACCTGTTACCGGCCTTATAAAGGATGCCTGCATAAGTTCCGATTATGAGCTTGAGACGGGAAAACTAATTGTAAAGACTTTCAAAAATATTGATTATAACAGTGTTAAAGCATGTCTGGTTGCATGCCACGGCCCTTTTACCTGGGGCGGCAATGCAGATGAATCTGTAGAGACTGCCATAATGCTTGAACATATAGCCATGCTTGCCTGGAGGACATTGACGCTTGATAGTTCCATAAAGGGAATAAAGAAGGCTCTTCTTTACAAGCATTACCTGAGGAAGCATGGAGAGGATGCATATTACGGTCAATAATATAATTTAATTATTTATATTTATTTAAAGCTATCTTTAGAAATCATCTTTTTATTAAAAAATACCAGGTCTGAAACTAGTATTATGCTATGATTTCAAAGGAAATCATATTCCATCTTTACTGATTAAAAAAGGTAAGAATAAATTCTTATGTCCTTCATGTTGTAAATCAAGGCTCAATATTCAAAAGTTTGACATAAAATACTAACTTGTATAAAATTCATGAATTTGGAATTCAGCTAAACACGTAATGAACAGGATAGAAAAAAATATATCTGATCTCGGCAGCAAAAGGATCGGTCCCCTGCTTGCCAAACTTGCCATTCCAACGACAATCGCAATGTTAGCCAACAGTCTTTACAATATAGTGGATACTATATTTGTCGGCCGGGGTGTGGGAACACTGGCGATTGCGGGATTAGGGATTGTTTTCCCCATACAGATCATAGTGATGGCGGTTGCCCAGCTTTTTGGGATGGGCGCAGCTTCCATGATTTCAAGGAGTCTCGGAAGTAAGGATTATAAAAGGGCTTCCAATATTGCCGGAAATTCCTTTATCCTGTCTTTTATTTTTGGTACTTTAATAGCTATTCTGGTTTTTTTATCCTTGAACCCTCTTCTTAAACTATTTGGAGCAACTGAAAATATACTGCCCTATTCAAGAGATTATCTTTCGGTAATTGCTTTCGGTTTTGTTTATTTCCCGTTTCTGGTGTCCTCGAATAATCTTATAAGGGCGGAAGGAAATGCCAGAACCGCAATGATTGTTATGCTCCTTTCAACAGGAATAAATATAGTCCTGGACCCCATATTTATTTTTGTTCTTAGCATGGGTATAAAAGGGGCAGCATATGCGACGATAATATCCCAGTTTATCGGATTTATGTATATATGTTTTTATTATTTTACCGGGAAAAGCTCTCTTTCTATTAGACTTAGTTATCTCAATTTAAATTGGATAATAATAAAAGAGATGATAAGCCTGGGATTTGCTTCATTTATAAGGCATGTAAGCATGAGCATGCTTATAATCATAATGAACAATTCTCTTAAGTTCTACGGAGGGGATATGGCGATTGCGGTATTTAGCATTATAAACAGAATTATAATGTTTGTGACCATGCCTCTTTTTGGAATTGTTGCCGGATCCCAGCCTATGATAGGTTTTAATTATGGAGCAAAAAAAATGGAAAGGGTCAAAGGCTCATTAAAGACTTCTGTTCTTTCGACGGTAGTTATTGGAATATTGTTCTTTATAATTTTTATGGCCGTCCCCTCAAGGGTGATCGGTCTTTTCAGTCAGGACCAGTCATTGATAAATAATGGGGTATTTCCTCTCAGGATGTTAATCCTTCTTTTCCCTTTCGTCGGTTTTCAGGTTATAGGTGCCGGGTTTTTCCAGTCTATAGGCAAGGCTGTACCATCCATTGTGCTGTCCCTTTCAAGGCAGGTGCTGTTCCTTATACCCCTTATATTATTAATGCCTCTTGCAATGGGAATAAAGGGAATATGGATATCCTTTCCAATAGCTGATTTTCTCGCAATATTGGTCACGGGCATACTGGTTGCAATTGAAATAAAAAAGATAGACAGATCCGGAACGGACCATGGAGAAAATGATACAGCCGGTGAATTTAAATCTGATTATGGTAACATTTCAGAAGGACATGATAGATACCTGGCAGAAGATTTTAACAGATGAGATTATAGGTTTAAAAAGTCAGGAAGCTGTCATCATATGAAAGAAACTTAATTCATATCTTCAGACTATTTTAAGAATTGGCTAAACAGCCGTAAAGTTACCTAATTATTGATTTTTATAAAGTGGTATCCTCCAGATGAGAATTCAAGCGTATAATTTCCTTTTTCAATGTTTGACTCAAATTCATCCTTAAACGGCCTGTGCTCATAATACATGTCAGATATAAGAAAACCGTAAGTATTATCATCAGCAAGTCCATTGGGATTTACAAGTTCATAGCTGTCTGAATTTGATAATATTATAAATTTTTTGTTTTCAAGGAATATCTTTTTTGTTTCGTCTTCAAAACCAGGAAGAACTGTTATCCAGTAATAATCTGTGATTATCCTGTCGTCTATTTCGTTGTCTTTGCTGTATTCATATAAAAGGGTGTTCAAATCGGACTCACCGATCTGTTTTTGCTTCTGTATCTGGTCCGTTCTTATTGAAGTATCAAACAAACCTTCTGTAAAAGTTAAGCCAATCACCAGTAAAAGAAATATTAAAATGTATATATATTTCGGCCATGACCTTATCTTCTTCACCTCAGACTTTGTCTTGAAAAGTTCAGGAACCCTGTGCCTGAAAAATCCCGTTATATTTATTTTCCTGTATAAAAATACGACTGCAGAAGATGCTGAAAATGCAATAAAGGGGAAAGCCTGGATAATATTCCTGTCATCATAGCTGAAGACAAACCCCCACAGCAGAACCGAAGGGATTGTAATTCCCAGAGTAAGCCATCTTGATCTCCTGTCAAATAGACTGACAATAGATAAAACAACCAGAATTAGAAAAAATGCAGGATTTTCTCTCAGGGTCTCCAACCCGTTTACAAATCTCTGCAGCAGGGAAGCATCATGGTGGATATCAATAAATAAAAATTTCAGGGTGCTAAAATCCCTTCCCATTTTTATATCTACAAGCTTGATAATATACCAGTAAAGCACAAAGAGTATGGTAAAAACTGCCAGTGATATGTTTAACATAACATTTTTAAAACCCATAGACTTCCGGTTTTTTACAATAATCCATACAAACCAGAAGATTGAAAAAGAAAGTATAATGAGGCCTGACTGTTTTGAAACGGCAGCGGCAGATGCAAGCAGAAATACCATTGCCGTATCCTTGAGCCCCGGTTTATCCGTATCTGTTCTTAGGATTGCATGAAAGGCTGAAGCAGACAAGAACGCAGCAGCAAAATCAACATACCCTGAATCAATATAGGGAAGGCTGTATAAAAGGGCAGCTGCCGAGAAAAAAAGAATTGAAAGCAGAAAGACCACTTCTTTTTTCTTTAGATAAAGGTCAAAGAATGTAATTAAAATAAAAGTGCTAAAAAGCGGCATTATAGACTTTGCTGCAAATTGAAGATTGTGGTCCTGCATCATAATATACGAGAGTGACCAGTTTGCCGGGATCAACTGGGGATAAAGATAGGTAAGCTGCGGTATATCATTCAGGTACCAGTCTATAGCCCAGCGGTTCCACGAGAAAACGGCATCCCAGTGTGTAAAGACGTCTCCGCAGCTGGAGAAGAAAAAATAAAGTGATCCCGCTACAGCTATCAGTGCTGTTATGGGGATTATATTTTTAGGGAAGCTTCTAAAATCAGTATTTATTGAAATATAGAGTTCACCTGTTACTTTTAATTTTTTCTTTAGTACGAGGTATATGATAAGAACCATTTCTATACCAAGTATCAAATACGAGGCCAGGGGAGTGTATATACCTGCAAGTGTCAGATGAAGGACCAGGAGATAATTTATAATCAGGCTGAGAGCAAAACTGTATAATGCAGTACCGGCAATGCCTGTTTTTTTAAAGCCGATAAATTTAAGCAGGATATAACCGGGTATAAAGGTAAGCTGGAAAAATGAAATTATTGAAAATGCAGCCATACTTTATAAAAGATTTCAATATCATATTTTAATAATAATATAAAAAATTTGAATCACCTTTCGAGTACTTTTTTAAATGATGCAGCAGGAAGTTAATTTAATAAAAAATATCATGTATCTTCTTCCTCCAGAATAAGGTCAATTGTTCCGGTGACTGCCTCTATTGGCGTATAATCAGAATTATTTTTAATAACTATCCCTACGAGTCTGCAATTTTTGCTAAGTACCGGACTACCGCTTTCACCTTCTATGGAAGAGCTAAATTCCTTAAAGAGATTAAGTTTTCTTTCTATATTACCCAAAACATATGCGGGTTCCCTGTCTTCGTTTTCTATAATAAGACCCTTCCTTAAATACGGGCTTGTGAAAATAGCAAAATCCCTGCAATTATTATAGTCTGCCTCGTAGTATAAAAGTTCGGGATATACCCACTGGCCTTCATTGGATTTGAATTTGAAATCAGTATATATTACATTGTCATATTTAATACAATGCCCTGCTGTGATGAGATAATATTTGTCCCTGTAGTGCATCGTAAAAGCTGTAAAGTTCTTACGATGTCCATCAGCCTCAGAGACAGCAGAACCAAAATATACAGTTGAGAGAAGCAAATTTAAATTGCCCGTAAGCGTATCTTTGCCGGAAAGCTCCTCGTTAAGGGTATCCACACGGTCCTGCAATCGTGTTATTTTTATCTTCAGGTCTTCTATTTCTTTCTCTGATGCATTAAGTTTACCGGTACAGCCCGGTAAAACGATAAGTAAGGCTGTTAAAATTAAAATAATATAAATTTTTCTACGCATGATATTGAAAAATATAAAAACAATAAAATTGAAAAATAGTATACTACAGAATTATATTATTATTAAATGCAGCCCTATTAGAATTTAAAATATTTAATTGCACAAAGATTTATGTTATATGTTGTATTATAATAAAAGTTACCTTCCAAAATAATGAATTTTAAAATAAATTATCTCTTATTATTTAAAAGGAGGATAAGGATATGCTTCTAGCAATAGATGTGGGCAATACCCAGACCGTTATAGGGCTTTTTGGGTCTGATAAAATAAAAGCTTCATGGAGAATGGCAACGCCGCGGTCCGAGACTGCAGATGAGCTCGGTTTTGCAGTTTGCGGTTTTTTGCATAATTCAGACTATGATCATAAGACAATAAATGAGATTATAATATCATGTGTGGTTCCCGGGATGATGGATGAGCTTAGCAGGATGAGTTTAAAATATTTTGAATGCAAACCTCTTGTTGTAGATATTAATATAAGATCTGACCTTGAGATAAGATACGACTATCCCGAAGAGATAGGTGCAGACAGGATTGCAAATTCTGTTGCAGCCAAAGAGATTTATGGTTCTCCGGCTATAGTGGTAGATTTCGGTACCGCCACAACTTTTGATATTGTTTCCTCCAACGGCGAATACCTTGGCGGTGTAATTGCACCTGGCATAGAAATCTCTTCAGAGGCGCTTTTCAATTACGCCGCCAGATTATCAAAAGTAGATCTTCGCTGGCCTGGAAAAGTCATAGGTAAAAACACTTATGACTGTATACGTTCGGGAATACTGTACGGTTTCCTGGGACAGGTGGATTTTATAATTAAAAAGATATTGGACGAAGTCAAAGAAAGTGATCCAGGATTCGAGCCAGAGGTTATTGCTACAGGAGGCCTGGCATTTCTTATAGCCGATAAGAGCACCTGGATAAAAACACAGGATCCTGATCTTACTCTGAAAGGTTTAAAGATTCTTATGGATAAAAACAGGAGACCCTAAAATGGCTTTTTTAAGAAGTATTCTTATTCTGTAAAAACCGGTGCAGTTATATGGAATATGACAATTTAAAAATTCTTTTAAATTCTCTTAATGAACTGGTATCTGATTATATTAAGCAATATTGTAATGCAGAAGATATTTCCTTTAAAAAGGCTTTTGATTTTCTATATAACAACGGTAATGGTCCATACAGTTTTAAAATAGGAAAGCTTAAAATCCACAATCCTGTAATTTCAGCCCCTCTTGCAGGGATAAGTGACAATACATACCGTATTTTTGCAAAAGCGTTTGGATGCGGACTGACATTTTCCGAGATGGTTACTGGTTATGGCATCTATTATAATCATAAAAAAAGCAATGAACTGGCGGATATAACAGAATTTGAAAGACCCTGCGCCCTTCAATTGTTCGGATCCGATCCGCATGTTATGGCCGAAGCTGCCAGAATGATTGAACAGAGGGCTGATATTATAGATATAAATATGGGTTGCCCCGTACCCAAAATAATAAAAGCAAAGAGCGGAGGCTATCTTGTAAATGATGAAAAAAAGTTGGGTAAAATTATCTCCATGGCGGCTTCGGTTTTGGTTAAACCGTTAACCATAAAGACGAGGACAGGCTGGAATAAGGATAGTGTTAATGTTATAAGTATTGCAAGGATAGCTGCTGACTCTGGAGCAAGTGCTATTACAATACATGGCAGGACGGTAAAGCAGGGTTTTGCAGGCGATGTGGATTACAGTATAGTAAAAGAAGTGAAGAAAAAAGTCTCTATACCGGTTATTGTAAGCGGTGATATTGGAACGCCGCAGAAGGCACTGGAGGTACTTGAATATACGGGTTGTGATGGAATAATGATAGGAAGAGCGTCAAAAGGAAATTTATGGCTTTTTTTAAATATTGTTTTATTTTTAATGAGGTACCGGGAAGACAGGACAGATGTTTCTTTTAATATGGATTTTAAACCAGATATAGATTGGAAAAAGAGATTTGCCGTTTTGTACCTTAGATTTCTGGTATTATTTAAAGGAGAAACCAGGGCAGTAAAAGAATTCAGGAAGCATCTTTCCTGGATTTTTAAAGGTGTAGAGGGCATATCCAAAAAAAGGAAGAAATTTTATATGATTGAAAATATATACGATGCAATGGATACTATTGGAAGAATCTAATTTTTTATATTTTATCAGTCAATTATTCTTCATTCTTTTAAATAGTTAAGCTAATTGTTAAAATGTATTAATCTATTTTTGAATAAGCAGCCATGGCTAATAGAAAATGCAGCATCGGGATGTAGCGCAGCCTGGTTTAGCGCGCAGCGTTCGGGACGCTGAGGCCGGGGGTTCAAATCCCCCCATCCCGACCATGTTAAGCTGTATATTGCAGTTGACCGGTGAGAGGTTGTTTATGGGACATGGTGGATCCATGTCCGGGATTTGAAAGGACGGACGAAGCGAAAGCGAAGGAGTCCGCGTCTCTGCAGCGAGCGATAGCGAGACGGAAGGACAAATCCCCCCATCCCGACCATGAAGATATTTATTTTGCTTCTATTTGTTTAAAATATTAAACTTAAATAATATAATTATATTTATAAACAAATTATGCGAGGAGGTATCATTATGTTATCCGGAATGCCTATTGATATCAGCAAGGTATCAAAAGAAAATACAGATAGGGAAATACTGCGGGCAGGAATAATTGCCGAGCTTGATGCAATAAATCTGTACGAGCAGCTTGCTGCAGCAACAGATAATAATGATTTAAAGGAAATACTGCTGGATATTGCAAGGGAAGAAAAGACACATGTAGGTGAATTCCAGGCTTTGCTTCTGACAATGGACAGGCAGCAGGTGGAAGAACTTGAAGCTGGTAGGGAAGAAGTAGAAGAAGAACTAGGTAAATAGGATACTTAAATTAGCTTGCTGAAAAAATTCTGGACTTAAAATTTATTTGCAGTATATGACTGAACCCTGGTTTATGGGTGAAGCAAAAATTTTTTTGAGAATTTTAAAAAGAATGCCCAATATCTATTAGAAGAATATTATAACTGTATTTATAATCCTGATATTCTATATCATATAAATAATATGATTTTTAATATCTGTGTTTATAAACATAAGGAGAAACTATCATGAGCCTGATGGGAATTGATATAGGTACTACAGGTACGAAGGCTATCGTTTTTTCTGAAGAAGGCAGGATACTTGCAAGTTCCTACCTCGAATATAACCTGCTGTTTCCAAAGAAAGGATGGGTTGAGTTTGATACCCTGGATATGTGGGAAAAAATAGTTAGGGTGATTAAAAATGTCAACTCAAATAAAGATGTTAAAAAAGATCCGGTTGAAGCACTCTCAGCTTCCACTTTCGGAGACTCTTTCACGCCCATAGATGAAAAAGGCAATATACTTTATAACACTATTTATTCCACTGACTCCAGGAGCACCAGAGAACTTGACTATATTCTTTCCATAATTCCGGCAAAAGACCTTTATTATATAACAGGTCTGCCTCCCCAGTTTGTCACTCCGCTTAACAAGATACTCTGGGTCAAGAATAATCTTCCGGATATATATAAAAAGACCAGGAAATTTCTTTTTACCGAAGAGCTGCTCCACCATAATCTTGGTATAAGAGATTACAGGATAAACTATCCCTTAAGCTCCACAACACTTTTTTTTGATATAAAAAAGAAGAAATGGGCTGTAGATATTTTGGAGAAATTTGATATCAATCCAGGGCTTTTTGCTGATCCGGTGCCCTCTGGTACAGAGGTAGGAACTGTAAGCAGAAAGGTTGCAGACGAGCTCGGCTTCAGAGGAAATGTATCTATAGTATCGGGCTGCCATGACCAGCAGTGCGCCGCATTTGGGGTAGGTGCCATATCCGGTGGCATAGCCGCAGATGGGGTCGGAACCGTTGAATGTGTCATACCTGTATTTGATGAAATTATTATGAAGGATAGCATGTTTGAAAATGATTTTTCCACAAGGGCCCATGTTGTAAAGGATAAATATGCAACCTTTGCATATAATTTTTCAGCAGGAAGTGTTCTTAAATGGTACAGGGATAGACTGGCTCCCGATATAAGGGATGATGCAGTTTCCATGGGGAAGGACGCATATGATTATTTCTTTTCGGATATTGATTATAAACCTTCCGGGATATATACGCTCCCTTATTTTTGCGCATCCGGAACGCCATATCATGATCCCATAACCAAAGGAAGTATAATAGGAATAAGTCTGGCAGCTGAAAGGAAGGATATATTTAAAAGTATAGTAGAGGGGCTGGTTTTTGAGATAGGCTATAATATTGAATTGCTTGAAAAATCTGGAATTGAAATAAATGAACTCCGTGCAGTTGGAGGAGGTTCACGCTCAGACTACTGGTTGTCCCTTAAAGCTTCTGTACTTGATAAAGTTGTAAAGAGAATGGATATAGCTGAAGCTGGTTGTCTGGCAACAATGATGCTTGCAGGCAGCAGAATTGGAAAGTTCAGCATAGAAGAAGCCCAGCAAAAATTTGTAAAAGTAGGAAAAGAATTCCTTCCGGATATTAAGGTAAAAGAGAAATACAGCCCGTATTATGAAAAATATAAAAAGATATACGGGCTCGTTTCCAGGCTCTATGACTGATATCAATAAAATTTTCTGTATAAACAGAAATATAAATATTTTTTAAATTGGGGAAAATATCATTGATGAAGGCTTACAGATACATTAAAGATATAGGCGGCAGTATAATTGCCCGGAAAGTATTTACTGCAGGTAATTTTATCCAGAGGTCCTTTGGCCTTATATTCAGAAAGCCCCTGAAATACGGTGAAGCATTTCTTATAAAGAATTGCAAAAGTATTCATACCATTGGTATGAGATATAGTATTGATGTACTTTTTATAGATAAAAATAGCAGGATAATAGCTGCTTTTAAAGATATTTCTCCCTGGAGTTTTACACCTTTCATAAAGGATGCCAGTTTGGCGCTTGAGTTCAGATCAGGATTTACTGATGGGCAATTACCATCTGCGGGTGAGAAGATTATATTTGCTTAGGCATGCTCTTATGGTCTATTATATCTTCTTAAAGCATCCCCATAAATCCTGGAGCCTGGCTTCATAAACTTTGCTATTTTAAAATGCCCGAGAGCCCTGTTTATCGATTTTTCTTTTACAAGGCACATTCCCATACCATAATGAGCAAAATCATTGGATGCGTCAATCTGTATTGCCTTATTAAAATGTGCTTTGGAAGAACCGTAAAATCCCATATTAAAATAACAGATAGCAAGAGCTTCACGTATTGAACCTTTTTCAGGTTCCTGACCCATAGCCCTCTCCAGAAGGAGCGAAGCGTTCAGGAAATCATTTTTTTTAATAAAATTTTTAGCCCTGCGAAATAGTGTGTATGCATTTTCCATTGGATTCCCTTTAAAGTATTTTTCTATATTATAAAAGAAAAACAGCCTTATTCAAAAAATTATTATTACTTATTTACATAAATGAGTAATTATGTTAATATTCAATATATTTATTGGACAGGGGACAAATTTGAACAGGATAATCCTTATATTAAGAAATAGAGTAGCAGCTATTTTATTTATTATTGCAGCAGCTGCCGGAGCGGTGCTTATATTCTGGTATCTTAATAATACAAGACAGGACAACAGTGCTGATGAAAGCAGGGAGCAAGATTATAAAATAATAGAGGAAAACGCCATGATGGAAATGGATTTCAAAAACCATGATGTGTATCAGGGCAGACTGTCAGCCAGGATACCGCCAGGCAAGAAAGCGGTAAATCTTCCTGTAACGTTTTTTGGAGATTGTTCAATATTGGCCACAGATGACCGTATAGACATAATATCCATCTATTATGATAAAGAATCAGACACGCTTGATTCAGAGATAATACTTTCCGGAAAGGAAATAATTAATTTTGAGACAGATCAATACCGGAGTGAAGCTATTTCAGAATCCATGGGAGGTCTTATTCTTTCTGAAGATTACTACCGGTCCGGGATAGACAGTAATATCAAAAATATTCTGGTCATTACTTTTTATCTTGACAATGAAGAAGTTGTAAGGTCTTTTAAGGCACTGGAAAGTGGTGTGCTTTATCTTTCACTTTGTTCTGGACAGGGAATTGGAAGCATCTATTGAAATAACCTTATTCTTATCACGCGCAGATTATTTGCCTGAAGGGATGGAAAATGAGAAAAAGAGATAATTCGGAATCCGGTGTTATACTTTTTACTTCTGCAAAGGGTGGTAGCGGGTGCAGCTTTCTGGTAAATTCAGTAGCTTCCTATCTTGCCCTAAAAACTACAGCAAATGTCCTTCTTCTTGATCTAAACATTGGGAAAAGAGATAGCAGGACTGTCTTTGATATTGATGAACAGACCATGAGGGATTTTGGTGATATAGAAGAAATTATAAAAGGTATGAATACACATATGCTCAGAAAGCTTGTTTTAAATTTTGAGAGCAGTCTTAATATTATATTGCCGCCTCTTAAAATGGACAGGGCCGGGATATTAAAAAAAGAAAACTTAAATATCTTTATTGAATGCCTCAGAGATCATTTTGACATAATACTCGTTGATATGCCCTGCTATCTTTTCAGTTATATAGATATGGCTGAAGTAGATATGGCAGACAGGATGGTATTTGTTACGCTGCCAGATGTTTGTTCCGTAAACAACATCAGAATACTGATGGATAACATTGAAGACATAAGGCCGGGCCTTGACTGGTACATGGTTGTAAATAAATATAACATAAGAGCTTCCATCTCGCCGACTGGCCTGGCAAATATTCTAAAATGTCCGGTGACTTCATTTATCCCTTATGACAGGGATATTGAATTTCTTGTAAAAACAAGGGGGCCGTTCCAGATATTTAATTATAACCTGAGGATAGCAAGGAGCATAAAGGACCTTTCCATGAAAATATACGAGGAGCTCTGGCAATGATTTCTGTTAAAAGTGATGAGGCTATTGAAAAAAATATAAGACAAAAATTATTTTATAAAATACAGGGAAAAGATTTTCTGAAATTGCCGGGGGCCGACCGCAGGGAGATAATCAAAAAGATAATAAGGGATATCACTGATGACGAAGATATAATACTTCCCGGGGACGAACTGAATGCTATGACACTTAAATTTGACCAGGATAGTTTTGATCTGGGACCGATAAGTACTTTAATGAGAGATCCTTCAGTAACTGAAATAATGATAAATGATTTCAATGAAGTATATATTGAAAAGGAAGGCCGCCTATTAAGACAGGATATTGAATTCAGAGACAGCCGGCACATCAGGAATATCATTGATAAGATCCTGGGTCCCCTGGGTTTAAAAATTGATGAAAGTAATCCCATGGTAGATGCAAGGCTTGAAGACGGGTCAAGGATTAATGTGGTGCTCAGTCCTGTATATACAAAAGATATAGTTGTGACTATCAGAAAATTTAAAAATGACGTGATGACCATAAACCAGCTTATTGAAGCCGGATCCATTAGTTATGAAACTGGTGAATTTCTTTCAGAGTGTGTGGCCAGGAAAGCAAATATAATAGTAAGCGGTGGAACAGGAACAGGCAAAACAACTCTTTTGAATATATTATCAGAATTTTTACCCGATAATGAGAGAATTGTAACTATTGAAGAGACACTCGAGCTCAAATTTAAACACCGAAATACTGTGAGGCTGGAGGCCAGACCCAAAAATATCGAGGGTAAGGGGAGAATAAGTATAAGGGATCTGGTCAGGAATGCTCTCAGGATGAGACCCGATAGGATTGTAATTGGAGAAATAAGAGGTTCTGAAGCGGTTGATGTATTACAGGCCATGAATACCGGTCACAGCGGTTCCATGACCACAATACATGCCAATTCACCAGAAGATGTAATAACAAGGCTTGAGACAATGATACTGCTTTCAGGTTATAATATAGACCCCCTTACTGCTGAAAGGATAATAGCCACCTCTTTGAATATTATAGTGCACCTAAAAAAGACCGGTAATGGAATAAGAATAGTGGAGCGTATTAGCGGAATAACATACAATCAGCATGGAAATGGAAGGGGGCACCCTTCATTAAAAATAAAAGATATACCCGGAGGTAAAAAATATGATTTTTCCGGAAATGAAGATAATGGGCAGGTAAAATTCAACGCCTGTAAATCTTTTATAGGAAATATTAAATAAAAAATTAGTCAATAAAAATTTAATCTATTAAGAGAGAAAAATTTAGAAATTGTCAAATCTACTGGATTTTACAAAGAGAAAAAAGGTAAATATAGCTATGCTGGTTATGTTTGCAGGTATTTTTTACCTGTTTTTTAGGAATATATTGCTTGCTTTGTTTATGTCTGCATGTTTATCAGTTTATGCAAATGATGCTTTGAAAGGTAATGATAAAACCCGCGTGCAAAAACTCCACAGGCAGTTAATAGAATTTTTGGAGCATATGGTAATAATGCTGGGTGCAGGCAGGACACTCAGATATATTTTTTTAAACTCATGGAAAAAATTTCCAGACCCTCTTGGAAAATGTCTGAAGAAGGTAGCCGGAAATATAGAAATAAATCCGGATCTTGAAGATATTATGGCTGTTTTTGAAAAAAGTGTTAAAACCAGGGAGGTAAAACTCATAACTTCAGGAATAAGGATAAACAATAAAATAGGCGGAGATCTTGTTGTATTGCTTAATTCCATATCAATGACACTTAGGGAAAATCTTAGATTGAAATCGCATCTTGACAGCCTTACCCTTCAGAGCAGGTTTTCTGCAAATATAATAGGTATATTGCCGGTAGCGGCTCTTATATTTTTATACTTTTTCCATAGTGATAGAATACTTGCTTTATTTTCAAAACCTGCCGGAATAACTGTTCTTATTATTGGAGGAAGTCTGGAGTTAGCAGGGATAATTATTATGAAGAAGATAACAGGAGAATAGGTTTTTAATTTGATGATGATCTACATAGTGATAGGTTGTTATTTATTGTTGGTATCAGGCTTATACTGCTTCATTTTTTCCAGCAAGCGAGTAAAAAAATTAGGATATATAAGTAGGGACAGTAAGAAAAGTCTGCTGAAAAATTTTATTAATCTTTTAAACAGGGCAGTTCACAGGATAGGTTCTTTCCTGATAAAAATACACGTTGCCAGGAATACAAAAAAAGTAATAAAAATACTTGAAATACTGGGAAATGAAGAAGGTCTATATATTACAACTGAAGCATTCATGGGCTATAAATCAGTCTCTTCTTTTCTTCTATTGATTGCAGGAGCATATACCGGCAGCAGTATCTTTTATAATATTATTTTTGGAATACTCGGAGGCATAGCAGGTTATTTTATCCCGGATATCATAGTCCATAGATTTGCTTTGAAGATATCAGAAGATATTAACAGCGAACTTTCATATTTTATGGATCTTTTAAGGATATCAACCATGTCGGGTCAGAATATATATAATTCTTTCAATATCATTGTTGAAAAATACAATGGAAAGATATGCTATTATCTTAAAAATTTTATAATAGATATCGATATGGGAGCAGGAAAGGATTGCGCATATGATAACCTTATTGAAAGGAACCGTTCAAACCAGTTCAGGGAGCTTGTCTCGTTTATAAGGGAAGCAGATAAATATGGTTCCCCGATTAGCGAAATGCTTCTAAAAAGATCAGAACAGTTAAATTCCGAAAACCTTGAAAATGCAGAGAAGAGGGCAAAAAGAGCAGCACTTTTGAGCTTATTCCCGCTTATTTTATTAATTTTGCCTGCATTCATTTTACTTGTGGGAGTTCCGCTTATATATTCACTCGGGTTTTCAATCTTTAAGTAAGCTGTATATCAGAAACGCCTCCGGCGTTAAAACCGGAGGCGTTTCTATCAGGCGTCCGTATATCTGCATAAAAGCTATCTTATAAATAAAACAGTGACCACCCTCCTGCCGCCTCCGTCTACGACCCCGACACCGGCAAGACTATAAAAACCTTTGAGCATGTTGTCCCTGTGAGAGGGGGATTGCATCCACGCGTTCAGGAAAGCATCAGGAGTTCCGTAAGAAGCAGGAGTTGCATTACCCAGATTCTCCCCAAAGTTTCTGTAGGTAACTCCGTACCGGGAAAAAATATGCTTTATATTTTCCCCCTCCGGGGTATAGTGGGAGAAGTATCCTCGCTGGACCATGTCGGAAGACCTCAGCCTGGCAAGGTCTACAAGCATCTGGTTTGGTGTAAGCTGGCTGAGACCGTATGATGCTCTTGTAGAGTTTATAAGGTTAAATATCTGGCTCTCAATATCAGAGAGATTTAAGTCTGTAACCGGCAGGTTTACAGTAGTATTTGAGGCTGCCCTTCTTTCTTTTTCTACTTTTATTTTATGTATCTCTGCTGCAGCTTTTTCTATATTTTCTTCTATGTCTTTTTCTATGTAGATCGGGAGCGATGCAAGCTTTAAATCTGATGCAGTATTTACTATATCCTTTACATGCGGATCTTCGGAAACTGCGGGAGCGAAAGATGCCCGGGTAGCCTCTGGCTTTGATATATTAAGTACAAAGGAGAAAGAAGACAGCATCAGTATAACTATAGATAAAGCAAGAAATGATATTAAAAATTTTTTACCAGACATAAAAACCGCCCTGACTTTGAATAGAGGCTAAAGCGGCTTTTTTGACATACAAAAAAGTAATAGCCGGTTGCACCACTAGCTCCGCATATCCCTGGTGCCCAAAAGATCCGGGACATACATCATAGCCTCTACTACTTAGTATTGATTTATAATATTATCAATTAAACTATAATTTATTAACTATTTAATATATTAATACATATAAATATAAATGTCAAGATATATTTATATTATTTTATACAATACATTATAATATATAATTATATATTATTGTTATTATTTTTAATATGAGATATTTAGGAATAATTTTAAAAGGGCAGAGTGTTTAAAAAATATTAATTGCTGTCTTTAACAGGAAGGTACGGTAATAAATGTTTATCGGTTATTATTTTACATAATGCGGGTTACAGTTTTAATCATGTATGGTATGGTCTACATCACCAATAGACAAACTGAATAATGCTTTTTTGTAGGGGGAAACACCGTACCTTTTTAAGAGAAGTCAGTTTCGTTTTATAATAAAATTTTAGAAATATTTGATATTTAATTATGCTCAGGTTTAAAATTACTGAATCACGGTTTACCTGCGGCAGAGTCCAATGTGGTTGACTGAACATGGAATTTAATAAGATTAATTCCATTTGTGAAAAAGAAAAAAGAAATTTGCTGGTTTATATTAACGATTAAATCTTCTAAAATAAAAATTGTAATGTTTAATTTTTAAAGATAAGGATAGTCATTATGAAAGCAGCAGTATTTTATGGACCTAAAGACATAAGATTTGAAGAAGTAGATACCCCGGCTCCTAAAGAAGGTGAAGTACTAATAAAGGTTAAAGCGTGTGCTATATGCGGGACAGATAAAAGGATCTACGATTATGGACACAGGGCGGTAAAACCTCCCCATATAATAGGGCATGAGATTTCCGGGTCTGTAGAAAGTATGGGCAATGGTGTAAAAGGCCTTGCAAAAGGAGATAAAGTAACAATAACTACAGAGGTAAGTTGCGGACGCTGCAGGTTCTGTCTGGAAGGAAGGCCAAATCTCTGTAATGTAGACAGAAGGGCTATAGGGTACTATTATCCCGGAGGTTTTGCGGAATATATCCTGATACCTTCTGAAGCAGTCCAGCAGGGTAATATTATAAAGGTTGGAAAATCGGCAGATCTTGATGAGATATCTATAGTGGAACCGCTTGCCTGTGTCATAAACTCCCATGAACTAATAGACATAAAACCCGGTGATAGCGTGCTTATTATGGGTTCCGGTCCTATCGGCTGCATGCATATAGAACTTGCAAAACTCAGAGGGGCTTCAAAAGTAGCAATTTCCGGTAAGCGGCCCAAAATAGACCTTGCCAGGAGATTCGAGGCTGATTATTATATTGTTTTGGATGAAGATGATGTTAAAGAAAAGGTAGATGAGATTACCGGCAGCCAGGGAGTAGATGTAGTAATAGTTGCCTGCTCCTCAGTCGAAGCCCAGAGATCGGCACTGGAATTGGCTGGAACAAGAGGCAGGGTTTGTTATTTCGGGGGGCTTCCCAAAGGGAAATTTCTTGACGGGTTGGACACCAATTTAATTCATTACAAGGAACTTAAAGTGATGGGCTCATTTTCTTCTAACAGAAGCCATACTCTTACTGCTATAAACCTGATTGAAAATCAAAGAATATCAGTTTCTAAATACATTACTCATAAGTTTGCTTTAAAAGATATTGTAAAGGGTCTTGAAGCAGCAATATCAGGTGAAGCCATAAAAGCAGTCATAAACCCGTAAAAGCTATATATGTAAAATTAAAGGATTATAAGATTTAAGTATTATAGAGGAGCTTTAAAAAGATGGCAGATAAAATAAAAGCAGCATATCTTGATGGTGCAAGGAATCTGGTCATATCAACAGCCGACAGGCCCGAGATAAAAAGCGATGAGGCACTGGTAAAAGTTAAATCTGTAGGAATATGCGGAAGCGATGTTATGTATTATAGAACAGGCGGTACAAAGAAAAGGCCTATTACAGCACCTTATATCTTAGGACATGAGGTGTCCGGTATAGTAGAAGACAAGGGGAGTGAAGTTAAAAATTTAAATATAGGGGACAGGGTGGCAGTGGAGCCCGGGATTACATGCGGAAAGTGCCAGTATTGCAAATCAGGAAGATACAATTTATGCAAGGATGTTAAATTTCTGGCAACGCCTCCCATAGACGGAGCTTTAGTAGGGTATATATCTCATAAAGCAGACTTATTATATCCTCTGCCCGATAAAATTTCTTTTGACGAAGGAGCCCTTATAGAACCTTCATCGGTAGCATTCTATGCGGTTATGAAATCAGGTTTAAAGACTGCCAGGAGTTCCATTATTTTAGGCGCAGGTCCCATCGGGCTCCTGGTATTTAAGATGGCCAAAATTTTAGGTTCTTTTCCAATATGCGTTGTAGATGTGGATGACAATAGATTATCGCTGGCAAAAAAATTGGGTGCAGATTTTACCATAAATGTCAGGGACAAGGATATTGTTAAGGCAGTTTATGATTACGGTTTTGATAATGGGAATGATGTAGTATTTGAATGTACCGGGGTGGAAAATGTTATTTCAAGCTCTGTATTCCTGGTAAAAAAAGGCGGGCATTTATCAATGGTTGGGATCTTTGATGGAACTGCCCCCATAAGGACAAAAGAAATTATAGATAGGGAAATTACTATAACCGGAACCTACAGGTTTTCAAACACTTTCCCGGATGTGATTAGCTTAATGGAAAGAGGAATGCTGGAGGTCAGGTCACTGATTACCCATTCCTTTAGTCTGGATGAAGCAGCTAAAGCTTTTGATATTGCAGATAAAAGATCAGAAAATTGCGTAAAGATTATGGTCAGGGTAGATTAAAACTAATAGTACTAAGACTATGGACCGGGCTCTAATCCGCTGGGTGCGACGAAAATATAAGAAACTTTCGAGTCATCAGCGATGTGCTATATACTGGCTCAGCAGGATTGCCAGACGTGAACCAAAGCTGTTCGTGCTTTGACAGATGGGGATATTACAAACGGCTTAGATAATGGGAGTCGGATGAGCCGAGAGGTTCATGTCCGGTTCTGAGAGGGTCTCGGGTTGAGATTGCCCAGGGCTACTCATTCAATAGTGCATCTGAAAAGTGAAAGTCAGACTAAATGTATAAAAGAGGCCATAGGTGAAAGACTTGCCCGGTGCAGACTAAAGCTACATCCAAAAAAGACAAAGATTGTCTATTTTAAGGATGTGGATAGAAAAGACAGCTACCCGCACGAAAAATTTGATTTTCTGGGCCATACATTTGGACCAAGAGGGTCAAAGAACAGGCGGGGAAATGTCTATGTGAACTTTAGTATGCCGTTAAACCACCAGACTTTAGTCTGTTGATGGATAGGCTGTCCAGGCATGATCTGGCCGCCTCGATTGGAGGAATAGTAACAGAAAGCTTCAACTTCAGTCGGGGGAGGTTCAACCAAATTATTAGAGGATGGATAAATTACTACGGGGAGTTCTATAAATAAGGACTTCATCCTAATTTCAGGATGTCAAATCGCATGCTGGCGAAATGGGCGATGAGAAAATACAAGAAGTTAAGGAGGCGCCGTCGAAGAACAAAATACTGGCTGGGAAGGATTGCATACCAAATACCAGAGCTTTATTCTTTTATGTTTCTTACTGGAATTGAAAGTGGATGATTAATTTCTGTAAAGCAATTCGGTATATGTTAAGAGAGCACTTTAGTATTACAAACAGGCTTTTAATCCTCATGGGTGTACAGAGCAAGAGGTTGAATTGCGTATAGGAAATGATATATTACTTACGGCACAGGGGTTTGCCAATTCATACTATAAAAATTTGGATGATGATTACATTGACGAGTGGGGAGTCGGATAGAAAATTGCTGAATATAAAGCAAGATATAGTATAGAAAATATACTGAACCATCAGGTAATCCATTAAAAGAAGCAAGATCTATTAATGGATATAATACCGCCAGATCCAACTATTGGTAAGCGTTATGAACCATAAAAAAGCTGATAAAGGATTATGGTAAGGAATATGCAATAATGGGAGTAATTGTATGTACAAATATTTGAAGCTGCATAGGCATTAAGAAGTCTGGACATGCTGCTGGTTGATTTTATTACTAATGAGGAGCTTGCAAATAAAATTATTGATATATCTTTTTATTACCACCTCCATGCTGGTAAAAAACTTGTAAGCATGGGTGTTGATATTATCTGGACTGGGGATGATGTGGGTGGACAAAATGGAATGCTTATTTCCCCCCAGTTATGGAGAAAGTATTTTAAACCACGTATGGCTAAGCTATATTCTGAATTAAAGTTAATAAATCCTGATTTGAATATTGCATATCATTCAGATGGAGTAATTTATCTTATTATAGATGAATTAATAGAGATTGGTCTTGATATTTTAAATCCTGTTCAACCAAAATGTATGGATCCA
>CAZLXJ010000014.1:0-17774 GCA_964563645.1 uncultured Actinomycetota bacterium | reverse complement strand
AATATTATATTGATGCTTATGGTGCTTTTCGAAAACTTCCATGCCTTTAATTGCCGATCCGAGAAGGCATCTGTCTTCAAGGTCCCTATAAAAAATAATTATATCCTTATCGGGGGGATACTTGCCGCTCAGGGAATACATTTGGCATCGATGTATATCCCATTCATGCAGAGACTGCTGGGGATAATGCCAGTAAGCTTAATGGAATGGCTGCAACTCTTTGGAATAGCCACCACCATTATAATTGTCATGGAGGTTTTCAAAGTTATAAAAAAACTTATAGATAAGAAAAGTAATTTCTCGGGCAGCGAATTGGAAATTTGAGCAGTGAGGAAATTTAAAGATCTTTCAATGGGTATGCATATTCAGATAAACTTGAAAATATTTTGACTCCTGCTCTTGAAAGCGCATCTGAGGCAGGGTATTTATTGTAGGATATTTCAAGACTTACATTTGAAAAAAATTAATATATTATTTTTTTAAAAGAGACCAATTAAGATCAGTGCCAGTAATTTCTTCACCGCCCGGAGCCCATCTTATTTCTTTTTCGGAAATAAGTTTATACTCAAACTTATAGTCACTGGCAGTAAATGTAATTATGTCTTTATCAAGAAACTATTTTCCATTTGTAATTCCAGGCTTATTGTCTCTTTCAAGGAAAGTTTCCTCCATATGAAAAGTACCGTCGGGATTAAGGTTTATAAGAGTCTTAAGGCCCGGGCAGCCTGCAGCAGGTAAAATTCCTTCAAAGGTTTTCTGCTTAATTTAGATTTACTGCAGCCTAAGCTTATTATAGCTACAACAGAAACCATAATTATTATTAAAATTAATAATAATTTTTCCATTATTTTCCGTTCCATGGTTTATTAATATTAATACGAAAATACTACCATGCAACAAAATTGCTCATCCCAACAATATAAATTCTAACGAGTTTGAATTATTAATTAGTTGAACCTGGCAGTATTTTGTAGTGTTACCAGGTATTTTATTGGTATAATTATAGAAATTTAATTTTTATTATAAGTCTCGGGATAATAAGACACCTTGTGATTTCGTCATAAGACTGCCCATAGGACCAGCATAAGCCAGATTTCTAACATTTTAAATGGGCTAGTTCTTAAGGGGCCATCAATGTGATGTAAATGGATAAAAGAATTAACATAAGTTATCAGAAAACTTGTTACAGAGCAGGATGGTTATTATGTAATGCTTTAGGTTCCCTATTTCTCAAACCCAAAATTTATGGTAAAGAAAATATCCCAAAAGAATCTGCCATCTTAGTGGCAAGCCATGCAACAAATCTGGATGGGCTTTTTATAAGCATGTTCATAAAAAAGCAGATACATTTCTGGATACAATATGAAAATGTTTATGAGAAAAACTCAAAACTGCTGGATTCAATAGGAGAAATACCTGTGAAGGTAAAGGGGAAAGACATAAAATTCTGGAAAGATATCACTTTGTATAAGTCATTATTTTATCTTAAAAACACAAATGATTTCATAGGCGTGTTTCCAGAAGGGCCAGCAGCATTAATAGATAGCAACAAAGTGTACAGGGGGGCAGTAAATCTTGCATGTAAATATAATGAAAAATATTGCAAAACAAAAAAGATTGTTCCTGTTGGTCTGTGGGCAAATGATGAAGATAAAAAAAAGTTAGAAAAATATGAAAGCGGAGTAAATATAAAGAAAGCTGTTAAAATTATAAGTGAAAATATCTCTAGAAAAATCCAATACCATGCTCTTTTTGGAGAAGGTATTGAAGTAAAAAACTTCAGTTCCAAAGAACAAAAAGAATATGCTAAAGGTCTTTTAGAAGAATGTAATAGTTTAGTTAATATAATTAAAAATTCTTTATCTTCCTATATTTGTAGTTAAAATCCAGATCGTACATATCTCTTACCGGTCTAAAGATTTCTATAAAAATCCTGTATAATACAACAGAGAAATTATGATTTCTAATCTTTTTATTAGCTATATTTGCCTGTAATGATTATGAAAAATTAAAAATAAAATGATAATATTCGGATATGAAATATCTTATCTTATTTTTAATCTTTAGTTTTTTTGGAGTTGGAATCGAACTATTTTTTTCTTCGATACACGACTATATCCGTTATAGGGATATAGCCTTTAAGGGCAGGTCCTATCTCTGGATGTTTCCTATTTATGGTGTCTGGGGAATAATAATTGGTCCCTTATATAATTTAATCAAGTTTATCCCTTTTATAATAAGGGGTTTTATCTATCTGATAGTTATATTTATTGGTGAATTTGCTTATGGCTACATATTAAAACTTACCATAAAGAAGTGCCCCTGGGAATATAAGGGAAGATGGGCCTTGCTGGGTATGGTAAATCTTTTATACTTACCTTTCTGGTTAGCTTTTGGCTATATTTCAGAGCTAATATATAGAGGTTTTATTTCCATAACTATTTATTAAAAACAAAATTTAATTAATATTTATCTTATTACAAACTTAAACATATATTTTAAGTATACATTATATAATTTATTTAATAAGAGTAATATAAAAAATAATGCCTTAGAAATGATAAATATTTTTCTTAAAACATTCACCGTAATGATAAAAGTAAAATATTAAAACTATTTAAGATTTTCTTTGGTAAATATAATGGTTATATATTATTTTTATCTTTTTGCATAAATTATCTTACTTGAATAAATCAATTAATATCTTGACTTTCTAGTCTTACCAGCTATCCTTTATTTAGTGCCGCGTCTAACCGCAGGGTGCAACCCGGAAAATAATGTTTTAGATTAAAATTTATGAATTATATAAAAAAAATTAAGATAAGAAATGACAGTAAAACAAGTTGTATTAAGTCAGGTTTAATACCTATAAAAGCACTAAATATTTTCGTTAAATCATTAAGATTTCTCGGGTTATATAATATTGTCTATACTACGGTTTTGGCCATATCAAATATTTTAAGCAGAAGAAAGTTAATAAGACTTTATTCTAAATTTGTAAGTGAAGGTGACCTGTGTTTTGATATTGGCGCAAATCTAGGTAATAGGACTAAAGTTTTTCTTGAGCTTGGAGCTGCAGTGGTGGCTGTTGAACCCCAGGATAACTGTATGAGAAAATTGCAAAGAAAATATAAAAATAATAGTAAAGTAATTTTAATTAATAAGGCAATTGGGTCAAAAGAAGGTGAAGGAAACTTAATACTCAGTAACTCACATACTGTTTCATCCATGTCTAAAGAATGGATAGATTGTGTAAGAAGCAGCGATATGTTTTTTACATCTACTTCAGCCTTTCAGTGGAATAAGAATGTTACGGTTCCTATTACTACTTTAGATAAACTAATTGAAAAATATGGTAGCCCGGCAATGTGTAAAATAGATGTCGAAGGTTTTGAACATGAGGTTATCAAAGGTCTTTCTCAATCAATTAAGATGATTTCTTTTGAATTTACACCTACACAAAATTTAATTGGCCAGGCTATAAAGTCAATAGAGCATCTCTGCTCCATCGGCGATGTTCAATTTAATTACTCGTTTGGAGAAACTATGACTTTTGCTATGGATGAATGGGTTAGCGGAAGCGAAATACGTGAAATTCTTTTATCAATTCCTTATAAAACTGCTTTTAGTGGGGATATATATGCCAGATTTATTGGTTAATTATTTACTATTCCCGAAGTTCTCCGTGGTTTAGCATCACCATAAAATATCTCATCTCCAGGAGAGCTAATTTTATTATGCATATCAAGATGTGTTTCCATTTCAACACCACTTCAAACAGCCAAACTTCTTGACCTGTATCCCATGTGACAGTTCCATTGGAAATATTTGCAGAGATTGCGGCGGAATCGCAGGCTTCCCCTTCATCATATCCTATAATATATGCCATTAAAGAAACCGGTAATATTACCCTGGCCCAAATTAAATGTAATATAGCTTTTTCTTTTTCGTATTGTCCATCAAAGAATCTAATGCTTGTAATGAAAGGCAATATTATCATTGATGCTATCGCTACAATTAAGGCTTTTTTCTTATCTTTTCCTTTTTTGAAATGGATGAAAAATTACATCAATTGAAATTGTAATTTATTACAGTAATTTAAAAAAGAGTACACGGCAACTTTGGCCGGGGAGAGAATATTTAAATTAACAATAGGCAATGTAGAACTGACTTAATTTGTGCAATTAAGAAAATATTTGATATTTATTTCTTTTATCATAATTATTTCAAACAAAACTTTGAAGACATTTTCTGGACACTTGCATTTCCGGTTTTCTTCATGGTGCTTTATGGACTAATTTACCGTGACACAATATGGGAAGACTTTAATATGCGCGCAGTAGATTATACCATGCCAGGTATAATATTCTGGCACTTATGGTAAAAGGGATTATGGACACTGTAACCGGTTCTGCAGAGGACAGGCAAAAAGGCATATACAGGAGGCTTTCGCATAAGTTTTTTAAATGGAAATAGGCCAATCCCTGGTGCTGCAGCTTTCCGGCACGGATGGTTTTAATTATCATTTTCCAGATATATTAATTCAATATTTATTGTTTAACTGCCATAGTTTCTTTATAATTAAAATTAATTATAGGATTTATAAATAATTTTTTAGAAGGGGGAAGACTATGGCAGGATTTAAATTTTCAGTAGGCCCGTGGAATGTACACGAAGGAGCAGATGCTTTTGGTCCTGAAGTCCGCTCATCGATACCGCTGGAGGAAAAGGTGGAAAAATTTTCTAAAATGGGTTTTAGTGCTGTGCAGTTCCACGATGATGACGCTGTGCCGGATATAAACAGCCTGGACAATGAAAAGATAAAGGAGAAAGCAGCACAGGTTAAGAAAATGCTCCAGAGGTATAATATGGAGGCAGAGTTTGCAGCACCCAGACTATGGTTGGACCCGCATACCATAGATGGCGGATTTACATCAAATTCAAAAGAGGACAGGGAGTTTGCCATGTGGAGGGCACACCGCTCAATTGATATAGCAAATAGTCTGGGATGCGATAAAATTGTCCTCTGGCTTGCCAGAGAGGGTACCCTGTGCTTTGAGGCAAAAGATCCAGTGAGAAGCGCAAACAGGATAAAAGAGGCAGTAAACAGCATGCTGGAATACGACAGCAATATTAAAATACTTATAGAACCCAAGCCGAATGAGCCAATTGACAGAAGCTTTTGTCCAACAATGGGACATGTAATGGGAATCTCAGCTGCCACAATAGACCCGTCAAGGGTGGGCGGGCTTCTTGAGAGCGCACATGCAGTACTTGCCGGACTGGACCCTGCTTATGAGATGGCCTTTGCCCTGTCTTTTGGAAAACTGTGGGGTGTCCACCTGAATGATCAGAATGGACTGAGATATGACCAGGATAAGGCATTCGGTTCTGAAAACCTGCGCCAGGCATTCAACCAGATAAAAGTTTTAGTTGAGAATGGATATGGAAGTAATGGTGAATATATAGGGCTTGATGTAAAAGCCATGAGGACGCAGAAGCAGGAAGATTGTTACCGCCATCTCTCTAATAGCATAGAGGTTGTAAGGATGCTTGAAGAAAAGGTAGGCAAATTTGATTATGATTTCCAAAGGGAATGCATAGAGGATAGAAATTATGAAAAGCTTGAGATGTATGTAATGGAGCTGCTGCTAAAGGAATAGAATGTTTAGGCATTTAGTATAATTTTAAAAACTTTCAATTTAAAAATGAAAGGATGCAAATGAAAAAATCCATAGGAATACCTGAAAGGCTTTACCCAAACCCCGTAGTCCTGGTTTCTTGTTCGGACGGAAACAAAGATAATATAATCACCCTTGCATGGGTCGGTACTGTCTGCAGCAGTCCACCGATGATTTCAATCTCTATAAGACCATCCAGATACAGTCACGGGCTGGTAAGTGGTTCAATGGAATTTGTAATAAATATTCCAGATGAAGAAATGATTGAAGCCTGTGATTTCTGTGGCACAAAATCTGGAAGAGATATTGATAAGTTCAAAGAACTGGGTTTGACAAAAGAGAAAGGTCTTAAGGTAAGCTCCCCGCTTATTAAGGAATGTCCTATAAATATTGAATGCAGGGTCAGGCAAAAAATTCATCTGGGCACACATGATATGTTTATAGGGGAGGTTGTAAGGGTCAACGCTGACCAAGAAATTGTTTATTCTGACGGAGAAATAGATTACGAGAAAATTAATACTGTTTCTTATTTAATGGATAATTATTTTAAAAATGTTCTAATAAGAAAAAGTCATTAAAAGTTACCCATAAGTATATATATTTTTCTTTATTTTTTATTTTATATTATTAATATAGGGGGGAGTAGTATGTTAAAAAAATCAACAAAGGTAACCTATGCATTCCTAAATTTTATTGGATTTTTAACAGTAGTTATAGTGAATGCACTGGCAGTGATACTTCCTATAAATAATAAAACCACCCAGGAGCTCTCAGATAAATATCCTAATTTATTTGTACCTGCCGGCATTACTTTCTCGGTATGGGGAATTATCTATATCCTGCTGGTGTTATTTATCATTTATCAGTTTGTTGCTGCTTTCAGAAGGAGTCCGGATGAAAGAGGCATCTTTGAAAAAATAGGCTTATTATTTTTTATTTCATGTATTTTTAATGCTGCATGGATACTGACATGGCATTATGAAATTGTCTGGCTATCTCTTGTTATAATGATATTACTACTTATAAGTCTGTTATCAATTTATGTAAGGCTGGGTACCGGAAGGCCAGGAATTATAAATTCTGAGAAGATACTTGTAAATATTCCTTTTAGTGTTTATCTTGGCTGGATTACAATTGCAACTATCGCAAATGTTACTGCTTTTCTTGTTAAGGTTAACTGGGATAAATTTGGCATAGGGGATCAGCTGTGGACAGTTATAATGATTGCAGTGGGAATCATTATAACGCTGGCAACTGTATTTTCCAGGAATGATATCTTTTATTGCCTTGTTGTTGTCTGGGCACTTGTTGGAATTCTATTAAAAAGGACCGCTGACGGCAGCATGCCTGACCAGTTAGTAATAATTTCGAGTATCGCTGGCATCGCAATTATTGTGCTGGCAATTGCTGTGCAGCTAATAAGGAAAAAGAAGATATACTGATTAAAAGTAAGTTAGATATATAACCGGCTATAGAATTATTATAATACAGAAATAATACAGGGTATTAAATGTGATAGGTGTTCTACCTGTAGCTACTGTTCTTATAGCCTTTAGCTTACTTATATATTTTTCTTTTCACTGGCCTGTTTTCAGATATACGGTTACGCAAGGATTTAGTATATTTTATTAATAATCATTCCCTGCAGAAGCCTTACCGGCAGGTAGCGACTTATTATCATGTTTTAATAAACAAGGTAATTGTTTTCGACTGCAATACGGCAAAGTACCATGATCCGCCCGGACAAAGATTATGCTACCTTACAGGCCAAATAGGCAGTATCACCCTGCCAAAGACCTCGTTTAAAAGGATTGCCATTGCTGTATAAACGGCAGAAAGCCCACAGATTATACCTTCTATACCTGCAATTGTGCCAATTACTGCATTGCCCGTAATATCACGGATGGCAAGCAGGAAAAATAGTATCACTAAGGTGGCAAATATAAATTGCAGTGCCCTGTTGGCTTTTAGGGTGCCAAAAAAGAGTCCGAGTGTAAAAATACCCCAGATTATAAAGTAAGCTGTCATGGCAGCATTATCGTTCTCAGCCCCCATACCTTTCATTGGCATTACAAGCAATGCTACCAGAGAAATCCAGAAGAGCCCAAAAGATGTAAAGGCAATCATACCAAAAGTATTACCCTTTTTCCATTCAAAGATGCCGGCTATTACCTGAGCGATGCCTCCGTAGAATATACCCATAGCCAGTATCATGGTACCGAGGTTAAATAATCCGGCATTATGAAGGTTAAGCAGAACTGTAGTCATACCGAAAGCTGCCAGGCCCAGCGGTGCAGGATTACCCGTATTATCCAAAATCATTCTTTTTTCTTCTGGCATAGTTTCCTTTCTTTTTTATATTATCAAATAAAAGTCTATTATTCGGTACTGTAATATTATCAAAATTAACTAATCAATTCTTTCTTCTGAATATTTAAAATAAGGCTATCGGCTGTGATAAGAAGGACCCGGTCCTTTAAAAGCCGCCCCTGCCAAAATAAATTTAGGTAAGATTATACTTATCCAAAGTTGTTTGTCAATCTTTTTAATTGAGTCAAGAATTGCTTCAGTCCTGTAATATTTTTATATCAACAGTTGAATTAATACCTTTTCCTTTACCTGTTAATAAATATATATAATAATGGTAAGGTAATTATATAATAAGATTAAAATAAGACCATTTTATTGAAAGATGAAAATAATATATAACAAAATATTCCTTGAACATGACACGGGTATGCACCCTGAAAACAGGAAAAGACTCGAATCTTTTGGGGAGATTCCTGAAATGGATATAATCAATGGGGAAAAGTATCTTAAACTTGTACATACAGAAAAATACATTGAGCATGTGAAGAAATATTGTTCCGAGTCTAAGCCTCTGGACAAAGAAACTTTTACCTCAAAGCAGAGCTATAATGCTGCCAGCTACGCTGTTGGAGCAACTATCATGGCATCAAACTCCGGTGATTTTGCTCTCGTAAGACCTCCCGGGCACCATGCATACCCGGGCAAATCAAGCGGTTTCTGCATATTCAATAATATTGCAATAGCCGTTCAGAAACTGGTAAACGAGGGGAAGAAAATCCTTATAATTGATTTTGACGCCCATCTGGGGGACGGTACAGTAAAATTCTTCTATGATACCGACAGGGTGATGTACTGGTCTATCCACCAGTTTCCCTGTTTCCCCGGTGGAGGAAATGTAAATGAAATAGGTGAGGGGAAGGGGAAAGGCTATACAATCTGTGTCCCTCTGCCAGCTGGCAGCGGAGATGAAATCTTTATTGATGCAATAGAGAGCTTCCTGCCTGCTGCCCTTCAGTTTGAGCCGGATATAGTTGCATGTTCTGCAGGATTTGATGGATATCAGTACGATCTCCTTCTTGACCTGAGGCTTAGCCTGGTTTCATATTATAAGCTGGGAAAGATAGTGGGGCAGAACTTTAACAATATATTTGCAACATTGGAAGGGGGATACAATGTTGAAGTTTTACCCAAATGTCTGAAAAACTTTATGGCAGGCATAAATGGGGAACCGATACCTTACAAAGAGAGGACCACTGATTCAAGGATAATAGCCATAGATGAGTATGAATTTAAAAGGATACAATTAGAAAAAAATCTAAGAAAATTCTGGAAGATTTAAATTTATTGAACAGAGGAAATATGATTAAATTTGATAAACTCAAGAAGCTTTTCAATCCGCATGTTATTGCAGTAGTGGGTGCAAGCAGCACGAAAGGCAGTGTAGGATACGATGTACTGAAAAATCTTATAGGTTCAGGTTTTGAAGGAATAGTATATCCGATAAATAATAAAAGGGATAGTGTCCAGGGGATTAAAACATACCATGCAATATCAGAAGTACCTGATTATATAGATCTGGTAATAATAGCCACTCCCGCCGCCACAGTTCCGGATATAGTTAAGGAATGCGGAGAAGCCAGCGTTAATGGAATTGTGATTATTACTGCTGGTTTTGGAGAGGCCAGTGATAGGGGAAGGGAAATGGAGAGACAGATCCTTGAACACAAAAAAAAATATGACATGATAATAATTGGACCGAATTGCCTTGGTTTCATAAAGCCGTCAAACCACCTGAACGCGAGTTTTGCCAATAAAATGGCTTTACCCGGAAAGTTAGCTTTTATTTCCCAGAGTGGAGCATTGTGCACTTCTGTTCTTGACTGGTCGGTAAAAATGAATGTCGGATTCAGCCATTTTGTATCAATCGGTTCGATGATAGACGTGGGTTTTTGTGATCTTATTGATTATTTTGGCCAGGATCCCGGGACAAACAGCATAATAATCTATATGGAATCCCTTACAAATGCGAGGAAGTTTTTGTCAGCGGCAAGGGCATTCTCAAGAAGCAAGCCTATCATACTGCTTAAGGCAGGTAAGACCGATGAGGGAGCAAAAGCAGCCATGTTGCACACAGGCAGTCTTACGGGAAATGATGCTATATTCAATGCTGTATTCAAAAGGGCAGGGATCATAAGAGTTGATACGATAGAAGAGCTTTTTAACGCAGCCCAGGCATTATCCATGCAAAAAAGACCAAAAGGGAGAAGACTCGCCGTAGTTACTAATGGAGGAGGCCCGGGAGTGATTGTCACGGATTCGTTGATTGAAAACGGAGGCCTGATGGCAGAACTTTCAGAGGAAACCATGGCAAGCCTAAATGAAGCAATGCCTGCTGCGTGGAGTCATGGTAATCCCGTGGATATCCTCAGTGATGCTAAACCTGATTCTTATGAAACGGCGGTTAGCTTATGCCTGGATGACGAGAATACCGATGGAATACTTCTTGTGCTTACTCCCCAGACAATGACAAATCCTGAAGAAGTCGCTAAAAAAATTGTAGATCTACCAAACAAGGGCAAAAAAACAGTTCTTGCTTCATGGATGGGTGAAGATGATGTCAGGCAGGGAAGAGAAATCCTTGAAAAGGAGGGGATACCCTGTTTCCGTATACCTGAAGACGCTGTAAAGACATTCATGAATATGTACAACTACTCAAGAAACCTGGAGCTGCTTTATGAGACTCCAGCAACGATACCCCATGCTTTTCAGCCGCAAAAGGTAAAAGCAAAAAAATTAATCAGCAGGTTAATAAGAGATAAAAGATATATACTTACAGAATATGAAGCAAAAAAATTACTGGAGTTTTACTACATCCCTGTAACAAAAAATATTGTCATCTACTCGGAGCAGGATACTGACAAGATCGGAGACAGCATAGGTTATCCTGTCGTAATGAAAATATTATCTTCCGACATACTGCATAAAACCAATATAGGAGGGGTCAAGCTTAACATAGGTTCCGCAGAGGAAGCCAGGACAGCTTTCAGGGAAATAATGGAAGATATCAGGTCAAGTACCCCTGAAGCAAGAATAGAAGGTGTTTTAACCGAAAAGATGGTTTCTAAAAAATATGAGCTGCTTATTGGATCTAAAAAGGACCCTGTATTTGGACCTTATATATGTTTTGGAATGGGGGGAGTAGCTGTTGAAGTATTCAATGATATAAATGTTGGTCTTCCGCCATTGAACATGACTCTTGCTATGAGATTGATCGAGGAAACAAAGATATACGAGCTTTTGAAAGGATACAGGGGGATGGAAGCGGTAAATATAGGAACGATACAATTCCTGCTTTACAAGTTTGCTTATCTTGTATCCGATTTTCCGGAGATAAAAGATATTGAAATAAATCCTTTCGGAATCGATGCTGAAGGCGGTACAGTGCTTGATGCCAAAGTTATACTGGATAAGGATATAGCCGGGAAAAAGGTAAAGCCGTATTCACATCTGGTGATATCTCCTTATCCCAGCGAATATATAACTGTTTTCATTATGAAGGATGGGCGTGAAGCCATACTCAGACCAATAAGGCCCGAAGACGAGCCGATGGAAGAAGAGATGTTTACTAAATTTTCAGAAAAGACTTATCGTTTTAGGTTTTTCCAGTTAATCAAGGACATAACCCATGAATTGCTCATAAGATACACCCAGATTGATTATGATAGGGAAATAGCCATAATTGCCGAGGTCGAAGATCAGGGTAAAAAAAAGATGGCCGGAGTTGTAAGGTTGATATCGGATCCCTATAACGAGACTGCTGAATTTGCTATTGTTGTCGCAGACCCGTGGCATTATAAAGGCCTGGGTAATAGATTAACCGATTATATTCTGGAAATAGCCAGAAAAAGAAAAATAAAGAAGGTATATGCCAGCGTCCTGGAAGAGAACAAAGTGATGTTACATATGCTGAGGAAAAGAGGTTTTCAGATTACAAAAAAAGATGAAGAAAATTATTGCGAGCTTAAATTACAGTAGCATTGTTTTATTTACACCCCTCATACAATATGGAAATTATACTTCCCATTAAATAGTTAAATTTGACACTCTAAAGCAATTATCAGGTCTTTTTCCAGTCAACTGCAGTTAATTATCTATATATTAAAAAAATCACTTTTTAATTGAGTTTTAATTGAAATCTGATAGACTATGCAATGGCACAAAGGCAGGATTTGTTTTAGAAGCGATATAAACATAAATTAAATTATCTACATAGGAAGGAAAAGTTTATGACGGAAGAAATAAAGGACACTCAATCTTTAATGCCTGAAACTCGTAAATTTCCACCTCAAGCTGAAATTCAGAAAAATTCATGGATTTCCTCAATGGAGCAATACCGGGAAATGTGGGACCAATCAATTAATGACCCCGATAGCTTCTGGCTGGAACAGGCAAAAATACTTGACTGGTTTAAGGAACCGACCAGGTCTCTGGAATATAAATGGGATACAAGAGCCCGTACAATTAAGCATACATGGTTTGCCGACGGAGAGCTTAATGTATCATTTAATTGTCTTGACAGGCATCTGGGGACACCAGTTGAAAATAAGACCGCTATCCTGTGGCAGGGAGAGGAAGACAGCGCAGTTAAGAAATATACTTATAAGGAATTGCACAGGGAGGTTTCCAGGTTTGCCAATGTTCTAAAATCAAAGGGTCTTAAAAAGGGAGACCGCGTGGCAGTTTATATGCCAATGGTGCCAGAGTTAGCGATTGTGATGCTCGCCTGTACCCGTATAGGGGTAATTCATTCTGTAATTTTTGGCGGATTTAGTGCTGACGCCATCAGGGGTCGCGTCAATGATTCAGATTGCAGAATGCTGATTACCACAAATGTATCGGTCCGTGCAGGGAAGCATATTCCGCTGAAGTCAATTTCTGATGAGGCACTGGACGAGTGTCCGACCATTGAATCTGTTATTGTTGTAAAGACAAACGATAAGCCATGTAATATGAAAGCTGGGCGCGACTTCTGGTATCACGATGAGATGGCAAAGGCAAGCCCTGATTGCCCGCCGGAGAAAATGAATGCCGAGGATACGATGTTTATTTTGTATACATCAGGTTCAACCGGTAAGCCAAAGGGTGTCGTTCATACAACAGGCGGTTATCTGCTGCAGGTAGCAATGTCACACAGGATGGTGTTTAACATTCACGACGACGATATATACTGGTGCACAGCAGACATAGGCTGGGTTACTGGCCACAGCTATATTGTCTACGGACCACTGGCAAACGGGTCGACAAGCATTATGTTTGAGGGAGTACCTACTTATCCGGATGCCGGGAGATTCTGGCAGATCTGTGATAAGTTCAAAGTTAATGTTTTTTATACAGCACCCACTGCTATAAGAGCACTTATGCGCCTGGGTGACGATTGGGTGGAAAAATACAAGCTGGATTCGTTAAGGATTATCGGGACAGTCGGTGAGCCGATTAACCCTGAGGTATGGATCTGGTATTACGAGAAAGTTGGGCATAATAGATGTCCGGTTGTGGACACCTGGTGGCAGACCGAGACCGGGGGCTTTATGATAACTCCACTTCCCGGAGCGATGACGCTAAAGCCCGGCAGTGCATCGCGGCCATTCTTCGGGGTTGACCCGGTGGTACTGCGGGACGATGGAACAGAATGTGATACAGATGAAAACGGTAAACTCTGCATACGGAAGCCCTGGCCGGGAATGATGAGAACTATGTGGGGTGACCACGAGCGATTTATAGACACATACTTTACAATGTTTGATGATGTATATTTTACCGGTGATGGATGTCATATTGACAAGGATGATGACTACTGGTTGATGGGCCGGATTGATGATGTGGTAAATGTATCCGGACACCGCATCGGTACCGCCGAGGTTGAAAGTGCACTGGTCAGTCATCATAAGGTTGCCGAGGCTGCAGTTACCCCAATTCCACACGATATTAAAGGACAGGCACTTTATGCATTCGTAACACTAAAGGAAGGCATAGAGGAGGATGATGAGCTTAAAAAAGAGCTGATCATACACGTACGTAAAGAAATAGGTCCGATTGCAACACCTGAGAAGATACAGTTTGCCCAGGCTCTTCCTAAAACTCGGTCCGGGAAGATTATGAGGCGTATACTCCGGAAGATAGCCGAAAAGAACACCGATAACCTTGGTGATATTACAACGCTGGCTGATCCAAGCGTAGTAGAAAATCTCATAGCTGGCCGCGGTGAGTAAAAACTATAAAGCAAATCAAACAGGGTGTACCGGTTAACAGTACACCCTGTTTTTTATAATTAGCACCCTCCTGCTCGATTTTATTTTTTTATTCGCTGGTCTGCCCGTTACCAGATGACTCAAGAATATCAATCCGGCGGATATTCGGGATTTTCCATATAATAATTTTATTTTTTTAATTTAGCCGTAAAATCTAGAAATTTCTCCAGGATCTAATACAAAATTTCTTAATGTATTATTATATTTTCTTATTAAAGTTTAAATGGTTATAAGGTTCAAAACAGTTTTTGAAGGAATATAAAAGATATTAATGCTGTTCATAAATATAAAATATATAAAATATTAGTATAAGATATTAATACAAGATGATAGATTTGACACAGGAAATTTATTCTGATAGCATTTAACTATCTAATGGAAGCGTTACCATATATTTAAATGAAGAAGTATACGCTAAAAGATATTTCAAAATTAGCAGGCGTAGCACCAATAACTGTCTCCAGGGTTATTAACAAAGATAAGTATGTAAAGGCGGAAACCAAAGAAAAAATTCTTAGGATAATAAGAGAAAAAGGATATTATCCGAATTTCGCCGCAAGAAGCCTGGTACTAAGAAAAACAAATATAATCGGTCTTATCGTGGCTGACCTCGAGAATCCATTTTTTTCAAGATTAGCAAGAGGTGCAATCCAGACTGCTGAAAATAATGGTTATAGCACAATTACCTGTGAATCAAAGTTCGATAATTCAATTGGAGAAAAATATTTGAATATGCTTATGGATAGAGGTATTGACGGGCTTCTGCTGGCTAACATGAATGTAAGCACTGATACAATAGATGAGCTGCATAGGAGAAGAATACCTTTTGTTTTATTAACATGCAGGATGGAAATGCCGGGTGTAAACTATGCTATTGCGGATGATTCTCAGGGAGGCAGACTGGCAGCAGAATATATAATTAAATTGGGGCATAAAAATATTGCCTTTTTAAAGGGGCCCGATATCTCTTCTTCGAATGAAAGGTTATTAGCTTATAAAAAAGAAATGGGAAAAAATAATTTGGAAATTAAGGATTATTTCATTTCTGAAGCAGTTATTAATCAGCATGATGGTTATAAAGTTACAACTGAACTGTTAAAAGATCATAAGGATATCACGGCAATAATAGCAATAAATGATTTTGTTGCCATTGGAGCAATGGAGGCAATACTCGATCTTGGCCTATCAATTCCTAAAGACATTTCTCTTATTGGATACGATAATATAAATATTACAAAATTATTAAAAGTCCCACTGACAACCATAAGTTATCCTAAGTATAGATGCGGTGTAGCCGGAACAGAAATGCTTTTGAATATGTTAAATAATAAAAAACTAAATTTTAAAGAGAGGGTAATTTTAAAGAATAAATTAATAGTTAGAAAATCCTGTTCTAAGGTAAACTAAAAAAATATTAACTTGTTTCGAATTTATAATAGGAGCAAGGTTAAACATAAGTATTTTATTAATAATTGAATACTACATTAATACGATAGGAGGTGAAAGTAAAATATAAAGATTCATATTATTCGGGAGGAGGTGATTGTTATATTGTAAGCAAAAATAATGGGAAAAATCTGAAAATAGGAGGAGGTAAAATAAAAAATTATTCTTTTGTTAAAGATTTTATTTGAAAGGAACCAATAAGATGAAAAAGTATATTGTTTTACTATTATCAGTAGTGCTTGCAGCTTCAATGTTATTTACCGGGGCCGGGTGTAAGGCAGCTGAAGAAGCTGTAGAGGAAGCTGAAGAAGCTGTAGAGGAAGTTGAGGAAGCAGTTGAAGAAGTTGCAGAGGAAGTTGAGGAAGCAGTTGAAGAAGCTGTCCCGGAAGAAGCAGCAAATATTATTCTAATGCATGATAAAGGTGGAACACCTAATTTCCAGCCTTATTTTGAAGCAGTAGGAGAAAAGACAAAAGAATTAATAAATATAACTGTTGAACCGGTTCCTTATCCGTCAACAGATGTCTTTATTGCTGCTGTTAATTCTGCATTACCGACAAATGAAGCTCCTGAATTATTCACCTGGTGGTCGACATACAGGGTGAAGGGATTAATAGATCAGGATCTTGCAGCAGAAACGACAGAAATATGGGATAAATACAAAGATGAGTATTCAGAAGGGCTAAGAACTGCATTTACATTTAATGAAGAAGTATATGGACTATGCTATGGTGTAGAATATTGGCCTGTCTGGTATAACAAGGATGTATTTTCTGAGCTTGGACTCAGTGTCCCGAAAACCTGGGAAGAATTTATTGATGTATGCGAAACTCTTAAAGCTAATGATGTCACGCCGTTGATGCAGACGGTGCTTGGACGCTGGCCTACCTTTATTATGTTTGAAGAAATGATTATTGGAGAAGACCCTCAATTGTATCTGGATTTATGTGAGGGAAAAGCCAAATATACAGACGAAAGAGTAAAAAAAGCTTTTGAAGTATGGGCAGATATGATCAACGAGGGTTATTTTACCGATCCAGGGACAGATCTTTTTACAGATTCAGCTAATCTTTTTAACAAAGATGAGCTCGGTATGGTTTTATGCGGTACCTGGTACTATACATCAGTTCTTACGGCAAATAATGTACCGGAAGAAAAAATAGGAGCATTTATCCTTCCATCGCACAATTCCGATGCCGGTAATAATATAATCCTGGAAGCAATGCCAATAGTTGCAGGGAAAAATTCTCCAAATCTGGAAGCAGCAGACAAAGTAATGGACTGGCTGATGAGTGCAGAGGGTAATGGATTCCTCGCAGAAAAGATAACTTCTTTTCCTGCTAATATGAAAGCTGATACAAGTTATCTTCCGCAGGTTAAAGTAGACCTATTAGATTCGATAATAAACGAGAACTATATAATATCTAACAGGTACTGGGAAGCCACACCAACCCCGATATGCGAGACTGCTGTAGATAAGTTTGCTGAATTTATCAACAATCCCGATGACCTGGATAATATTCTGGTAGAGCTTGATGCGATTGCTGATGAATATTGGTCAGAAAATAGTTAATAACAAAGACAATTGATATAAAAGGATGACCCATTTTTATAAAGATGGGTCATCCTTTGAAAAGTAATTGAATTATAAAATCTGGATAAGGTCTAATGAGAAATTATAAGTATTCTATTATAAGCTATCTCTTTATTCTACCGGCTTTCTTACTCGTATTTATATTTCTGATAATTCCAGTATTGCAGACCCTCTACTACAGCTTTTTAAACTGGGATGGAATAAAAGAGCCTGTTTTTATTGGATTTGACAATTATCTCAGGATTTTTAGTGATGATAATTTCATTGTTTCATTTAGGAATACAATAATATGGGTTATTTTTACCCTTATTTTTCCTTTTGCTGGAGGTCTGCTTATAGCTGTATTTGTTAAAGGTCTTGCTCTTGAAAACTTTTTTAAGTCTATATTTTATATTCCTATAACCATTTCTTTTGTTGCAACAGGAATTATCTGGA
>CAZLXJ010000013.1:0-4134 GCA_964563645.1 uncultured Actinomycetota bacterium | reverse complement strand
GTGGTATAGCTGGCACGCCTGGAGGGATTCGAACCCCCAGCCTTTGGATTCGTAGTCCACTGCTCTATCCAGTTGAGCTACAGGCGCACGCTTTATATTCTAAAGGATTCATCTATTTTTACCAACTCATTCAATGAATTCATATGTCAGATATCTGCCTCATTTTCATCAAGTTCTTCTTCCTCCTTAATATTATATATCCTGTCCTTCCAGTATATTCCCCTGCCATATTTTGCCTGATAAACTGAATTCATGGATAATGCTATTATATAAAACATCGAAAGAGGGTGAAGTATTATATCCATTATTCTTTCCTTGAACCTGAAAGCCATTACAACCCTTATTATAAATATTATAGATATCTGAATTAGTAGATTTATATTTATCGCTAAAGGCCAGCTGAAAAGATATGCGCCCGGCAGTATTAAGACAGGAGTAAAAAAAAGAGCTATAACCATAGAAATAACAATAACCAGCTTTGTAATACTATAACCCATGGCAGCAAATATAAATTTGGAAAATCCTAAGACCACTTCTCTGAAACCGCCGTACATCCGGCAATAGATACTTGACCTTCCATCAAATACCATATATTTAAAACCGAATTTTTTTACCTGTCTCGAGATAGCAACATCCTCGATTATGTCTTTTCTTATATTTCCATGCCCTCCTATAGACTGGTAGGTATCCCTTTTAAAAAGGATGAACTGTCCATTTGCTATACTAAATTTTGGATTTCCTGTTTTTTTTACAAGCACCAGCGGCATGAGTACCATAACTGCAAGGTTAATAAATACTATTACCATTTTTTCATGAATTGTCACCATAACCTGTTTTGGGAATACAGATAAAGCATCCAGGTCATTTGAAATAAGTGCCGCCAGTGAGGAAGATACTGAATCCGGGAAGTGCAGCGTATCAGCATCAGTAAATATCAGATATTTGCCCTTTGCTTTGCATGCCAGCTGCTGGCATGCATATGATTTACCCTTCCATTTTTTTGGCAATAGCTTCCCTTTTAAATATTTTATCCTGTTGTCTTTTTTCGACCACTTCTTGATAATCTCTGCTGTATTATCATCTGAATCATCATCCAGAACCAGGATTTCAATATTACTATAGTCCTGTCTGGAAAGTGCCCTCAGGCACCTTCCAATATTTTTCTTTTCATTTCTTGCAGGTATCAGGATAGAAACCAGCGGGTTTTCGTTTAAGAAACTGGAAGAGAGCTTAAATCTTGATATTTTCTTGTATGCAAAATTATTTATGACAAAATTAATAAAAATTACTGTTAAAAGAATTGTTATTGTATATTGATAGTATAAAAAATAGTTCATAATCTAAAATAAATAAATTATGAATCATTCTAGCATCAGATTCTTTTATGTAAATTATTTTATTCTAAAATGTCAGTCACTGTTTAATTCCCTTAGCATGCTTTTAAGGTCAATGCCATAATTTCCTGCTATCTGACCAAGTGTAAGTTTCCCTGCTTCATATATAGCCATCGGGCAATTCAGGCACGGTATCCTGTATTTTGATATAACCGCACTTGCCTTCTTTGACCTTAAAACTTCTTCAAGTTTGGTATCTTTTGTATATTTATCTGTCATATAATCACAATCCCTCCATACAGCTTATCAATATTCCATAACCACATTTATCATAAGATTAATTATAATAAAAGTATTATTGAACGTTTTAGTTATTATATATTCCCTGCAGTTATAGTCAAATCTTATTTATTTCAGGTTTAATATTACTAAACTTGACAAATGATATAAGATTATAATCCGGATTTTTCCATTTAACAAAAACCTCCTAGATGTTATGATAAATAAAAGTCCAAATATTTAGCATCATTAAACCAATTTGACAACTGGAGGGTGCATGATTCAAAGCTTACCTCTAAAAAATTTAAGATCCAAAATTGACCATGACCATCTTGGATACAATTCAACTGATGAATTAAAACCCCTCGAGGGTATAATAGGCCAGGACAGGGCAGTAAAGGCCCTTAAGTTCGGCCTGAATATTGATAGTGACGGCTTTAATATATTTGTAGCTGGTATTTCCGGAACAGGAAGGATGACGGGTGTTAAAAATTTCGTTGAAGAACTGGCAAAAACAAGACCTGTGCCGCCTGATTGGTGCTATGTCAATAATTTTAAAGAATCATATGAACCTGTTGCAATAAAACTCCCTCCTGGAAAAGCAAGGGATTTTGCAGATAGAATGGATAATTTCATAAATTCCATAAAAGAACTTCTGCCTCAGACCTTCTCGAGCAAAGATTACATAGATAAAAAAGAAGCGATTACCAGAAGCATTAAGGAAGAAAAGGACAGGCTCCTACAGGAACTTAGAAAAGAAGCATATCAGCAGGGTTTTGTGCTGCAGGCCACACAGATAGGTTTTTTTCTTATCCCCGCAGTTGGCGGAAAACCTATGAGCCAGGAGCAGTATATGAATCTATCCCAGGAAGAAAAAGATAAGATACAGGGAAAAAAATCTGATATGAATAAAAAAGTCCGGGAAACTATAAATAAAGTAAGAAATCTTGACCGGAAAATAAATGAGGAAGTAAAAAAACTTAATCACGATGTAGCACTATACACTATTGAAAAATACCTGAATGACCTTAAAGGTAATTACAATAATAATGAAGAAGTCTTAGAATATATAAAACAGGTTGAAGATGACATATTAAAAAACATCAATAACTTCATCGGTAACGGTACAGCGTCAAATAAATCCGCACAGGCATTTTTCCCCTGGATGAAAGAGCTGCCATTCAAGAAATATAAAGTCAATGTGCTTATAGATAATTCAAAACTTGAAGGAGCTCCTGTAGTTATAGAACACAATCCAACCCATAAAAATCTTTTTGGGAGTATTGAGAAGGAAGCACAGCTCGGTGTTCTTTCAACAGATTTTACTATGATACGCGCAGGATCAATACATAAAGCAAATAACGGTTTTCTCGTACTGCCTGTAGAAGATCTCTTTAAAAATATTTTCTCCTGGGACAGTCTCAAGATGTCCCTAAGAGATAAAAAAATAATCATTGAAGAAATCAGTGAGAAGCTGGGTGTGATTTCCACAAAGGGTGTCAAGCCTGAACCCATTTCGCTGAATATCAAGGTGATTCTTATAGGAAATCCATACCACTTCAATATACTCTATAACCTGGACAGTGACTTCAAAAAACTGTTCAAAGTAAAAGCTGATTATGATCTTTCAATGAAAAAAACCAGCAGGAGTATAAAGGATTATGCAAGATTTATATGCACTCTCTGTAAAAAAGACGGCCTATCACACATGAGATCTTCTGCGGTAGTAAAGGTTATTGAATATGGTTCCAGGCTGGCAGGTGACCAGGATAAGCTCACTACAAAGTTCTCGGAGATATCAAATGTTGTTACAGAAGCTAATTTCTATGCAAAGCAGGAAGGCAAAGACTTGATCGAAGATGATCATATATTAAAAGCAATTGAAGAGAAATACTACCGCTCAAGCCTTATACAGGAAAAAATCCAGGAAATGATCAGTGTTGGTACCATACTTATCTCCACGAGAGGAAAGATGGTTGGCCAGGTAAATGGACTCTCGGTAGTTGATACAGGAGATTATGCATTTGGAAGACCTTCCCGCGTAACGGTTACTATCGGAATGGGAAAGGCCGGTATAATAGATATCGAAAGAGAGACAAAGCTGGGCGGACCCATCCACACAAAAGGTGTATTAATATTGTCAGGTTATCTGACTGAAAAGTACGCAGTTGAACGTCCACTGAACCTCTCTGCCAGAATAGTCTTTGAGCAAAGTTACGGTGGAGTTGATGGCGACAGTGCATCAAGTGCAGAACTTTATGCAATGCTTTCCGCCATATCCGGCATACCAATAGACCAGAACCTTGCAGTTACTGGTTCTATAAATCAGAAGGGCCAGGTACAGGCTATAGGCGGTGTTAATGAAAAGATCGAAGGTTTCTTTGAGGTATGCAGGCACAGCGGCTTTAATGGAAAACAGGGTGTTCTTATACCCTATAGCAATATAAAAAACCTTATGTTAAAAGAAGAGGTTATAAAGGCAGTTGAGGAGAAAAAATTCAAGATCTTTGCAGTTAAAAAT
>CAZLXJ010000012.1:0-20539 GCA_964563645.1 uncultured Actinomycetota bacterium | reverse complement strand
GCAGCTGGTAAAAGAAGGTCTTGATTCAGGTATTGCTGCAAAAGATATAATGGATCAATTACAGGAAGCATTGATTGAAATTGGAAAACGTTATGAAAGGGAAGAATACTATGTACCTGACCTGATCTATTCTGGAGCAATTATGAAGAATGCAGTAAAAATTATAGCTCCGAAGATGAAAAGTAGCGAGGCTGCTTCGTTTAAAGGCAAGGTAGTAATTGGAACAGTGGCAGGTGATGTTCATAATATTGGAAAAGATCTGGTGGTTATGGTTCTCAGAAATTCAGGTTTTGAAGTACTGGATTTAGGCGTGGACGTACCAGCCGAGAAATTTATTGAAGCTATCAAAGAAAGCGGTGCTAAAGTTTTGGGGATGAGCTGTCTTTTAACTACATCTTTTAAAAGTATTGCCAGAACAGTTAAGACCATAGAAGAATCAGGCATCAGGGATAAGGTCACTATAATTTTGGGTGGTTCTCCTGTTACCGAAACAGTTAAGGAGAATACAGGTGCTGATTATTACGGTAAAGATGCTATAAACGGTTTAAAAATTATAAATGATGTGTACTCTTAATTATATTTAAATAAAAATTGAGTATTTTATTCTTTATAAGATTATTTTTATTCTATTTTAAAATCTTTAAAACTTATAGAGCAGGTTTAAATATTAGAAGGAACCGGTTATACTAAACTAAACAACAGTTTAACCCTGAAAAAGAAGGTTAGGATGAGTTTTTCTGAGGTTGCAAAAACAAATGAGATAAAGAAAGGCACAATAAAACCCCTAAATGTCAGGGACAGGGAAATAATGGTTGTTAATTATGAGGAGGATTACCACGCTATAGGTAGAAGATGTACCCACAGGGGCGGGGATTTGTCTGAAGGTAAGCTTGAGGGTAAAATAGTCACCTGCCCGCTGCATGGTTCAAAGTTTGACATAACAACCGGTAAAAGTATTTCGGGTCCCAAAATGGGTGTTTTAAAATTAAAAGCAAGAGACTTGCCTGTTTATAAGGTAAAGGTCGAAAATAATATTATCTGGGTTGATATTTAAACGATCTGATACCATTTTTTAAAAGCCTGTATCATTTTTAGACAGGTCAGTAAGTATATTTCGCGGTTGAATGCTAACCAGCTTCAAAAACACATGGCCTGCCTATTATTTTTTACACAAATAGCATTATGACCTGAGTCCATAATGCTGCTTTTAAGTGGATAGATGCATTAATTTATAATATCTGCTGGTTTGCCGTTAAGCGCACTCTCAAATTTATTGACCGGTATATTCCTGCAGGGATTTATAGAACTCTGGAAGTGACTAAAGAAGATCAAGTGCAAGATAAGCAGCACCGAGCGCACCTGTTATCTGGGGTTCGTCAGGTATATTTATTTTTGTTCCCAGCTTCTCCTCAAGGGCCTTTACAACGCCGAGGTTTTTTGCAACCCCGCCGGTCATACAGACAGGTTCCTCCATTCCTATCCTTTCCACCATTGAGGTTATTTTTGAAGCTATTGAATATACAAGTCCCCTTATTATCCTGTTTTTATCAACACCCTGTCCTATTAGTGATACTATCTCCGACTCTGCAAATACAGTACAGGTAGAGGAAATGTCTACGTGGCCCTGGGTGGACAGGAATATGTCTGCAAAACGTTCAAGCTCTATCTCAAGAGCGCGGGCCATTACTTCCAGGAAACGTCCAGTACCTGCTGCACATTTATCATTCATAAGAAAATCAACAGGATTGCCGTTCTCAAGTTTTATCACCTTGCTGTCCTGGCCCCCTATATCTATAACGGTCCTGATGCCTGAGAAAATTGAGGAGGCACCCCGTGCATGGCAGCTTATCTCAGTTATATTCTTATCTGCAAACGGTATGTTTATCCTGCCGTACCCGGTTGCAACGATAGCATTTATATTGCTTCGGTCGACTGATGATCTGGAGCAGGCGCTCTCAAGCGCTTTTTCCGCTGCATTTTTGCTGTTTGCACCGGTAGGGGAGATCATATATGAACAGATACCGCTGTCTTCTTTGCCGTTTTTGCTTTCTAATATTACCACTTCGGTTGATACCGACCCAACATCGATGCCGCATGTATACATTGTCTGCCCTTCTGTTATACAATTTTTATTAATAATAATATATTAAAAATAAAAAGATACCGCTAGCCCGTGTTCAGTATTTCCATATATCCCTGAAGCCTTGTCTTTATCTGCCCTGTTGAAGAATTGGCCCTGTCCACGCAATCCCCGTCAAGGACAAGCAGCGGAACACCCCTGCCCTTCAGGTAATCTTTTATAATCCTGGCTCCCCCGTTGCTCTGCCGGCATCCCCAGTGAGTAAAAAGTATAGCCCCGTCAATACTGTAATCTTCTGCCATCCTGCCTATTGCGGCTGTCCTGTTGGAGATCTTCCCCCTTAGCGGGTGGGTAAGCATTTTAAGGGCGAGGCTCTCGAATGGGCGGGCGGGATCAAGTTCCGGCCAGTATACATAATTTATTTCTTCAAATACCACCCTGCAGTTTCCGTTTTCCAGGATATCGAAGATTTCATTTCTATAGTAAGGCTTGAGATGGAGCCATAGTATCTTTTTTGGGGGATTTTTATGGATATCCGGGTCTTTTTTTTGCTTTTGCAGGAAAGCGTTTAACTCAAGATAGATATTTTTATATAATTTCACAGCCTGCTCAGTACCGGGGAAAGCATGGAAGGGAAGGACGAAATTAAGGCCGTTAAAGTACCGTGGATATATTAATAGCTCTTTTCTTACATTATTTAATTTTATTGCCCATTTTCTAAATTCATTCGAAAGCTCTATAGCTTCTGCAAATCTGCCCATGTCTGTCTTCTGACCGGTAATATCCCCAATTTTTTCAGCCAGTTCCTCCAGCTGGCCTGCAAGGTATTTTAAAGAGCGGACGCTGTAATGGTAGGGGACATCCAGATGATAATAATGCTTTTGGATATTATAATTTACTGCATAATGGTAAAAAGATTTCTGGGCGGCATCGCATGCAAGATTTGTACATACTATAAAGTCCGGCCTGGGGAAAAGATCCAGCTCCACCGCCCCGGAAGCACTCCTGTGGAAAGTGCAGAGGTCCTGGGAATACCAGCGTGCAGAAGCTTTTTTGATCGTCTGGTCTGAAAGGCCGAGGCCTGCGGTAAAACCGGCCATGACTTCCGGGAGCAAAGGCAGAACCCCGATAGCATTAAAGAATTCATAGGGCAGAAAAATTGAACCAAAGCCCACCGGCTTATTGCCGTTATATGCATCTCTAATGCTTTCTATACTCAAGATATTCAGATACCTGTCAGATAAAGAGGAAAAAGTGCTTCCATATGCAAAAAGTACAGGCCTGGTGGCAATTATACCCAGAAGCCTTTTGAAGTAGCGCTGGTCAAGGTTTCTCTGAATATTGGTTTTTATCTTTTCTTTTATTCCCATTATCACTAAAACTGTTAAATTAGATCATTTCCAGAAAAGCCTGTGTCCTTGTCTTTGCCTGGCCTTCTGAAAAGTTATTATATTCTATCTCCAGATAAAGGACAGGTATTTTTAAACCGGCAAACTCTTTTCTTATAAGGGGAAATGTATAAATAACATTATCACAGAATTTCAGGCTTATGAATATGATCCCACGGATATCATTATCAGATGCTTTTTGCTTCAACTGGCCAATCTTGCTGCCTATATCAGACATCCTCATGCAGGCTGGTTTTTTAAGATACCTTTCTGCTATCAGGTGAAGCATACTTTTCCTGTCTGTACCTTCCGGCATTGATGGTATGTGCACAGGATTCTGGTAATACCGGCTTGATATGCAGAGGTCATCCGCTGCCAGGTCGACATCCAGTTCCGAAAACATTCTCCATAGTTTTTCTTCTGTAATAAAATTACCTATTATCATAATGCCGTGGTCCCTGCTGTTATTTTTGTTTCCGTTTTTAGATGTTAATTCTTTAAAAGACTGCAGTTCGTCAAGAAAGTTTTCCGATGTCCGGGAGAGGGATGCCTCCATTACCCTGTAATAGTCAGATATTTTTAGTGATATGGCTTTATTGAAAAAAGATGTACTGAATTCTTTTAAGAGGTCTCTTTTTCTGTTATGCAGCCTTATAGCATTAAAAAGTTCCTGGCCGGATATACGCCCGCCTTTTATTCCTTCCAAAAATCCAAGCATATCTTCCAGGTTGGACCTGTAAAAATCTACCGAGCGCCTGTCTGTATTCCTGGGGACATTTAACATAAATACCGGTAGATCCTTAAGGTAATATTCTGCAGTGTCATATAATCTTCTCATACCGTCGCAGGAATCAGTAAATATCGCTGCCTGAAGCCCATCTTCCGAAGTAAGCAGGGATTCCCAGGCAGATTTAAGATAAGGGCAGAAATTTATAGGGAAATAACTATCAGATTTTACGGGCTTTCTGCTTCCCGTTACACGGACGGGGGAAAAACCGGAAGCTGTTATCAATTCTTCCGGGGTATACGTGCAGAACCAGCCTATTTTTTTCTGCCCTGCTTTATTAACCCCTGTTTTTCTGAAAAAATCTTCTACTTTATTGTCCATCTTTTATTATATCTTCATTTCTTTCAAATGATTCATATATTCCTATGTGCCCCCAGAAATCTTCTACGTAATATCCTTCGACTTCGCCGCTATCCCGGCCCTCTATGGTAATTCTTACCTTTTCTATTTCCTCAAACTCAGTAAGGGTGTTAACTATGGAATAAATAGCAAGGGTCTCTGTTGTAGAACTGTGGGGGATCTCGTCAAAATTATCTATGATCCTTATATTGAAATCTACCGCGGCCAGTCCGTCTGATACACTCACAGAATTTACAACCGTATCGGATGGCAATGTAGGATAAAGACCTTCTACGGATGGGCCCTTTATTAGCTCTTCCACCGCAGTCTTATACATGCTGCCGGTATTTTTAACTATTCTTACCTCTCCTACAAGATACGAATCCGTCTCAGTCATATCTGCAAAATACAGGGTAACTGACTCTGAACACGAGCAGAGGATGATAATAGAAAATAGGGCAAGAATAATGATAGAAACAATAAGCTTCATCTTTTTCATGGTATCACCCCTCTCATTTAAATTTCAGATTAAATGCTGAAATACTTTATTGTCTTAGATATTCTACAAAATTTATTTGCACGATGGTATCATTATTTTTAATATGGGCGGTTTTTATATGTAGATTTTATTTTATTTGTTTTTTAATGTATAAAGATACAGGCAAATTATATCAATTTATAAGCTATATTGGAGTTTTGGAATGGGGATAAAATTATTTTTGATAAGACACGGCCAGACCAGATGGAATCTGGAGGGGCGTTATCAGGGCGATAGGGATATAGAGCTAAACAGGACCGGAATAAAACAGGCAGGCCTGGCAGCAAAATATCTATCAAGGGTGAATTTTGAGAATATATACAGCAGCCCGCTGAAGCGCACCACCAGGACAGCAGATATAATTAATGGTAAGAGGGGGCTGGATATAAGGGTGATTGATAACCTCAGGGAAGTCGCCTTCGGCAAATGGGAAGGATTGAAGTTTCAGGAGATTAATAAAAAGTACAGGGAGGATTATCATAAATGGCTTAACGATCCCTATAACAACAAACCTACCGGAGGTGAAAGTTTTGGGGAAGTGACGAAAAGGACGGTAAGGGTTATTGACAGTATAATATCTGAAAATACCGACGGTTCCAGCATAGCCGTAGTTACACATGGGGGCGTCATACTTTCATTGATTGTGCACTGGCTCCAGATACCTCTTCCCAGATGGAAGTCCATAATACAGAGGCAGGGTGCGATAAATATTGCAGTAATAGACAGGGGCTTTCCCTATATATCAGCCATTAATTACACAGGCCATTTAAGGAGAATATATGATAGCAGCGAGGACAGGGTAATAAAAATTTACAGCAGCCTGAGAAATAATAGATAAAACAGGAATACCTGCGGCAATAATCAAAATCAATATTGATTAATAGCTTCTTTTGTTATAATATCCCTACTGTTGATATAAGTTGAAAAATTGAATATTTTTCATCTTTCTGTTCTGCCGGGACCGGCAGGACCTAATTATGTTAATTAGTCCACAGGAGGATAGTAATTGAGAAAATATGAATTGGCTGTCATCTTTGATTCTTCACTTGAAGAGGATAAGATAGACAAAGAGATAGAAAAGCAGACTGCACTTCTCGAAAAGGAAAATTGCGAGATAGAAAAAATCGATAAATGGGGTGCCAGGAAACTCGCTTATCCAATCAAAAAACAGGAAAATGGATTTTATGCTTTTATCTATTTTACCGGCAATAGCAGAGTGATCCATGAGCTTGATCGCATAAACAGGATAAATGATCTTGTGCTGCGCCATTTAATAGTAAAAAATGATCACGAGTAAAAATATTAATTTTAAGAGAAGGTGATATGAAATGGCTTTTGGGATCAACAATATAACCATTCTGGGGAATATTACACGCGACCCTGAACTGCGTTTTACGCCAGGCGGCACGGCAGTAGTAAGTTTTGGTATTGCGGTGAACCGCAATGTCCAGAACAGGGATTCAGGGGAATGGCAGACAGATGTTGATTTCTTTAATGTAACAGCATGGTACAAACTTGCTGAGAATTGTGCTGAAAGCCTTTCAAAAGGAGACAGGGTAATTGTGGCAGGCAGGCTGTCCCAGGACAACTGGGAAGATAAGACAGGACAAAAGCGTTCCGCGGTAAAGATAATAGCAAATGTGATAGCACCCAGCCTTGAATTCGCCAGCTGCAAGCTTGAAAAGAACCCCAGAATAGATAATGGAGCGATTTCTACGCCTGACAATAAAGCTGAAGAGGTTGACTTTACTGATGAAGATATACCCTTTTAGGATACTAAATTCCCGTTAAAGATTAAAGGAGATAAATTGGCAAGGAAAAACAACAATAAAAGAGACAGGAAGACACTGGCAGGAAGCCTCAGGCAGAGGAAGAAGTACTGCTATTTTTGCAAGGAAAATATAGATACCATTGATTATAAGAATATAGGACTGCTTGAAAGATATATTTCTGATAAGGGAAAGATAAGACCCAGCAGGTCTTCAGGAAATTGTGTTCAGCATCAGCGCATGGTGGCATCGGCCATAAAAAGGGGCAGGGTCCTTGCGCTGATACCGTATTATAAAAGGTGATTTTTGGATTATTGGACATGTCCTTTGATAACTTGAGCGGGATAAAAAAAACAGGGCTTAATCTGGGACTCCTTATCCTTTTTACATTTCTGGCTCTCGTATTTATATTTCTCATACCGGGAATCGGTTTCCTGGGCGCGGCACTGCTGCCGGTGCCTGCCTCACTTCTGATAATCAGCGGAAGGATAAGGGACGGCATCATCTGCGCTGCAGCGCCAGTTCTTTTATTGCTTTTTTTTGATTATATGCTGCCTGCTGTTTTGATAGCAGCTGTTATATCTGTGGCATTCAGCCAGAGGCGTGCAGCCGGCAAGGATTGGCCGGCATGGAAGCCGGTATTGGTGGTATTTTTTATTTTACTGGGGGCATTATTTCTTTATATGCTGCTGTACCTCATATTCTACGGTCCAGGATTTTTTACCGGAGCTTTTGAGAAATACAATACGTATATAGAAAATCTTTCTGAAGACCCTCTGGTTTCAGGCTATGCAGAACTTCTAAACGGGAGCGGGGCCGGGTTTGATGCGGTAGTATCACAGGCGCAGGCCATACTAAGGTTTATCCCGAAAATACTGCCCGGAATCATTGTTGTATCTTTTTTTGTGATAAGTCTGTTGAATTATCTTTTTTCTTATATGATATTTAAAAAATTCAGTATAGAGATAGAGAAGTTTAAGCAGTTTACCGGATGGGATGTCCCCTGGTATTATATATGGGGGATAATAGCAGGGCTTTTGCTCGTCCTTATACCCGGGATAGGGGGACCAGCCGTAGGGAGCGGGTCTGCATTTGGCAGCCTGGCAGATATATTAGGATATAATCTTTTAGTTATTTTTGGTATGCTTTATATGGTGCTGGGTATCTCAGTCCTGTGGGGTATATTTGAAAGATTTAAAATAGGATTTTTATTCAGGATTTTAATAATAATATTTTTATGGTTCTTTTTCGGATTTGCATTGATCATATTTCCTGTTCTTGGAATCATAGATATATGGGCTAATTTCAGGAAACTCAAGCGAACTTAGATAATACAATTTGAAGTTTGATACAGGAGGAAGATTTGAAAGTAATACTTACAGAGTATATGGAGAAATTAGGAGATATTGGGGATATTGTGGATGTAAGGGCGGGTTTTGCAAACAATTACCTGATACCGCAGGGTATTGCCCTGCCGGCCACGGGGGGAAATATAAATCAGATGAAGCTTGTAAAGAAAGCAGCGTTAAAAGTTGAGGCTAAAAATATTGAAGAAGCAAATGAAATGACCGAAAAACTGAAAGACCTTACCCTTAAATTTATAGTTAAGACCGGAGAAGAAGGCAAGCTTTATGGCTCAATAACCAACAAAGACCTTGCAGAGAAGATAATGGAAGAAAGAAATATTGAGATAGACAGGAAAAAAATAGACCTTTCCGAGCATATTAAGGAACTGGGCGAGTATGATGTTGATGTCAAACTATATAAAGAAATAAAATCAGCCGTAAAGGTTATAGTAGAGCCCGATGAGGAATCAAGAGCCCTTATTGAGGCGCATAAAAAGGAAAGGGAGACTGCAGAGGAAGAAGAAAGGCAAAAACTGGATGCAGAAATAGAGGAAGAAGCAGAAAAGGGCAGGGCAAAGGAAAAAGAGGAAAAAGCTACACCGGCTGAAAAGGATGAAAAACCTGAGACTCCCGGCCCGGGAGAAACAGACAGTACTAAAAAGAAACACGGGAAAGAAAGCAGGAAGCAAAAATAATAGTTTTATAGACTTATGCAGGATAAATTAAAAAAGGAAGGCCGTTTTACACCGCTGGACACAAGCAGGTTACAGCGCATACCCCCGTATAATATTGAAGCTGAAGAATCCCTTCTGGGCTCAATGCTAATTTCAAGGGATGCCATTTCTTCAATAATAGAGCTGGTAAAAATGGATGATTTTTACCGGGGCTCAAATCAGATGATATTTGAAGCAATAATGGAAATGTATGCAAGGGGGGAACCTTCAGATTCCATTACTGTTGCTGACCATCTCAAAAAGAAGGGTCAGCTGGATGAAGTCGGGGGAAAGATATTCATACATTCACTCATAAGTAATATACCTCTGGCTGCGAATGCAGAATATTATGCGACAATCGTAAGAAATCATTCAATACTGAGAAAGCTTATTTACGCTGCAACAGACATTGCTACAATGGGTTATGAAGTTCCCGGAGACATCAATTCAGCAGTTGATAAGGCACAGGAACTTATTTTTTCTGTTTACAGGGAACTTAACAGCGGAAACAGCAAGAACAAAGCTGCAGTGATGAAGGATATTGTCTCAGAGGTCTACGAACAGGTGGAGATGCTTCACGAGGCCGGCTCGGACATATCGGGGATCCCTACCGGTTTTATAGATTTTGATCATTACTCTTCCGGGCTTCATAATTCTGATTTGGTCGTAATAGCCGCCAGGCCCGGTATGGGGAAAACGGCCTTTGTGCTGGCAATGACCAAAAACATTGCCATGAAGGAAAAGATACCCATAGCTGTCTTTTCGCTGGAAATGTCAAGACAGCAGGTTGCCCAGAGACTTATGAGCTCTCAATCCAGAATTGACCTCCAGAGACTCAGGGATGGGAAAATAAGGGAAAAAGAATGGACAAGACTTGCCAGCGCTATTGAAAAGCTGGCCGAATGCAAGATTTATATAGATGATTCTGCATTCCTGACTGTGATGGATTTGAGGTCAAGGGCAAGGATGATGGTTTCTACATATGGGATAAAAATGCTTATTGTCGATTACCTGCAGCTTATGCAGTGCGATTCAAATTACAGGGGAAATAAAGTGCTGGAAATAACTGAAATATCACAGAACCTTAAAAGCATAGCCAAGGAGCTTGATATCCCTGTGATTGCTGTCTCCCAGCTTTCCAGGGAAGTGGAAAAGAGGGATAATAAAAGACCCCAGCTTTCAGATCTGAGGGAGTCGGGCTCTATAGAACAGGATGCCGATATGGTAGTCTTTATATACAGGGATGAATATTATGACGAGAATTCTAAAAAGAAGGGGAGAGCCGAATTGAATATAGCAAAACAAAGGAATGGTCCTACGGGCAGGGTAGAGCTTCAGTTTAACAATAGATATGCGCTCTTTTCAAATTTAATAAGATCAGATCAGTTAGAAAACAGGGGTGAAGCTGATGTCTAGTATTGCTGTTCTGGGGTTTCAATGGGGTGACGAAGGAAAGGGAAGGATAGTGGATCTGCTCTCCGGCAGGGTAGATATGGTTGTGAGATTCCAGGGGGGTAATAATGCCGGACATACCGTAATAAAAGGTGATGAAGTTTTCAAGCTGCATCTTATCCCTTCCGGAATCCTGTATCCTGGTGTAAGGTGCATTATAGGAGATGGGGTAGTTGTAAATCCGGCAGTATTGATCGGGGAACTGGATGATTTGAAGAAGAAGAATATCAATACAGAAAACCTGAGGATAAGCGGTAAGGCCCATCTGGTGATGCCCTATCATATTATACTGGATAAGGCAAGGGAACACAGGCTGGGAAAATCCAGCATAGGAACCACACACAAGGGCATAGGGCCCGTTTATGCCGATAAGGCTGCCAGGTCAGGGATAAGGACGCAGGACCTGCTGGACAGAAAAATATTCAGGACAAAGCTGGAAGAGGAATTATCACTGAAGAATTCCATTATAGAAAAAATCTATGGGATGGAACCGCTGGATATAGAAAAAGTATATGAAGACTACCTGCTGTATTCTGAAAGAATCAGCAAATATATCGTGGATACGACACTGATGGTAAACCGGTATCTGGACAGTAACAGGAATGTCCTTTTTGAAGGTGCGCAGGGGACAATGCTTGATATAGACCAGGGGACTTATCCCTATGTAACTTCTTCGTCTACGACTGCGGGAGGGGTTTGCATCGGGGCAGGCATAGGTCCTGGAAGACTTGACGAAGTGGTGGGAGTAGTTAAAGCCTACGCTACCAGAGTTGGTTCCGGACCGTTTCCAACAGAAGAAAAAACAGATACAGGTGAACTTTTAAGGAAAAGGGGCTATGAATATGGCACCACCACGGGCAGACCCAGGCGCTGCGGATGGCTGGATGCTGTAATATTGAAATATTCAGCGATGCTGAATTATCCAGACAGTATAGCAGTTACAAAACTGGATGTACTTTCAGGCCTGGACAGGATAAAGATATGCACAGAATATGAATATAAAGGTAAAAAGTACAGCGACCTTCCGTATCATCAGACAGCGCTTCATAAATGCAAGCCCGAGTATATTGAAATTGCGGGTTGGAAAGACGAAATATCCGGTATAAAAAGTTATGAAGACCTGCCCGTACAGGCGAGAAAATATATTGAGATTATAGAGCAGGTGATGAAGGTGCCGGTTTCGATGGTAAGCGTTGGACCGGAGAGGAACCAGATAATAATCAGGGACAGAAGTCTTAAAAGGAGGCTTTTTAACAGCGGCAGCCGATCTACGTTAATAGTATAGAGTACACAAAGTGTACCGGGATATTTCGGTCCTGGTTTATTTATTTTTTTAGAGGTAAAAGAAAAAGGGGCATGGTGAAAGTATTAATAATAGGAGGAGGAGGAAGGGAGCACTGCCTGGCATGGAAAATATCTGCCAGCGATATGGTAGAGAAGATCTATGCTATTCCCGGCAACGCAGGCATGATGGATATCGCGAGCTGTATCGATATGGAAATCTCTTCAGCCGGCTTCAAAAAGATTGCAGATTTTGCACTTTCAGAAGGCATAGAACTGGTGGTGGTAGGCCCGGAGGCGCCGCTGGTGGAGGGGATTTCAGATTACTTAAGCAGCAGGGGTCTGGCTACCTTTGGACCCGGTAAAGAAGGCTCTATGATAGAGGGAAGCAAGGTATTTACCAAAAGGCTTCTCAATAAATACCGCATACCCACTGCCCGGGCAACGGTATTTGAAAGATCTGAATACCGGGCTGCAGCAGAATTCATAAAAAACCGCAATAAATTCCCGCTGGTCATAAAGGCAGACGGTCTTGCAGCTGGCAAGGGTGTGGTAATAATATCTGATATGGATGATGCATTAAAGGCACTTGATGATTTTATGGTAAGAAAGGTTTTCGGGGATTCCGCGAACAGGGTTATACTGGAGGATTTTCTTGAAGGCTACGAGATATCGATACTCTGTTTATCTGATGGAAAAAAGATAATACCCATGGAACTGGCGCAGGACTACAAGAGGATTTTTGACGGAGACAGGGGCAAAAACACCGGGGGTATGGGAAGCTACAGCCCTGTTCCCATGGTGGATGAAAATGTGTACAAAAAAGCACTGGATAATATAATATACCCTACAGCAGATGCCTTAAAAGGTGAAGGTATAGATTACAGGGGGATACTTTATGCGGGGATCCTGGTAAGAGATGGGCAGCCCTATCTTCTTGAATACAACTGCAGGTTCGGAGATCCCGAAACACAGGCAGTCCTTCCAAGGCTTAATGATGATCTGGTGCCGCTGCTTTATGATTGTACCAGGGGTAATCTAAAAACAGAAAACCTGTCCTGGGATAATAAAAGATGCTTATGCGTGATAGCAGCTTCCAGGGGATATCCACAGACTTCTTCAAAGGGTGATATCATAACAGGCCTGGATAAAATAAAGGATATGCAGGATATCAAAGTTTTTCATGCCGGTACCGGTAAAAGTAATGGAAATATAGTGACAGCAGGAGGAAGAGTCCTGGGCGTAACTGCAAAAGCAACCGGGTTTAAGGCAGCGCGGCAAAAAGCATACAGGGCTCTTAAGAAAATAAGATTTGAAGGGATGCAGTATAGAAAGGACATTGCAAAAAAAGCGGAGGGTTAGGCAGGACATGGGTAATAAAAAAAAGGTAGCAATAGTGATGGGCAGCATATCGGATGAATCCGTAATGAAAAAGGCTTCTGATACATTAAAGGAATTTGGAATAGAGTACGAGGTCCATATTTTATCTGCCCACAGGATGCCGGAAAAGACCAGGAAATTTGCCGCCGGTATTTCAGGATCTGGAATAAAGGTTGTAATTGCAGGCGCAGGGAAAGCCGCGCATCTCCCCGGTGTCATTGCTTCCTGCACCACTGTTCCGGTAATAGGTGTTCCCATAAAGACACAGGATCTTGGCGGGCTGGACTCTCTTCTCTCAATAGTCCAGATGCCTCCGGGAGTTCCCGTAGCATGTGTTGCGATAGATGGGGCAAGAAACGCCGCAATCCTGGCGGCCCAGATACTGGCTCTTGCAGACGAAGGCATAAATTCCAGGATGCAGAAATTCAAGAAAGATCTCGAATATTAAAAAAATATTAAATTTATTGCGGACTGTTATTTTTTTATTTTATTTCTGATATGATTCCATCATGAAAATGCCTTAAAATACTAAAAACTTACTTTTTTATCAGACAGGATAGTTTATAAAGGAGCCTTTTGGTTTCAAGCAGTATAAAAATACAGGTAAAAAATTTCGGTTTTTATTACGGTACCAATAAATGCATTTCTGATATCTCGATAGATATCCCAAAAAATTCTATTACCGCTCTTATAGGTCCTTCAGGATGTGGAAAATCTACATTTTTAAGGACATTTAACCGCATGAACGACCTTATTCCGGGTACGAAGGTTGAAGGTGATATTATAATAGATGGTATAGATATATACAGTGATGAAGTTGATGTAGTGCAGCTCCGCAAAAGGATTGGAATGGTGTTCCAGCGCCCCAACCCTTTCCCCAGGACGGTATATGACAACATAGTATACGGTCCCAGGCTTCACGGCAAATATTCAAAATCTGACCTGGACGGCATTGTGGAAACAAGCCTAAAGAAAGCTGCCCTGTGGGATGAAGTAAAACAAAAATTAAATACCAATGCACTCGATCTTTCGGGAGGCCAGCAGCAGAGGTTGTGCATTGCCAGGGTGCTGGCAGTTGAATCGGATATAATACTCATGGATGAACCTGCTTCTGCACTTGACCCGATTTCTACCCAGAAGATAGAGGACCTTATAGACGAGTTAAAGCAAAATTATACAATAGTAATAGTAACACATAATATGCAGCAGGCAGCCAGGGTATCACAGAAGACAGCCTTCCTTCTTATGGAGGACTTTGGAGCTCCGGCGACCCTTATCGAGTATGATGACACAAATACCATTTTTACAAATCCGAAAGACAGGCGCACAGAAGATTACATTACAGGGAGATTCGGTTAATAAGTACAGAATAAGAATATCCTGGAAAATATATTTTAAACAAATCACGTTATGTTTTTTAAAGAAATACTGCTTTTTGGAGTAAAAGTATTTAGACAAATATTTTAACAAGTACTAAAGACGGCAGTGTAATATAAAGCATTATCAAGAAAGGGAATAATTTTTGATAGTGATTTTAAAATTTTAAATGCAGTTCTTTTTACTGTTACAGCACCAAATTTAGAGATAGGCTTATATTATAGAATATAAGAAAAGATTTCTCATATCATCCAGATTTAAAATAATATTCTCCGTAATATAATAGGATAGTTAACTATTGATGGTTGGATAAAATTCCCACAGCTTGATGGTATCCGGGAAATTTCTGTCTTGACTGAAAATAATTTTATGATATTATGTAAGTTATCATAACTTACATAATTAAATAATTGTAATAAAAGGTCCGAAAAATGAAAATTTCAGGTAAGCCTAGCTTAATGAAAAAAATAAATAAGAATATTCTTTTAAACTTGATAAGGGAAAAAGGGCCGATTTCAAGAGCAAAACTCTCGAAGATAACAAAGATAAGCAGACCCACTATATCTAATTTAATAGAATCTCTTGAAAAAGATAATTTAATAGTCGAGAGAGGAATCGGCGACAGTAAAAAAGTTGGAAAAAAACCTGTATTATATGAATTTAATAAAAATTGTGGTTATGTAATAGGTTGCCAGATAAGGATTAATGAGATAGAAACAGTAGTCTCAAACTTCAATGCAGATATATTATATGAGAATACTACAGAAATAGGGGAAAAGAGGGATAGTAAATCTGTAATGAAAAAATTATTTGATAATTTTGAAAATGTAATTGATAAATCATCTATAGATAAAAATGATATAAAAGGAATAGGTCTGGGATTAAGCGGGATAGTGGATAATAAAAATGGATTACTGAAATACAGCAGTCATTTCCCTGAATTTGGAAAAGATTTTGAGATTTCAAGATTTATAGAAGCAAAATTCAATATAAAGACTTATATAGATAACAGCGCCAGGATGATGGCCTGTGCTGAAAAAATCTTTGGCTCAGGCAGGGATTACAATAATATTGTTACAATTGATACAGAAGAAGAAGCAATAGGTTCCGGGGTAATAATTTGGGGCAATGTCTACAGGGGTTTTGATTACCTGGCTGGTGAAATAGGGCACATCACTGTTGATCCTGACGGGCCTGAGTGCTACTGCGGCAATAATGGTTGTGCTGAAAAAATGATTTCAACAAAAACCCTATTAAAAAAAATAAAATCAAATTTTCTTAGAAATAAGAATTCAATTATATATAAAAATTTTAGAGATATCCCGGATAAAATTGCATTAAAAGATATATTTAATGCATATATTGATGGTGATGATTTTGTCTGTTCCGTATTTGAAGAAATAGAAGATTGGTTTTCAATAATAATAGGTAATGTTATATTAACATACAGTCCTGAAGTAATAATAATTGCTGGTGATTATACCGGTGGTTCAGAAAAGTTTATTAAAAGACTCAAAGAAAAGTCTGCAAAAAGAGTTTTTCCTTCATTGGATATAAAACCTAACATATTACTTTCTAAACTTGGAAAATCAGCAGGTCCGATAGGGTCTGTTAGCCTTGTACTTAAACAGATGATTAACTTAGATAATGTCTGGGATAATTAATTCTATTAAATTAGGAAAAATGTAAGAATATGGATTCAATGTTCTTAAGAATAGAAAAAAATTAGAATTATCTTTTCTTTGAATTACAATTGTTTATGATGTTTTGCTATATTGGAAATTTTTAATATGTTTTATGTTTATATGATAATTTTTTATTTTTTAAGGGATTAATTATGAAACAGATAAAGTTCTTAATCATTGGAGCAGGGGATAGAGGTAACCTGTATGCAGAGTATTCTCTCTATCATTCAAATGAGATGAAAGTGGTGGGGATTGCAGAACCAAAGGATTACAAGAGAGAGGAATTTTGTAAAAAGTATTCTATAAAAAAGGATTATGTATTTGATACATGGGAGGATGCATTAAAAGTCAAAAAATTTGCAGATGCAGTTATCATAGCGACACCAGACAGGCTACATTTTTTACCTTTAATAAAAGCACTGGAAAAAGGTTATCATGTATTGGTAGAAAAACCGATAGCTACGACCAAAATAGAATGCAAAGAGATTTTAAAAGCTTCAAAAAAAAGTAAAAAGATTGTAGGTGTTTGCCATGTGTTAAGGCATACACCTTATTTTAAGAAAATGAAAGAGATAATAGATGAAAATGTTATAGGTGAAATTATATCTATTGAACATATAGAACCAGTTGGTTACTGGCATCAGGCCCATAGTTATATAAGAGGTAATTGGAGAAATTCCATAACATCAAGTCCTATGTTACTTGCTAAATCATGTCATGATCTAGATATTATATACTGGCTTGTCAGTAAACCTTTTATGAAAATAAGCTCGTTTGGTTCTTTAATGCACTTTAAAGAAGAAAATGCTCCCGAAGGAAGTCCTGATAGATGTATGGATTGCAAGATCGAAGAGAATTGTCCATACTCGGCCCTTAAAATATATTTGAACCCTGATTTAACTGGATGGCCTGTAGATGTTATCACCTCTGATTTAACTTATGAAGGAAGAATAAAGGCGCTTAAAGAAGGTCCATACGGAAAATGCGTATATCGCTGTGATAATAACGTTGTAGACCATCAGGTTGTAATAATTGAATTTGAAGGCGGAGCTACAGCATCATTTACAATGTCTGCTTTCACTGAAGGGAATAGAAGGACAAGAATTATGGGGCCTTTTGGGGAAATTATTGGTGATTCACGGCTCATTGAAGTTAAATTATTTAATAATAATCAGAAAATTATTTATGATACATTAGAAAAAAATGAATATATGGTAAGCAAGCACGCAGGTTTTGGCCACAATGGCGGGGATTTTAAAATCATGTCTAATTTTATAGGAGCTATACAAAATAATGATTTGAAGATGTTTTCTTCAGCCGTAGAAGATGCCTATGAAAGTCATTTTATGGCTTTTTCTGCTGAAGAAAGCAGAGAAAAAAATAGAGTATATATTAGACAGCAAAATGAATAGCAAAAATGTTTAGTATTATATGTAATTATTTAAATATTTATTAATGGGGATTAGATATTTTAATGCAAATAAGAACTCTATTAAAAAAATCAGTAAGGCCGTTACCTCTGGATAGTGATTTTATTCCTTCTGTTGTCTGGAATAATAATTACAAAAATATGGTTAGAAAAGGAAATAACACAGTTCCTTTATCAATATCAATAGTAAAAGGTAAAAACTCAATTATGGTGCATAATACTGAGATATCTGCTGATAGCTCAAATCTTGGGTTAATTAATATGTATTATGTAGAACGCCTTGTTAAAACACTTTTATGGATTTATGGAGGATATGAAATCATTATAGGCGGTTCGAGAGAAATTGGGGAGTTCATAAAGGAATTATTTTCTATTAATGGTAAGTACAATTTTGACTCAAAGATGATGTCAAAAATTTTTGAAACATCATTTAAAGTAAAAGTAATGGATATGGAGAAAATTCCCGGACCAAAGGAAAAATCAATTCCAATAGGACACCACCTGAATGGATGCCGAATAGGGTTTGATCTTGGTGCAAGCGATAGAAAGGTAAGCGCAGTTATAGGGGGTAAGGTGGTTTTTAGTGAAGAAGTAATATGGAACCCGGGAATGCATACAGACCCTTATTACCATTATCATGAAATTATGTCTATGTTACACAGGGCAGCAGCTCAAATGCCCAGGGTAGATGCTATCGGAGGAAGTTCTGCAGGAATATTTATTAATAATCGTGTTATGATTGCTTCTTTATTTAAATCGGTACCCGATGATATTTTTAAGGAAAAAGTAAAGGATATCTTTCTGGATATACAGAAAGAGTGGAATGTGCCTTTTCTGGTTATAAATGATGGGGAAGTAACAGCACTTGCGGGATCGATGTCTCTAAATAAAAATAAAGTAATCGGTATCGCCATGGGTTCCAGCGAGGCAGGCGGATATATAAATAGCAAGGGAAATATAAATCCATGGATAAATGAGCTGGCTTTTATTCCAGTTGATTTTAATCCTGCTGCTCCTGTTGATGATTGGTCTGGCGATGCTGGTTGCGGTGTACAATATTTTTCCCAACAAGCAGTAATACGCCTTGCAGAAAAAGCAGGCATTGCCCAAAAAAAGGAGAATTCACCGGCACAGAAGCTTAGAAATATACAGGAAGCAATGAAAAATAATGATGAACGTGCAAGATTGATTTTTGAGACTATTGGTGGATACCTGGGATATACTATTGCATTTTATGCTGATTTTTATGATATCGAAACAGTCCTTATTTTAGGCAGGGTGACTTCAGGTGAGGGCGGAAAAATCATATTGCAAAAAGCTAAAGAAATATTAAGCAATGAATTTCAGCAGCTTTTCGATAAGATTGAGATTCACCTCCCGGATGAATCTAATAGAAGGGTAGGCCAATCAATAGCTGCGGCCAGTTTGCCTTTAATAGGTTAAATATGTAATTTAAATAATCACAATTCATAAAAATAATTAATAATGAAGGAAGATTAAATGAATAAAAATACTGCCATTTTAAACGGAGTAATAATCACTCCTTACCAATTACTTGAAGGAAAAGCAGTTATTATAAAAAATGGTAAAATTTTTGCCATAGAAGATGAAGTGAATATAAATAATTTAAAGGATTTTGAAATAATAGATGCACGTGATAAATATGTGGTACCGGGTTTTATTGATATTCATGTTCACGGTGGTGGAGGAGCTGATGCTATGGATGGCAGCTATGAAGCCATAAAAAAAATTGCCTCGGCCCATTCACGTTATGGAACAACAGCATTTCTTCCTACCACAATGACTATGGAAAGAGATAAAATTATAAAAAGTCTAAGCAGCATTAAGGAAGCTTTTAAAAAAGGAACTGGTTACGCAAAGGTTATTGGAATAAATCTTGAAGGTCCATATATCAATCCGGAAAAAAAGGGTGCACAAAATGAAGAGGATATAAAAAATCCTGATATTGATGAATTTTTAGAATTTAATAGAACATCTGGAGATCTGATACGTCTGGTCACAATTGCGCCAGAGATGCCGGGGGCTATAGATTTTATTAAATGTTTACATAAACACAAAATTATTGCTTCTATTGGCCATTCAAGTGCTAATTTCGGGCAGGTTCTAAAAGCTATAAATGCAGGGCTAAATCATGTTACCCATACTTTTAATGCTATGAGTGGTCTTCATCACAGGGAACCTGGAGTTGCCGGGGCTGCCCTATATGCCGAAGAATTAGTAGTAGAATTAATTGCCGATGGCATACATGTACATCCGGTGGTTATGAAAATTTTAACCTTAGCTAAAGAAAAAGATAAAATAATACTGATAACAGATGCTATGAGGGCAACCGGTGTACCGGAAGGAACATATGAACTGGGCGGACAGGTGGTCGATGTAAATAAAGGTAAGGCAACATTAAAGGACGGTACCCTGGCTGGTAGTGTTCTAACTATGGATAAAGCTGTTAGAAAAATGGTAAAAACAGTAGGCATTTCATTGATGGATGCAGTCCAGATGGCTACTTCTAATCCAGCCAGATGTTTAGGAATTGATGATAGAAAGGGATGTCTGGTATCAGGCAATGATGCAGATATTGTAATACTTAACAAAGAATTGGAAGTGCAGCTTACTATGGTGGAAGGTACAACAATATACAGAAGTAACTTATTATAGGCTTTATTTATAAATCCATAGACTATGCCGATATTATTAGAATAGCTTAAGTTTTAATATTAAAGTATTTATTTAACTAAAGAAGAAAAATTTAGGCCGCAATTTTTTTATAAGAAAATAGTAAAGTATTTAATAATAATTATAATAATTTAATATAATTTGATTTGGAAATGGAGGCTAAATTGAACGGGTATGAAAGATTTATGACGGCACTTAAAGGTAAAGAGCCTGACATGGTCCCCCTGTGGGAACTTATTATAGACAGGCCGGTAATTGAAAGCCTTTATGGGAATATATCA
>CAZLXJ010000011.1:0-11881 GCA_964563645.1 uncultured Actinomycetota bacterium | reverse complement strand
AGTAAAAATAATTTTCACTTTAAGTGAAAAATTCATTTTACAATTTCATAAAAATCCTTTATAATAACATTGACATTTTTAATGATTTTATATAGAATTTTATCATCGTTTAGGTGGTGAATTTTATTGTTTGATAAAAAGGATAAAAGTTATCCAATAGAAGTCGTGGCGGACTTCCTGAGAGTAAACAGCAGGACATTATACTATTATGAGAAGTTCAGCCTGGTTGTTCCGCTCAGGAGAGGACGTAAGAGATATTATTCAAGGCAGGATATAAGATGGCTGGAATATGTAAGGGAGCTTATGTATGAACAGGGAATGAATCTCAGGTCCATAATAGTGCTGATAAAGAAAAGGGATGATGTAATTCTGGGAAAATGTCCGGATGAAGTAGTGGATTGTTTTAAGAACTACCTTATGAAGCTTAGAGATATGCAGGGATAGGAAAATATATAAAGTGTGGAAAATTAATAAAGAAAGGATAGATAGAAAATGGGAAAAGCAGTAGGAATTGATCTGGGAACAACTAATTCGGCAATAGCAGTTATGGAAGGTGGAAAACCTACCGTGATTGCAAATAGTGAAGGCGGGAGGACTACCCCTTCGGTAGTAAGCCTTACAAAAAAAGGTGAAAGGCTGGTAGGACAGCTTGCGAAGAGGCAGGCCGCCCTTAATCCAGAGAATACGATTTATTCTATAAAAAGGTTTATTGGGAGAAAATATGAAGAGGTTGAGAGTGAAAGAAAAATCGTATCTTATGAAGTTCAAAAAGGCAGGAATAACCTTGCAGAAGTAAAGATGGGGGGAAAGACCTATACTCCTGAAGAAGTCTCTGCCATGATTCTGCAAAAATTAAAGAAGGATGCAGAGAGCTATCTGGGGACAGAAGTGACAGATGCCGTAATTACGGTGCCTGCATATTTTAATGATTCACAGAGGCAGGCAACAAAAAATGCCGGGAAGATTGCAGGCCTAAATGTCCTGAGGATAATAAACGAGCCTACGGCAGCATCCCTGGCTTACGGCCTTGACAGGAAAAAAGATGAAAATATCCTTGTATTCGACCTTGGAGGCGGTACATTTGACGTATCGGTGCTTGAAGTCGGGGAAGGAGTGTTTGAAGTCAAGTCAAGCCACGGGGACATGCATCTGGGAGGAGACGACTACGATGACAGGATAATGAATTACCTGGCAGAAGAGTTTAAAAAAGAGCAGGGAATAGATCTACGCAAGGACAGGCAGTCCCTCCAGAGGCTTATTGAAGCATCCGAAAAGGCAAAGGTTGAGCTTTCGTCAGTAAAAGAGACAAGCATAAGCCTTCCTTTTATTACAGCGGACGCAAACGGGCCAAAGCATCTGGATATGAAGCTTACCAGGGCAAAGTTCGAGCAGCTTACGTCTGATCTTAATGAAAGGTGTCAGGGGCCGCTGGAAAAAGCACTGGAAGATTCGGGGCTGAAGGCAGAAGAGATAGACGAAGTGATACTGGTAGGGGGGTCCACAAGGATGCCGGTTATCCAGGAACTTGTTAAGAAATATATTGGTAAGGAGCCAAACAAGGGTGTAAACCCCGATGAGGTTGTAGCAGTCGGAGCAGGTATACAGGCCGGCGTATTGAAGGGTGATGTAAAGGATGTGGTGCTTCTGGATGTAACACCGCTTTCACTTGGAATCGAAACCCTCGGGGGTGTTATGACCAGGCTAATTGAGAGAAATACAACTATACCAACAAAGAAGAGTGAGATATTTACTACTGCGGCCGATAATCAGACCAGTGTGGATATACATGTTCTCCAGGGTGAGCGGGAAATGGCCAGGGACAACAAGACCATTGGAAGATTCAGGCTGGACGGAATACCGCCTTCACCAAGAGGCATTCCGCAGATAGAGGTAACTTTTGATATTGATGCAAATGGCATAGTTAATGTATCTGCAAAGGATACTGCGACTGGAAAAGAGCAGAAGATAACCATTACTGCTACCTCTCATCTTTCTGATGACGAGATAGATAGAATGGTTAAAGAGGCGAAGGAACATGCAGATGAAGATAAAAAGAACAGGGAATCTATAGACGTAAAGAATTCAGCTGACGCTCTTATATATTCCACAGAGAAGCTTATAAAAGATATGGGTGATAAGGTTCCGGCAGATATGAAAACAGGAATCGATGAGCAGATAAAAGTCCTGAGAAAGGCAATGGAATCAAATGATACGGAACAGATAAAAAGAGAAACAGAAGAGCTACAGAAAATACAGAATGAGCTTTCCCAGAGGCTTTATGCCCAGAGCGGAGCTGGAGCCGGCCAGGAAGCCGGAGCAGGTGGTCAGGGCCAGGGAGCTTCAGGCGGAGGTCAAAAGGCCGGCGGCAATGAAGACGAGGATGTAATAGATGCTGAATTTGAAGCTAAAGATGATAAATAATCAGTAGAGCGGATTGACTGATATTGATTTATAAAAAATGAAAGAAAACAAGGAGGTGTATTATGCCAATAGTAAGATGGGATCCTTTTAGCGACATTGTTCATTTCAGCGATGAAGTGGGAAGATGGTTTGATGCACTGGAAAAGAAAAAAGAAGGAAAGGCAACAGGCGTCTGGGCTCCCGATGTCGATATAAGGGAAACAGAGAAGGATATCCAGATCAGGGCTGACGTACCGGGTATGAAAAAGGAAGATATAGATGTATCAATAGATGAAGAACAGCTTGTGATCAGGGGAGAAAGGAAATTAGAGAAGGAAGAAAAGGAGAAAGACTATGTAAGAGTTGAAAGAAGTTATGGTTCTTTTTACAGGTCTTTCGATATCGGTGTTCCAGTAAAATCAGACCAGGTAAAGGCTTCATATAATGACGGAGTACTCGAAATAGTAATTCCTAAGGCAGAAGCCAGGAAACATAAAAAGATAGAAGTCAAGGTTGACAGCAAGTAACAGGGTACTGATCTTGTAGATTAAAGAAAATAGAATAACATTTCTGCCCATAACTTATTAAAAGCTATGGGCAGAAACGTTTAGAAATAAAGCGGTGAAGGATAGATGGTGGAATACAAAGATTATTACAAGATTCTGGGAGTAGATAAAAAGGCTGCTGCCGATGAAATAAAGAAAGCATACAGGAAACTTGCCAGGAAGTACCACCCGGATGCTAATCCGGGTGATTCAAAGACTGAAGAGAAATTTAAGGAAATCGGCGAAGCCTATGAAGTCTTAAAAGATCCAGAAAAGCGGCAGAGATACGACCAGCTTGGTGCCAACTGGAAACAGTATGCCAGTGCAGGCCGGGACAGAGGACGCCAGTCATATACTTATGATTTTGGCGGAAGAGGATTCAATTTCGAAGACCTTGGCGGCGGCTTTTCGGACTTTTTTGAGATGTTTTTCGGATCCGGAGCCAATCAGCGGTTTTCAAATTTTAATTTCAGACAGAACTTCGGCCAGAATTTCAGGGGCACCGGTACGGGGACTGCCCAAAAAGGGCAGGATCTGCAGTCTTCGGTGGAGATATCATTGCAAGAGGCGTATTCAGGTACAAAAAGATCTCTGAGGTTTCAGAAAAACGGCGGGACCAGGACAGTCAGCGTAAAAATCCCTGCCGGAATAAAAGATGGAGGTAAAATACGTCTCCCGGGTGAGGGGGCACAGGCGCCAGGCGGAGGCCGGGCAGGAGATCTTTATCTCATGGTAAAGGTTGCACCGCATAACCTATTAAAGAGGAAAGGAAGCGACCTTTATATGGAGATGCCGGTTACCATAAAAGAAGCATATCTGGGAGGAAAGATAGATGTCCCGACTTTTGAAGGAAGGGTCTCAGTAAAGATACCTCCAAAGACACAGTCGGGAAGGACCCTTCGTCTTAAGGGGAAGGGAATGCCCTCACCTGGAGGCAAAAGTGCGGGAGACCTCTATGTAAAGATAAAGATGATATTCCCGGAAAGGCTTGACAGGAACAGCCAGAAGCAGTTTGAGGAATTCCTGAAAAATTATAACGAGAATCCAAGGCAGAATATAAAAGTTTAGTAGGGACCGGCAAAGTTTAAAAGCCGGAAAGCATGTACAAAATAGATTAGAATTTTAATTTTTTTATGTAAATTTAATTGTAGAAAAATAAGAAAATGGAGTGATTAATATAAATGCAATTTGAAAAATTTACTTTAAAATCACAGGAGGCTTTATCCCGGGCTCAGGACATAGCTTCAGAAAACGGACATCAGAGTATAGAGGATATACATGTTATGTCCGCGATGCTTGAGCAAAAAGAGGGGATAATCGTTCCCCTGCTCCAGAAACTTGAAGTGAATATCGATCAGCTGGGAGCAATAATAGAAGACCTTCTAAAAAAAGTTCCAAAAGTATCCGGTGGTGCTGCTCAGATATATCTGAGCAGTGACCTTAATGACATTTTAAATAATGCTGCACGTGAGGCCAGGAAGTTTAAGGATGAATATGTCTCCACCGAGCATATCCTTATATCAATGGCATCAAGCTCCGGAAAAGTGGGGGGAATCCTCAAACAATATGGCGTTACCGGTGACAGCATATACCGTGCTCTTGTAGAAATAAGGGGAAGCCAGAGGATTACTGATCAGAATCCGGAAGACAAGTACCAGGCCCTTAAGAGGTTTGGCAGGGACATAACGGAGCTTGCAAGAGGGGGCAAGCTCGATCCCGTTATTGGAAGGGACGAAGAGATAAGAAGGGTCATACAGGTACTTTCAAGAAGGACGAAGAACAACCCGGTTCTTATAGGGGACCCCGGGGTTGGAAAGACTGCCATTGTAGAGGGGCTTGCAAACCGTATTGTATCAAAGGATGTCCCCGAGGGTCTTAAGGATAAAAAGGTCATTGCCCTTGATATGGGGTCTCTGCTGGCAGGTTCAAAATTCAGGGGAGAGTTCGAAGACAGGCTGAAGGCAGTTCTAAAAGAAGTCTCAAAAGCTGAAGGGCAGATTATACTTTTTCTGGATGAGCTTCATACCGTTGTGGGTGCAGGCGCTGCAGAGGGCGCCGTGGATGCTTCAAATATGTTAAAACCGATGCTGGCAAGAGGAGAGCTTCATGCAATAGGCGCCACCACGCTTGATGAATATCGAAAGTATATCGAAAAAGATGCAGCTCTTGAGAGGAGGTTCCAGCCGGTTCAGATAAAGGAGCCTTCAGTCGAAGATACCATATCAATACTCAGGGGGCTCAGGGAAAAGTATGAAGTCCATCACGGTGTGAGGATACAGGATGCAGCTCTTGTATCCGCAGCTATCCTTTCTGACAGGTATATATCTGACAGGTTTCTACCTGATAAGGCTATAGATCTTGTTGATGAAGCTGCCTCAAAACTAAGGATAGAGATAGACAGCATGCCGACAGAGATAGATGAGGTGGAGAGAAAAATAAAGCAGACAGAAATAGAGATACAGGCACTGAAAAAAGAAAAAGATAAAGCTTCAAATGAAAGGCTTGAAAAGTTAAAAAAGCAGCTCGCAGATCTTAAGGAAAAAAGCGGCTCAATGAAAGCCCACTGGCAGAAGGAGAAAGAAATAATAACATCTATAAGAAGCCTTAAGGAGGAGATAGAAAGGACGAAAACCGATGCAGAACACGCCGAAAGGGATGCGGATCTTGCAAAAGCGGCAGAACTTAGATACGGAAAATTGCTTGAACTAAACAAAAAGCTGGAACAGGAAAATAAGAAACTATCGGATCTCCAGAGGGAACATAAAATGCTGAAAGAAGAAGTAGATGACGAAGACATAGCAGAGACTGTATCAAGATGGACAGGTATTCCTGTTACCAGACTAATGGAAGCAGAGATTGAAAAACTTGTCCACATGGAAGAGCGGCTGAAGAAAAGAGTGGTCGGACAGGATGAAGCAATAACCGCTGTATCAAATGCAATCAGGCGGGCAAGGGCAGGACTCCAGGATCCAAACAGGCCCATAGGCTCCTTCATATTCCTGGGACCGACCGGTGTCGGGAAGACAGAACTTTCAAAGGCGCTGGCAGAGTTCTTATTTGATGATGAAAGGGCAATGGTCAGAATAGACATGTCAGAGTACATGGAAAAACATACAGTCTCAAGGCTTATAGGAGCGCCCCCGGGTTATGTTGGATACGAGGAAGGCGGATATCTTACCGAAGCGGTCAGGAGAAAACCCTACAGCATCCTGCTTCTTGATGAAATTGAGAAAGCACATAATGATGTTTTTAACATACTTCTGCAGATAATGGACGACGGGAGGCTGACAGACGGACATGGAAGGACTGTAGATTTTAAGAATACAGTAATAATAATGACTTCAAATATAGGAAGCCAGTGGATAGCTGACCTTGGTGAAAAAGATGAGGAAGAAATGAGAAAGAGAATAGACGAAGCCATGAAGAACAATTTTAAACCTGAATTTTTAAACAGGGTAGATGATGTAATAATATTCCACAGGCTTGGTATGGGTGAGATCAAAAAGATAGTGGATATCCAGATAGGTCAGCTTGAAAAGATCCTTTCCTCCAGAAAGCTATCCATAGAAGTTTCCGACAGGGCAAAGGCACTGCTTTCCAGAGAAGGTTTTGATCCTGTTTACGGGGCAAGGCCACTTAAGAGGGTCATTCAGAATGAGGTTCAGAATGTCCTGGCCATGAAGCTTTTAAATGGTGAGATAAAAGAAGGAGATGCGGTACAGGTAGATGTAACAGGACCGGAAGGAAGGGTACTTGATTTCAGGGTCAGGTAAATGACCCGGCCGGACATGTTGTCTTTTAAGGCTGTATATGTTCCGTGCCGTCGGCAGCCAGAGGGAACAATCTGCCTGCTTCCTTCTCAAGGTCCGAGAATTCTTTTACAAGTTCTTTATTAAGGTCATCAATAGCATCTTTATAATTTTTAGTATCTATAAGACCCATGAAATCATCAACTATTTTTTCGGCAGTAGGTTTTATGGGATCGCCTATAAATACATTAATCCTGTTAAATGTATTTGCTATTATTGATATAATCCCCTCGGCAACATTGCTTCTGGCAATGAAACTTTTAGGATTTACCCCTTTTTTTATATTATGTATGTACACTGGTATTATGGGAATGCTGGTTTTAAAACTTAAATAAGCTGCACCCCGGTGAAATGGTTCAAGTTTGCCCCCCTTATTCAATTTGCCCTCCGGGAATATCCCAAAAAGTGCATTTCCTTTCTTTGCTATCGAAAAAAGTTCCTTGAAAGTAGATGAGTTTTTTGTAAATCTATCTTTAAAAATGGGAATACTGTTAGTAAATTTCCTCATAAAAAAATCAGTGAATTTTGTTCCGAAATTCCTTGAGGAGGCAACAAAATAAATCTTTTTGCCTATTGCTCCAAGAAGAATAATAGGATCAGCTCCTGTAGCGTGATTGACTGCCAGGATAGCAGAATGGTTGAGGGGGACTTTTTTTATACCAAACACTCTTATTCTTACAAGAAGTCTGTAGAATTTTATGAAAAGTACCCGCGGAATGCTGTAGAAAAAATCCAATATTTTTTCTTTTAATCTTATCATTATGAATTTATTATAGATTTAGTTATCAAAAAAATCTATGGTCGAGGGAAAATGCGTTATACAGCAGGGAAAGACTTAAGAAAAAATAGGACTGGAATAAGGCATCTATTCTTTTTTTAACTTATTATTTAATTTGTTAAAGTATTTTTTTATATAATCGTAATGCGATCCCCTCCAGTAGTACCGGCCGCAGTTGCTGCAGTATTTAAAATTATCACGTGTTTTATATACATAAGGAGGGACCTTATTTTTTACAGATTTCTTTTCCATGTCCTTTAGGAGATTATTGCAAACAGGGCATAAGACCAGGTTGGGCTCAAGGATAAGTTCAAGTTCATTCTTTACCTGCAGCAGCTGGTCTCTGAGGCTGTCATCCATAATAAAAACCGATCTTAAGATGCCATTTTTGAACTCTCTTCTTTCAAGCATCATAGTATCTCTGGTAAGAACTACGCGGCCCTGCTTTTTAGCAATCTGTATTATAAGGTCGTCATCTGCATCGTTGATGTATGCCACATCATATCCTGCCATACGAAGATATCTCGCCAGTTTTCCTACCATTACGTCCGCTATAAGTTTTGTCTGGTTTTTATGAGGCATAAATAAGACTTAAACAGGATATTTAGAAAATATCTTTTAATTGACAGATATTTTTAATACACCCGGCTTTTTGCTTAAACTTTCAATTGTTTTTCCGGGAAGATCATCTTCCCTGCTGTGCAGGTGGAAGCTGTAAATCTTTTCTCCGGTTCCGGGCTCGATTTCATATTTTTTACTTTTTACATCAGTAGATAGTTTCTTTAAAATGTCTTTTAATTCTTCAGGGTTTTCAAAATCTTCTCCGGTTGTGACCTTTATAACATACAGAGGTGTATGTATTACACGGGATTCCAGATATTTAAGAAGACTTAGTATGATAAGGCCTATGACGGTTACTACCGCAGCAAGATAGTAGAGCTTTGTACCGAGGGCCAGTCCGATAGCAGCTGATGTCCATATGCTTGCAGCAGTAGTTACACCCTTTATAAGCGGCCCCTGCTTGAATATGGCACCTGCACCGATAAAACCAATACCGGTTACTACACCTGCCGCAATCCGGGACGGGTCAAAATTTTCTGATTGCGGGAATCCTGTATAGGATATGAGCGTAAACACAGTTGCTCCAAGACATACAAGTGCATGTGTCCGGAGGCCTGCAGGCCTTTCGTGTGTTTCCCTCTGGAAGCCTATGAGGCCTCCAAAGATAATAGCGAGCACAGAAGGAATTAGGACATCAAAGATAAAGGTGTAAAGACTGAAATCAAACTCTCTATATATTATTTGTATAAAGGACATATTAAGTCCTCCGCATGAAACATTTATATTTCATAAATACATATTTTAACACATACTGTAATATATATGCATTAATATGGATTACCCTTTATTTAATTATTTATGCCTGGAGTATATAATGTTAACATAATAGGCAATATTTTTTTAACTATTAAATAAAAATCAGGAGATATGATATGTTCAGGTCATCAATAAAACTTTTCAGGGTCTTTGGAATAGAGATAAGGCTGGATTACAGCTGGTTTATAATCTTTGCCCTTTTTGCATATTATTTCGGATTTTCTTATTTTCCGTCGGTGCTTCCCGGAGTAAATGCAGGGATTATTGCAATCGTTACAATAATTACGGTTTTACTGTTTTTTACTTCATTGCTTATACACGAGATGAGCCATTCACTGGTGGCCAGAAGCAGGGGGACAAAGGTAGAAAGGATAACACTATTTCTATTCGGCGGCATGGCCCAGATAGAGAAGGAACCGGATAATCCTTACAGTGAATTTATAATGGCAATTGCAGGCCCGGCTGCAAGCTTTATACTTGCCCTGATCTTTGGAATGATATGGCTTGCATCAGGCCAGTATATTATTATAAGGGAACCTGCCAGATACCTTACCATTATAAACATAATACTCGGAGTATTCAATCTGCTTCCGGGATTTCCGCTTGACGGCGGAAGGGTGCTACGTTCCATAATCTGGAAAGTTACCGGTAACCTGAAAAGGGCTACATATATAGCCTCAACTGCCGGCAGGGTCATTGGATTTATGATAATAGCTGTCGGAATATTCTTTTTCTTTACAGGCAATTTTCTGAACGGGGTATGGCTTTCTTTTATTGGATGGTTTTTGCAATCCTCGGCCCATATGGGGTACAGGCAGCTGGTGTTTGAAACAAGCATAAAGGGCTTAAAGGTTAAGGATGTCATGAACGAGGATATTGTTACGGTTGAAAAAGACCTTACGCTCCAGGAAATAGTCGATAATTACTTTATGCGCTACAGGTTCGGCCGCTTCCCAGTTGTAGACGACTTTGAAAATGGAAAATTCATCGGTGTAATATCTTTGAATGATGTGAAGGCTATTGAAAGGGAAGAATGGGACCAGATGAAGGTGGCAGACATAGTAAAAACAGTGACCGAGAATGAAAAAGTAAATGATTCAATGGAAATTTCTGATGCTATAAAAAAAATGAGCAAGAACAATTTGAGCCACCTTGTAATCATGTCAGGCAATAAGCTGAGAGGCATAATAACAAAAAGCGATGTCATGAGGTTTATCAAACTCAGGTCAGAGTTTGGCTAAACTTTTTATCTGAATAAATGTGCAATCAGATTGAATTTAGCGGCAAAGAATATATAATAACCATTTAGTGCTGGGACAGGGAGGAGATCTCCGCCAGCTGCTGTAAACAAAAAATGGAAAGGGATAATTCTATTGTTAGAGACTGCTAAGCTGAACAGGAAATTTTATAAATTTTTTAAAGACCATAAGAAGGATATTAAAAATAGTATAAAAGACTTAAGGATTATTTATACGGATCTGGATGGAACGCTATTTAATGACCAGGGCTGTGCAATAAAGGATGCAGAGGATAGATATTATTTTGATGCTGTAGGGCTTCTTCCAGCAATAAAACAGAAAGGTATAGATCTGGTACTGGTATCGGGAAGAGACAAATACCAGCTTCGCTATAATGCGCAGATGATAGGGGCCAAAAACTACATATCCGAGCTGGGTTCGGAACTTATATATGATCTGGGAAAGACTGTCCGCGTTACTTTTGATGATAAAAAATATGTCTATGATCTCACATACGGCGGAAAGGATGTAATAGAAATAATAGAGCTTCTTATGGGGGAATTTCCCGGTAGGATCGAAGGCCGTAGTGAATGGAGCAGGAACCGTTCATATAATGCCCTTTTTTTTGGAGAAATAAACCTTAAAAAGGCAAACGATATTCTTAAGAGGGAAGGCTATAGCGGCCTTGTTCTTGTTGATAATGGTTTTTCAAAGCTAATGAATGTAGAACTGGATGTAAAAAGGCTTCACATATATAACCTTATGCCCGAGGTAGTTACCAAGGCAAATGGCATTATGCTTGATAAAAATATTAGAAATATAAAAACGGAAAATTGTGTCGCTCTCGGTGATTCCATTGAAGATATTAAAATGGCCGCAGAGGTAAAATATTTCTTCCTGATGCAAAATGCGCTGGAACATAAAGAGGAACTTGAGGAAGAACTGATAAAACATGACAATGTATATATAACAGAAAAACTGATGAACAGGGGATGGAATGAAGTGATGGGAAGCATTCTTTAAAAATTAGGACCTTCCAGTACCGTGTGAAATGTGAAAAGATATGTCAAATAGTTTATAATAATATTTTAGTATATTTTAATATACTCAGAGGTAATGTAAATGGATAAGAAAAATGAAAATAATGTTCAGCAATATATAAATGCCTGCAGAAAAGGGATAGGCGATATATTTATGATAACAGTTATTGCTGCGGCTGCGGGCTTTGTGTCGGGTCTTCTTTTTGCACCCCGATCCGGAAAAGAAACAAGAAAGTTACTGGATAGATCGGCCAGGGAGTTACTGGACAGGGCAAGATTTGCCATGCTGGAAGCCAGGGTTAAGAGTGAAGAATTTCTTGAAAAAGGCATGGAAAAAGCTGAAAAAATTTCATCCCAGGCCAAAAGGGAAAAATGATTTTCAACCGGATCTAGCGCCATTTCGTGATACTCATTAATTTATTGACATAGAAAATACACTATAGTAGACTTTACGATTGCTAATTTAATTGGTAAGCTAATGGCTTTATTGCAAGGTTGTTAGGCTAAATTAGCTGGGCCGTTAGCTCAGTTGGTAGAGCACCGGACTTTTAATCCGGGTGTCGAAGGTTCGAATCCTTCACGGCTCACCATTAGAGGCCTGTTCGTCTAGTGGTTAGGACACAAGGTTTTCAACCTTGCAACAGGAGTTCAATTCTCCTACAGGCTACCATGGGCGCTTAGCTCAGCTGGGAGA
>CAZLXJ010000010.1:0-32640 GCA_964563645.1 uncultured Actinomycetota bacterium | reverse complement strand
TTCATAACGTTTTCCAATTTCAATCAATGCTTCCTGTAATTGATCCATTATATCTTTTGCAGCAATACCTGAATCAAGACCTTCTTTTACCAGCTGCTCAACTTTTTTTTCTTCCAGATTTACCATTGCTTCATATATATTTTTATCTTCACTCATTCTATTTCCTTTCTGTTATTAGGCAATTCTAAAAATCAGTTAAAATAGCATAGATGAATCTATTAGTTATTAATTCAATCTTTTCCCATTCTGATTTCAGTATTTCTTTGTCTCCAAGTATCTTTTCATATTCTTTTTCTCTCTGTTCCCATGGAATTATTGTCCCTGCCGGTATACCCTTACCTTTATTATCTGACATTATTATTCCTCCTTCTTTTTAATTTAATTTTTTAATATTCACCATACTCCAAAACTGCATCAGTCATAGCTTTTACATTCTCTACCTTTGCATCATCCTGCAAAATAGCTGCTGCGTCCATAATATATCCACCATCTTTGCCAACAGTTTTAATTACTTTTTTGGCAATTTCCTTAACATCCTCCGGGGTTCCATATGCTAATACGTCATTGGGTATGCCGCCACTTATACAGAATTTGTCACCTAATTTTTTATGAACTTCAAATATATCGTCTTTATCTACATGATACACAATTGAATTTTCCGGTAATTCTCTGGTATATTTTGCCCATTTAATCCAGGTGCCTTCTCCATACCATAATGTTTGTATGCCATCTTCCCAGAGTTTTACTATTATTTCCTTTAGATATGGCCAGAAAAATCTCGCGTAATCCCTCTCGGAGAAATATGTTCCCCTGTGCAGCCACAGACCCACAGGAACTTGCTTTGTTGGGTCAGAACTAACCTTAGCATTCTGAAGCATGTGTGGAACCAATGCCTGGCAAGCGGCTTCTACTTTATCAGGCTGCCTGTATATATCAACTGAAACCTGCCTGAAACCTCTGAGTTTATCAGCTAAAATGTCAAAAGGTGCCTTTAAAATTCCTGCAATCGCTGAAGCAGTTCCACATTCAGTTTTTAACTGTTCAACTGCCCGCCCGCAGGCTCCAAAATAATCCATCATAGCTATGCCGCCTTTTAACCAGGCCATGTTATTCCTGTAAGTGTTGGGCTCGCCGATCGGAACCAGATTTGATGAGATTCTGGGTATCCATACGTTGGCTAAATATTCGGTAGGGCTTTCTATCAAAAGATCGTACTCGTCTTCTTTCATAAATGTTTCTTCTTCTGTAGCCGGTTCAAAATATTGGAAACCTGTATCTGGCGGTAATTCAATTCCCGGCATCTTATAATAAACATGGCCAAAATGGTCCGTCAATCCGCTCCAGACATAAACCATGTTTATAACTGTAGCGTCCCACTGGAAATCTTTAGCACATTTTCTGACAGCTTCAAATGCTTTTTCATACTGGTGGGTTATCTCCTGTACTGTAAATCCAGAATAATTTGATGTAAATTCAGCAGCAAATGGCCTTATGGGTACCCTGTCAGGCTTCCCATTCTTAAGCGCTGTAACATACCTTTTAAATCTTTCTTCGTAAAGCTTTTCCATATTATCTGGCATCTTTCCTCCTTAATAATTATTTTTTTCAATTTTTTTTGGAAATTTAACTTACTTTATACTTTGATCAGTTTTAAGTTTAACAGCTAAACCACTTTAGAGTCCACAAAAACCAGTCCACTTAAGGTGTTGTTAATTTTGATTACTTGCCTTTTTTATTCAATTTTTAATAAAAAGATATTCCATTCAGGCTTATTTATTGCAGGCTGGTTTATTCCAATCTAAAACCATAATGGCGTACATGGGTGCCCTATGTAATCATCATCTCATAAGTGCTACCCCCTATCCGTGTGGGATGTTTTTACAACCCTGTCATTGTTTTTCCAATAAGCTTCTCGGCTGCAGACAGCTCCTCTTTCCTGCCAGATATTCCCCCATTGATTTTTAACCTTAAGACCTCGTCGAGGACTTTCTTGAAAACCGGCGACGGCCTGTATCCCATTCTTTTAAGGTCTTCACCGCTTATTGACAGAGCTGCATCTGACAGTTTCTTAAAATATCTTTTTATATTTTTTGTATAATTTTCTCCCCAGCTGTGGCAGATTAACTTCAGCTCACACGGATAGCTCCTGACAGTGCTATAAAGTTTAAAATCTTCTTTTATTATTTCGCCCAGGGCTTTCTTTGCATCCGGCATTTTTTCAACACTTTCTTTTATTACAGCCATATCTTTTTTTCTGATCTTCATATTAAGACACCATGACTCTATCCGTGAGCCCTCCATGTTTTTAAGTATCATTGCCAGCATGAGCCTCCACTTTAAAACTTTATTTCCTGAATAGGATTTCAGGTTTACATAAGAGCGCGTAGCTTTTCGCATCTCTTCCATAAACTCTTTATTGATTATTTTTTCAACACCTATTTTGGATAAAGTCCCCAGCCCGTATAATCTCTTTACTGCATTGAAGGGCCTTTCCTCGTTTAAAATATATATAAGCTCATCCCTTATCCTGACGCCTGTAAGCTTCGATACGATCTCCATGTCTATGGCATTTCGGGCCAGCGCCTCTGTCTGCCTGTCCATTCTAAAGCCAAGCCTTTTTTCAAAACGGACCGCCCTGAATATTCGCGTGGGGTCTTCAATAAAACTCATCTTGTGAAGCACTTTTATCTTTCTATTTTTAAGGTCCTCCCTCCCCCCGAAATAATCCAGTATCTCACCAAAATTTTTCCTGTTCAGGGAAAGGGCAATTGAGTTTATGGTAAAATCCCTCCTTGCAAGGTCCTGCTTTATGCTGCCCGATTCCACACTCGGCAGTTCAGCCGGCTTCCTGTAATATTCGACTCTGGAGGTAGCGATGTCAATATGCCTGCCGTTTTCCAGCACCAGTACCGCCGTCATAAACTTTTTATGTGTTTCCAATCTTGCGTCCAGCCTCGCGGCAAGCTTCTCACCAAATTCAATGCTGTTCCCCTCAACAACAATATCCATGTCATAATTGGGGATATTCAAAAGTGCATCCCTTACTATGCCGCCCACAAGATATGCTTTTATTTTCATTGACCCGGCCACAGAAGATATTAGCCTTAAAAGTTCCCTTATATCAGGGGAAAAGAAATCCATAACCGGCTCATAGGCTCTCCCATGCAGGTATCTCAATATGTCCTTCCTGGTTATGATGCCTATTATCTTTTGCCTGCTGACTATCGGCACCCTGCCGATCCCATTTTCTATCATCAGGTCCTGTATCCTGTCTATACTGGAATTAGGGCCGGCCTTTATGGTGCTGTGGGACCTGAAGCCTTTTACAGGTGCGTGCGAAAGCCCGTGTTTTATAGCCTTATCGACATCTTTTCTGGTAATGATCCCGGCAAGTTTTCCATTTTTATCTATAATAGGTATTCCCGAATGCCCGAAAGTCTTAAGTATCCTGTCTACTTCTTTTATGCTCTCTTCCTGGGACACAGTCCTTACAGGATATGACATAATGTCGGCTGCCAGCACCGGTCTTTTTATATTCTTCTTAAGAGATCTGGTTATTCTTTCCTCTATTTCCTTAAAATCAAGGTCGTCTATTACAGCAGATGCAGCCTGGGGATGGCCTCCGCCTCCCACGGAACCGAGTATCTTCGAAACATCTATATCCCGGCCATCACTTCTTGCTACAGCATAGATTTTTTCTTTCATCTTTACCCAGCATATAACAATGCTTATCTCCTCTATCTGGGAAAGTTTTCTTGTAAGCACTGAAAGGCCTTCCACATACTCCGGCATTTCTGTGCTTGAAAAGAGTATATCCATGTCATTTATCCTAATTTTCCTTGAATTCATTATGAGTTTTTCAAGCAGTCCGTGCTGCTCCTGGGTAAGGGAAAGGTTTAAAAATTTTAGTACCACAAAAAGATTTGCCTGTTTCTCCATAAGATATGCCGCAGCTTCGAGGTCGGCAGGCGTGGTGCCCGGATAAGTGAATGAACCGGTATCCTCATATATTCCTGCTATAAAAAGCGTAGCTTCCAGGGGGGATATGGCAATTTTCCTGTCTCTAATATGCTCGCATAGTATGGTTGTTGAAGCACCGGTCTCCCTTGAATAATCCGCATCCGAACGGAAGTTTTTTCCTTTTTTCAGGTGATGATCATAGGCAATAACTTCTGTATTTGGATTTTTAAGGGCACTCTCTGCCGGACCTGTCCTTGACAATATCCTGGTATCTACAATTATTGCCCTCTTTACCAGCTTAAAATCTACATCCGCCCCCTCGTTTAGCGGAGGGAGCTCGTCTTCATACAGGGAAATAAATTTGCGGACATTGGAATTTACGGCTGTGGGGATTATTATCTTTGCTTCTGGAAATAACCTGTTTGCCGCCACCATAGCGGCAAAAGCATCAAAATCTGCACTCACATGACTGACTATTATTTCCATTGCCTATCTAAATTTGCTTAGTATGGATTACTTATCTTATTACAAATACTAAACTAACCCGCGGTAAATGTTCTGATTAGATATATTTATTATAGCATACGATCTCTGACAGCGGCTTTCTCCCTCTTTCATCGCCTTCCACAGCCGGGTAACCAACCGGTGTAAGGGCTACAACCCTCACATCTTCGGGAACGCCCAGTATATCTTTGACCAGCTTTTCCTTGAAAGCCCCGATCCAGCATGTACCCAGACCCTGTTCGGTAGCAGCCAGTATAAGATGTTCCAGGGCTATCCCGATATCTATGGAATAGCTGTTAATATATCCGCCCATTACCCCATAAGCCTCATCCTCCTTTGCACAGGCTGCTATAATGATGGGTGCTTCTTCCAGAAAAGTCTGGTCATTGCATGCTATTGCAAGATCCTTTATTATTTTTTTATCCTTTACCACTACAAGTTTCCATGGCTGAAGGTTTTTTGCCGAAGGAGCTTTTCTGAATGCATTAAGGATGTAATTTAACTTTTCTTCTTCTACTTCCTGAGGCTTGTAAGATCGTATGCTTTTCCTCTCCTCTATTATATCCATTAAGCTTCCAAACCTTTTCATTTTACAATCGCCTCCTTCAAGTCATTTTACACTTATTAAATATTTTGAAGTAAAATACAAACATATATTAACATCAGCTTTTTCTTTAGTAAAATTCTTTTAACTATACTTATTTTCGTAAAATAAAGTCCCGGCTATCCTGTTAATTTAGCTTGATACAGCTCCGAAATTTTTGAAGTGAGGGGACCCGGAACCGGTGTATTAAGTTGATGTGCATTAACCTTTTTTACCGGTACTATCCCCGCTATGGAGCTGGTAGTAAAGACCTCCCGGGCATTTATAAGATCGCTGTAATGGACTTTCTTCTCCCGTGACCCTATACCGTTTGCCCGGCAAAGTTCCAGGACTATTTCCCTGGTAATACCCGGAAGTATGTTCTGGTTGACAGGCGGGGTGTACAGGGTTGATCTGCCTCCAACAAAAATATTTGAAGTCGAACCTTCAAGGACAAGCTTATCCCCTGTAAGAAATATAGATTCAAATGCGCCCCGGGAATTTGCCCTGTCCTTTTCGTAAATATTTTCAAAATAACTCACGAGCTTATGCCTGTAAACCTGTTCTCCGTACGGCTGTCTTAATACTGATGAAGAAATTATATCTACACCATCCGAATATATTTCCGGTGGATAGGGTTTAAGTCTTCTGACAATTACAATTAAGGAAGGGCGGAGGCCTGTGCTAAAATCAAGCTTTCCACTATATTCTCCCCTTGTTACTATAATCTTTATATAACCATCTTTTCCCGATAGTCTATTTTTTGAAATGGCTCCATAAACTGCTTTTTCAATGCCTTCTCTGTCAATAAAGTCATTAAATTTTAAAGCCCTGAGGCTGTGAAAAAGCCTGTCCATATGCATTGAGAGCATAAATATCCTGCCCCTGCAGCTTAGCATGGTTTCAAAGATACCGTCACCGTATAGGAATCCCCTGTCATTTACAGAGATTTTTGCTCTTTTTGCCGGATAGAATCTCCCATTAATATACACATATTCAGACATTTCTTCTTCTCCATTTTTTAAACAAACTAAAAAATGATTTTAAATAAATTTTATACCTTCCGGTATTTCCCCTGTTCCAAAATTTTTCCCGGCCTAAAAAAATTAAATGTATCCTTAAGGGCTGCTCCCTTGTCCAGGGTCTCACGGTATTCCATGAGTGGCCGGGAATCAGCTACTATGCCCCCTCCCACATTATAATAAAATCTTCCATTTTTTATTATAAAGGTTCTTATTACAATATTTAAGTCCATAGTATTATCAATCGAAATATAGCCGATGGAACCGGTATAGATACCCCTGCTTACCGTCTCCAGCTCATCAATTATTTCCATGGCCCTTATTTTCGGAGCCCCGGTAATGGAACCGCCGGGAAATGCTGCCCTGATTATTTCCGGTACATCAGTACCCTCTTTAACACGGCCCCTGACAGTTGAGACCGAATGAAATACCCTTTCATATTTTTCTATAACTGCATGTTCTTCCACCTTTACTGTCCCGTAATAACAGAATTTTCCAAGATCGTTTCTTTCCAGATCCACTATCATATTAAGCTCAGCCCTGTCCTTTGAGCTTTCTTTTAGCTCCAGTGCATTTTTAATATCCTCTTCACCATCCCTGCCCCTGGGACTTGTGCCTTTTATGGGCCTGGTCTCTATGATATTGTCCTTTAGATACAAGAACCTTTCAGGAGAGGAGCTTCCGATTGAAAAATCCGGAAAACCCAGATATGCAGAAAAGGGAGCGGGATTTTTATCCCTTAGTATGTAATAAATATCTGCAGGTTCCACGGACACCTTTGCTTCAAATCGCTGGGAAAAATTAACCTGATATATATCACCCTTATAAATATAGTCTTTTACTTTCTTTACCCTTCCCATATAATCATCTTTTTTAAAGTTTGATTTTAACCGTGTTAAGCGGATGCGTTTATTTTTGTACTTCCTTATTATTCCTTCTTCTGATATCACAGCATCGCAGGCAAGGAATGTTTTAATCTCCTCAAGTTCTTCTGAGGTCCTTTCTCTTATATTATTCCTGTCTGCGCCTGGACCTATCAGGTCTCCCTTGCCAAAAACTTCCTTCATTTTCCCCCTGCTGTCGTCAACTATGAAGTTTCTGATAAAATACCATTTATGTTCAACATGATTGTAAGCAAGCAGTTTATTAAAAAAAACCTGGTAGATAAGCGGGATACCCTGGTCATCGGCAACAGTATTTGGGAGCTTTTCGATATAGTCTTTCATATCATATGAAAAATATCCCATAAAGCCGCCTATAAAATCAGGCATGTTTTCCTTTCGGTACTTATATGCTAGGTCTTTTCTTGTAATCTCTTTCCCGTTTATTTGAAAAATGCATATATTATTCTTTTTGTCATTTTTCATATGAAGTACAGTGCTGTTTATTTTTCTTTTAAAAAAATTAAGCGGGTGCTGGTATGAAAAACATCTGATACCTTTTGAAATATTTATAAACTCATTTGCAAGCCCATAGCTTTTAAGGACAAATGAAGGCTCCCAGCCAATATATGAAAACCTCGAGTACTTATGAGGAACCAGGCTGCTGTCAAGGAAGCACAGGTATTCTGAATCCTTGAGCCGGTATGCAATATCTTCCGGTGCATTACTGATATCAGCATTTGTTAATGTGCAGACTATTTTCATAGATCAATAAAATTTTTTAGTATGTCCATACCAGCCGGAGTAAGAAACGATTCCGGATGAAACTGTATACCCTCCAGGGGCCAGTCCCTGTGCCTTATGCCCATTACTATATCATCTTCTGTATGTGCAGATATTTCAAAGACTGCCGGGACAGTACATCTTTCAAGGATAAGTGAGTGATATCTTGCTGCAGTGAAAGGATTTGAGACCCCCCTGAATATAGTTTTCCCGTCATGATAGATCTGCGAAGTCTTCCCGTGTACTACGGTGCCGGAACCTACAACCCTCCCGCCAAAGACTTCCCCTATGGACTGATGCCCCAGGCAGACACCCAGTATTGGGATCTTTTTATAAAACCTTTTTATCAGTTCCTTCGATATGCCTGCATCATCGGGTCTCCCGGGCCCCGGAGATATAACAATTTTTCCCGGGTTCATCTCTTCTATTTCATCAAGGCTTATCCTGTTATTCCTCCTGACCTTAATGCTCTCGCCCAGTATCCCCAGGTACTGTACAAGATTGAAGGTAAAAGAATCATAATTATCTATCATCAGGATATCTATCATATCTGTTTTCTTTTTTTTAATCATTATCAATTTTATATATTATCAGACATATCATCCCTTACATTTTTATTATCTCATTAACGATGACACTTCTTCAATTATTATTTTTCGGTAAAAAGCTTGTTTTTTTTAGTATAATATTTAAAATTTTTTTTATGATAACTGTAAAAGGACTAACAAAAAAATTCGGGGCAATAACTGCGGTAGAGGACATATCATTTAATATTGAAGACAGTGAAATATTCGGTTTTCTAGGTCCGAATGGCGCCGGTAAGACTACAACCATAAGGATGCTCGCAACCCTTATCGGCCCGACTTCCGGAATTATAGATATTGACGGCAGAAACCCCGCTTCTGACAGCGCATATATACGTTCAATCACCGGGCTCCTCACAGAATCTCCGGGCCTTTATGAAAAAATATCTGCGTATGAAAATCTCAGTTATTTCTCCAGTTTTTATGATACCCCCGAACATAAAAAATTTTCAAATATAGAGAAGTATTTAAAGATGTTTGGCTTATGGGAAAGAAAGGACGATCCAGCAGGGACCTACTCAAAAGGTATGAAGCAGAAGCTCGCACTCTGCAGGGCACTTATCCATGAGCCTAAAATATTATTGCTAGACGAGCCCACCGCAGGTCTTGATCCTGCAAGTGCCCATATGGTAAGAAGTTTTATTGAAAGTCTGAAAAAGGAAAAGATAACAGTCTTTCTATGCACGCATAATCTTAGTGAAGCATCCTCTCTTTCGGACAGGGTATGTTTTATCAAAAGGAAAATAATAAAAATAGCGTCACTTGACGAGCTTCAGAACCAGGATAGAAATAAAAGGGTCGAGCTTGTATTTAAAGACAGAGCCGAAAGGTACAGGGGCCTTCTGGAAGATATAGACTCGGTCAGAAATGTCGAAATAAATAACAACAGGGCATGGGTCTTTGTTGAGGATCCTGCAATATCAAATCCGGTGATAATAAGAAAACTGGTCAAAAACAATATAGATATACTTTATATTAATGAGATAAAAGCATCTCTGGAAGACATATACCTTGACCTTATAAGAGACGGGGAAGGAAGATGAAAAATTCACTTATAATATTTAAAAAGGAAATAAGGGAAATAATAAAGAACAAAAATATCTGGGTGCCCATACTTGTTGTAACGGTTATATTTTCAATTGGCCTGCCCCTTTTTATTTCCATAGGCAGCGATTCAATCCTTGCTGATGAAGATACTTCGGAATTTATAAGCAGGGTATTCGGTCAGGTTGAAAATCCTGAAAAAGTCCTGGCAGGTTTCATGGTAAAGCAGCTCCTGATATTTTTGCTTGTAATTCCTGCCATGGTCCCCAGCCTTATTGCACCGGCATCTATTCTGATGGAAAAGGAGAACAACACTCTCGAACCTCTTCTGAGCACTCCTGTAAGAACCGGAGAGCTCCTTTTGGGAAAATCACTTACTTCCATGGTACCGGCATTTGTAATCTCTACAATTAATTTCCTTCTGCTTACGCTGGTGGTTGACGTGATGCTCTATGCAAAGATGGGGTATGCTCCTCTTCCCACGGTAGACTGGCTGATAGTGGCTTTCATTCTGAGTCCAATCCTCTCATTTATACTTACAATGCTTAGCATAATAGTATCGTCAAGATCCACGGATATAAGATCCGCCCAGGGAATAGGATCTGTCGTTATCTTTCCCATATATCTGGTAATAGGCCTTCAGCTGGCAGGTTTTTTCCTCATAAATATTTCCTATTTACTGCTGGCCTGCCTGGCACTTTTGATATTCTGTCCCATCCTTCTCAGGATAGCAATAAGGAAATTCGACCGTGAAAATATCCTCACGAAGTGGAAGATGAAAACCTAAAAATTTTATAATTACTCTACCCTGCTCTCTCTAAGCTTAAGCAGTCCCGGCATGTACTGGCTTACAAGCTGCTCCATTTCCACATCACTTATTACTGTAATCCTGCCTTTCCCGTATTCCCCATCAATCCACTCCTTTATCCTGGCTATTCTTCCATCCTTTTTATCTATCTTTCTTTTCCCCGCAAGGTCAAAATAATTATTTACCCACATTGCTATCCCGGCAAGACCCGAATGCGCATCGATTACGACCTGAGGCGGCCTTCCCAGTATTTTTGAAGTGTTGAATATATTATAAATCTCTTCATCCTTTAGGAGCCCATCAGCATGTATTCCTGCCCGGGTGGCATTAAATGCCCTGCCCACAAACGGAGTCCGCGGCGGGATCTCGTAATCAAGTTCATTCTCAAAATATTCGGCAATCTCGGTTATAACCTGCAGGTCCATCCCCCCGCTGTTTCCCCTGAGCTGCGTATACTCCATCACCATAGCTTCAAGTGGGCAGTTGCCCGTTCTCTCTCCTATCCCAAGAAGCGAGGCATTCACCATTGAAGCTCCATAAAGCCAGGCTGATGTAGAATTGGTAACAGCTTTATAGAAATCATTATGTCCGTGCCATTCAAGCCATTCAGAAGGCACCCCGCTGTAATTTATCAGTCCGTAGATTATCTGCGGCACGCTCCTCGGAAGGGCTATGCCCGGTATGGAAACTCCAAGCCCAAGCGTATCACATGCCCTTATCTTTATGGGCATGCCTGACTGGCTTGAAAGCTCCATAAGTTTCTTTACAAATGGAAGTACAAAACCGTAAAAATCTGCCCTTGTTATATCTTCAAGGTGGCATCTTGGAATAATGCCTGCATCCAGCGTATCATTTATTACTCTCAGATACGCATCAATAGCCTGCGACCTGTTCATATTCAATTTCTTAAAAATATGATAATCCGAGCACGATACAAGTATTCCTGTTTCTTCTATATCCAGTTCCTTTGCCATATCAAAATCTTCTTTTCTTGCCCTTATCCAGGAAGTTATCTTCGGGAACCTGTGACCCTTTTCCGAGCACTTGATTATAGCTTCCTTATCCTTTTTCGAGTATATAAAGAATTCTGATTTGTTTATTATCCCGCTTCCGTTATCGAGCCTGCTTAAAAGATCGTATATCCTGCATATCTGTCCGGTAGTATAGGGGGATCTTGACTGCTGCCCGTCCCTGAAGGTAGTATCAGTTATAAATAGCTTTTCAGGGATATTCATAGGAACGATGCGGTGATTGAAAACAAGCTTCGGAACCTGGCTATACGGATAGATGTTCCTGAAGAGGTTTGCCTGCTCCACTTCCCGGAATTTATATTCTACCTCCAGCATCCTTGTTTTTTCATTGAAGTTTACATTCATCTCTTACCACGCTCCTGTCCATTCATTTTTATTTATTTCAGGCAGGCAGTATAAAAATAGAGATCCAGACAATCCTTCTCTTTCTCTAATGCCCACGCATATAAATTTGATAGCAGACTTTATATATTCATTATATAGATTTACCGGCTATTTAAAAAATAAAGTTTATAATCCGTTATTTATAGTCATATATAAAAAGTCTTATATTGACTGCAGGTTCATAAAATGACTATAGAGTAGTTTTAAATGGTGAGGGGTCAAAAATCTTTACCAAAATATTTCATTTCGTGTAAAATTTTTTAATTTTATATTGACATAAATATTTTTTCCTGATATATTAATAATTATCTTAGAGCAGAAGGCAACATCTAAGATTTAGTTAAATTTTAAGTTTGAAAAGACTTGAAATTTTAGTTAAAAATTAGAAGTCCCGAGAAAAGCTTTAAGGTAGACCCCGAGTGGTTGTATGGCCTACGGTGAAAACTATGGTTTAAGATTACTTGGGGTTTTATTTTTGGGTCCGAAAATTTATCTTCTCATAGCAGTAACTCTTCAAATTAGGATTTTCAGCTAATGGCCATGCTGCATACATTGCATTTCATAATTCAGCAGGCAATAGATATTTATAAAAAAACAGGCAATCACCACAAAGACCTCCAAATAGAATTACCTGTAAAATAAGATAACAATCCCTGATATAATAATTTCTAATATTATTTGATAAAAAGGCCAAATATGGGTAGTTTAAAAGATTATTTAAGTTCTCAAAGATTTATTGTGACAAGCGAGCTTAAATTCAAGGATAACTGTACAGGACCTGATATCTTCAATTGTGATTTCAATTATAAAGCCATAGACTGTATATTTGATTCACTGGAAAAAATTGCAGAAGAGATAGAAAAATTAAAATCCGGCAACAAATGACCCTCTTTAATAATTTTTTGATGGTTTCAGCAGATATTTCTTCTCAAATTCAATTTGCATCCTGCCAATTAACCTGCCTTTTTAGCCGGGATACCCGTTCAAGAAATTTTAATTACAAGTTATCCAGTTGAGGGATCCTGTCTATTCCATAATTGGATGGAAATACTCCAGTCGGACATATCCTGGCACATTCCATGCAGTCCTGGCAATATTTAAAATAGCTGGAATCAGGTATGAAAGCAACCTTTTTATCAATTCCCCTGCCAACAAATCCAATTGCATGGTTCTTTTTTACTTCAGCACAATACCTTACGCAGAGTCCGCATAGTATGCAGTAATTATACTCTTTTTTATACCTGGTTTTGCTTATCCCGTATTTTCTTGCCAGGTCTTTAATTACTGGATTGAATGGAAATAAAGCCATATAAAGTTCTACGAGATTTTTTCTTATCTGTTCCACTCCTGGGCTTTCAGTGCGCACTACCATCGCCTTTTCAACATGGTAACCGCATGAAGCAACTATTTTTGTTTTCCCTTCTACTTCAATTTCAACCAGGCATAGCCGGCAGGCACCGCAGGGCTTTACTTCTTCATGGTAACATAACGCAGGTATGAATATACCTGATTCCCCGGCAGCTTTCAGTATTGTCTCTCCCCTGTTTACTGCGACCTTTTTGCCATTGATTATTATATCCAGCTTATCGCTTGACAATTTTTCCATTTTATTTTTCATAATATTTCTCCCGGTTAAGTTTAGAATTCATTAAATTTCATTTAAAAGCACTCCTGGCTTCCTCCATTTTAGTTTCTGCTACTATTTCAGAAGTACCAGCCCTTTTCATAATAGCGTTGTATTTATCCGGGCAGGCTTCTACGCATGCGCCGCATCTTGTGCAAACAGCATTATCTATATAATGAGGACTACGAGGTTCCCCTTTTATAGCTCCGGACGGGCAGACTTTTACGCAGGCTCCGCATCCCGAGCATCTTTTCTCATCAATAACATAACTGATAAGCTTTCTGCATACTTTTGCGGGACAGGTATTGTAAAATATATGTGCTTCATATTCTTCTCTAAAATATTTTATTGTAGTCAGTACTATATTCGGAACAGTTTTACCCAGAGCGCATAATGAAGCTTCTTTCATCAGCATCGACAGGTCGCTTAAAAGTTTCAAATCGCTTTCCTTACCTTTTCCGGAAATAATCCTTTCGTAAATATACAGCATCTGCCTTATGCCCTCCCTGCAGGGAACACATTTGCCACAGGATTCACTGGCAAGAAATTTAATGTAATAATGAGCAAGGTTTACCATACAGTCCGACTCATCCATAACGATCATCCCTCCGGAACCCATTATGGACCCTGCTTTTGTCAGTTCATCAAAATCTACCGGCAGGTCCAATAATTCCTCCGGTATTACTCCTCCGGAAGGGCCGCCGGTCTGCACAGCCTTAAATTTTTTACCGCCTTTTATGCCTCCGCCGATCTTAAAGATAACATCTCTCAGCGTGATACCCAGGGGTACTTCTATCAAACCGGTATTTTTGACCTTGCCCACAAGCGAAAAAATTTTGGTGCCGCTATTTTTTTTATTTCCTATGCCCCTAAACCACCCGGACCCATTATCAATTATTAATGGTACATTGGCCCATGTCTCAACATTATTAAGATTCGTGGGCCTCTCCCACAGGCCGCGTACCGCTGACCTGATATATTTTAATCTTGGTTCCCCAACCTTGCCTTCAATTGCAGACATTAATGCGCTTGACTCCCCGGAAACATAAGCACCTGCACCCATATGGACCTTAACATCAAAATCAAAACCGGAACCCAAAATATTTTTCCCCAGGAATCCATAATTTTTAGCCTGGTCTATAGCCTTTTCAATATTTTTTATAGCGTTGGGATATTCATGTCTTATGTAAATATAACCACTGCCGGCACCTATGGCATAAGCACCTATAATCAAACCTTCCAGCACCATATGTGGGCATCCCTCTAGAATTGCCCTGTCCATAAAAGCTCCGGGATCACCTTCGTCAGCATTTACTATCACATATTTTGGTGTTCCGGGAGCATTCCTGGTTGATTCCCATTTAACTCCTGCCGGAAAACCTCCTCCGCCCCTTCCTCTTAAATTTGCATTTTTTACCTCTTCCAGCACTTCTTCTGCGGTCATGCTGTTCAATGCTTTTCCCAGGGACCGGTAACCCCCGGTTCTAATATAATCATCTATGCTATCGTAGTCGATTTTTGAAAAATTGTTTAATATAATCCTTTTCTGATATTTATAAAATGGAATCTCGGACTCCCTGACTACCGGCTCCCCACTTTCATCCCTGTACAGAAGAGGGTCGAAAATCTCTCCTTTCACCGTTTTTTCAACGATTGCCGGGATATCTTTTTCACTGACCTTGAAATAACAGATCTCTCCGGGATAAATAGTGACCACCGGGCCCATTTCACAGAATCCGAGGCAGCCGGCCTTTTTTACCATTATATTTTTTGAATCATATAGGCGGATACTTTCAATCTCTTTTTTCAGGGAATTATAAATTTTCGTTGATCCGCGTGCAATGCAGCCCGGCCCGGAACAGACCGAAATTATAATTTTGTTTTCCAGTTCAGCATCCAACCGGTACTTTTTTTCAATCAATTCCTCCAATGAATTGACCTTCTTATTTTTAATTTTTGTATCCATTTTTAAAACCCCTCATTTTTTTAATATTAAATTTATCTAAGAAAGACTTTTTAATAATTTTTTTAATTTATTTGTGGAAGGGTTACTGTAATACTTATTATCAATCATCATTATAGGGCCGAGGGCACAAGCACCAAGACAATTGACTGTAGATAAAGTAAATTTGTAGTCATCGGTAGTGTCCCCCGGTTTTACATTTAATATACTAACAATTTTTTGGAGCAGGTTCATGGCTCCCCTGAGATGGCAGGCCGTACCCGTACAAACAATTATGGAATGCTTACCACACGGTTCCAGATTGAAGCTTTTGTAAAAAGTGGCAATATTATAGATAGAGGTCAACGGTACATCCAATTTTTTGCTTAAATAAAACAAAACATGCTTCGGAAGCCAATTATATTTTTTTTGTATTTCAATCAGGATCTGTATTAAATTGTCCCTGCTGTAGCCATGGTTTATGATTATCCTGTCAATCCTGGAAAAATCGTTTATTATATTTTCCAATGTTTCCCCCTTTTTATTTTTTAGTTTTTGCAAATCACTTATCCATTTATCTATTCGTGATTCCAGGGTCTTTATTTTAATAGTTCCCGGATCCCTTAAATCATAATCATTTTGTTTTGAATTAGATAAATCATTTTCATCTAAAATGTATTCATTTTTATTATTCGATCTTAACTTTGATTTACCTATTTTTCTTTCTAAATCTTTTCCCGTAAATAAATTACAAGCCATATATTCTGTTTTATGATCTTTAAAACCTGCTTTAACTATCAGGCCAATTTCTTCCATTAAACCTTTATTTCTATAAATAGTTGCGATGCCTATTTCTGGATATTTTTTATGTACAGCCGAGTAGAATTCCTCTATTGTGTATTTACCGGGGATTTTTACAATAGTATCTATTATGGCTATCCTGGATTTAGTCAATCTCAATCCTGCTTCTCTTAATTTACATTTCCAAAAATCGGGGCTATTTTTGTTATTTTTACTATTCATTATAATTGATAATGATAATGATAATTACTATCTATATCATATACCTGCCATATATTAATGTCAATATTTTTACCTTTATTTGTCCCGGTGGATAATTGCAGAGTCAGCTGCATATCAATTTATCGTTCTATCGGCTATGCATGAATTATTTATGCACTAAAAGTTTGTAGAACCCCGCTCCCCTGATTTTATAATCTGTAATTAGGAATTTTAATTAATGATTAAAAAATTACTAAATATACTAAATTTGAATAAGATTTATAAAAAAAATCAGTCACCTTTTAAAGTAAAAATTGATATAATATTTTTAATACAAATCTGTTATTAAAAATTAAAATAAAGATATAATATCTACAATTGTTAAAAATCATTCAAATATCAAGAGAAAGGAAATTTAATGGAACATGCCAAAAAAAATAGCATGAGAGATATGTTTCAAGAACTTAATAAAGCATATGAGATGATGTCTATAAGCTCTCCTGATTTTTTTAGAGATTTTATGGGTTTCCTTGACAGTACTGAAAGAAAAGGTGTCCTTTCTGAAAAAACAAAAGCATTGATTTCTATAGCACTGGCAATAGATTCTCATTGCCTGCCCTGCATATCCTTTCATGTAAGCAATGCCATAGACAATGGAGCAACAAAGCAGGAAATAATGGAAGCAAGCGAGATAGCCGTCTTGATGGGAGGAAGTCCTGCTTTTGTTTACCTAAAAAATGTTCTTGATGCATGCGAAGAGTTTGGCGCCGATTAAAAAGGGTCTTTATAAAAATAAAGGAATTTATTCGCATCAAGATTATTAATAAACCGGTGTTACTAACTTTTAATGATATTTTCAATTTATGTTAAGAAATCGGCTTTCCTATGATAATATTTAAAAAGCTATACAATCTTTTATCCTGCCAGAGACTACTTAAAAAGCATTGACTATTATAATCATATCTTTTATATTTTAAAAAATTATAACAATTATCAATATCAACTTTAATTATTATAAAGAATAAATGGTAAATAAAGATAAAAATAACCAGCTTAAATCGGCTGAACGTATACTAATTAATGAGAACTATAAGCTGACAAAACCCCGTAGATTTATTCTCGAATTTTTAAATAAATCAACACGTTTATATGATGCTGAAACTCTTTATTTAGATATAAGGAAAAAACATCCTGACATAGGGATTGCCACTGTTTACAGGACTTTGAATCTTTTTGCGAAATTGCAGATAATCAAAAGGATTATCCTGGGCAGTGGGAAAACTTACTATTCATTTCAAGATGAAGCTCCTAATAAAGCTTTTGTTTATATGATCTGTACGGGGTGCGGAAAGATAATCACACATAATGAATGTTTGGATAATTCTATACTGCTGGAGGTTGATTCTTTCAAAAATATCTTAAAAAAATGCAAGCTAAAAGTAGAAAGCATACAGGTCCAGTTTTATGGTTTATGCGAAGAGTGCAAAGGTAAATAATTTACCACTTCCAGCACCACCCTCAATCCCCTACGCGCTACCGGGTTAAAATAATTGCCATACTTTAATACTAAAATCTTATATTCTATTTACAATTTATATGCTTTAACTTACCAATCCTGAATTGCTGTTATTATTTGCATAGATGTAAAACCTCTAATAAATTTCCTTTTTTATCAAAAATATTGTATATTGATATTGGTTATCATTATAAATTAGGATACTATTGATTTTTTATAAGGATTACAGAAAGAAATTTTTTTCATAATCTTAAATTTTAGAGAAAGTAATTTATATGGGTCCACTCATTTTTCAATTTGACGACTACTCCCCCGCAGATATGGAAAAAAGGGTCGAAGCTGCATGCAAAAGTAAGGCAAAATTAAATTTTTTAAGCCTTTCTATGCTTGCAATTTTAGCTGGAAGCTTCATAGCCCTGGGAGCGGAATTTTATACGATAGCAACTTTTGATTCTAATTTAAGCATCGGGCTCACAAGGCTTATTGGCGGCCTTACATTCTCGCTTGGGCTTATTCTTGTGATAGTCGGCGGTGCAGAACTTTTTACAGGGAATTGCTTAATTATGATGGGCATAGCTTCAAGGGTTGTAACATTTAAGCAGATGTTTAAGAACTGGTCTGTTTGTTACATAGGAAATTTTATAGGATCTATTATTATTGTATACCTGATATACTATACAAATTTATGGCAGCTAAAAGAAAATTTACTAGGAGCGAGTGCAGCTATGATTGCCGTAAATAAGGTAAACCTCACATTTGTTGAGGGATTTACCAGGGGGATACTCTGCAATGCACTGGTATGCCTGGCCGTATGGCTCTGTTTTAGTGCAAGAACAGTTATCAGTAAAATTGCTGCAATTATTTTCCCAATTACCGCTTTTGTTGCATCAGGATTCGAGCATGGCATAGCAAATATGTATTTTATTCCAATGGGGTTGCTGGTAAAAGATAATCCCGCAGTCATTTCCGCTTTATTAAAAATCAACCCCGGTGCAGATATGTCCAATTTAAATTTGTTAGGGTTTCTCGGGAATTTACTTTCTGTAACCACAGGCAATATTGTAGGCGGTGCTGTAATGGTTGGTGTTGCTTACTGGATAATAATAGTCTTACCAATAAGGCTTAATGAACAAAATAAGATTTTCAAAGTTTAAATAAAAAAATATGTGCCGTTTTTTAAAGGAGCAGGTATAAAAAATGTTCAAAAGATTGCTTCCTAATTTAATGGTTGAAGATGTGAATAAAACTGTAAAATTTTATCAGGAGACACTCGGTTGTTTCGACCTTGTTTTAACAGACCCGAAAGAAGGAAAGTTTGATTGGGCAATGATGAACTGTGGGGACGCCGAAATTATGTTCCAATCAAGGGAAAGCCTTTGTGAAAAAGTTCCTGAATTTAAGAATGAAAAAATTGGAGGCAGCAGTATTATATATATAGAAGCCGAAGACGTTGAAGGATTGTATAAATGGCTAACAGGCAAGGTAGAAATAGTAAAAGAACTGCACAGTACCCCGTGGGGAAGAAAAGAATTTTTCATAAAAGATTTTAACGGATATACCCTTGTATTTGCCCAATAAAGCATATTTTTTAAAAGAAAGAATAATTAAAAATGACTCAAGCTAAATTTTCTTATATTAATTCTGTCAACTGGTTGATTACAATATAATTATACAATATAGAGTCCCTATCACCCATTATTAGAAAATGTCTCTGTTCCACCTGTCACTTTATTGACAAAAAAAGCACCTGGTGTATAATTTAATTGATAATGATTATCAATTAAATTATTACCGTTAATGCCTGCTGACATTGATTTTAATGGATGAAAATAAAATAGGAGGTAGAAATGCTAAAGAAGATGACGCCTAATCTAATAGTAGAAGACGTTAACTCTACTGTAGATTGGTATCAGAATGTTCTGGGTTGTTTTGAAGTGGTACTGACCGATCCTGAATCAGGCAAATATGACTGGGCCCTTATGGCATGTGAGGATGTTGAGATAATGTTCCAGTCAAAAGACAGCATAAAGGAATCTATAAAGAAATTCGACCTGCCAAAAAGGGGATGTAACGCAGTCATGTATATCGAACTGGAGTACCTTGATGGATTCAGGGAAAGAATAAAAGACAGGATCGAGATAGTAAAGGATATTCATAAAACCCCCTACGGGATCCAGGAACTCGCAATAAGGGATTGTAATGGTTTTATACTTGTTTTTGCAGAGTGGTAGTAGTAAATGGCAGGGATTAATACCTTAAAGTACATTTCCTTATTATTTTCATCTTTTTTAACTATTGCTGCACGGCCTTAATCATGGATTTGAAGCTGCCATGCTTTTAATGGATTATTTTCTATTATTATATTGAATTTAAATCCAAAAATAAGTAAGGTAGTTATGTTGTATTTTGGGAAGTAGAATCTGATGACTAACCGTAACTTCCTCCGATAAAATAAGGGGAATTAGAAATTATAATTTATTTTGGAATGGTGGAATAGATGGACAATGAAATTATAAAATACAAAAAATTATTGAATGATAGCAACCCGGATAAGCGTCTGGGCAATTTAAAATTTATCTTAGAAAATGAAAGACATAAGCATGCACCTGATATCACAATGGATTATTATATTAATAATCACATTCATACTAACTACTCTTTCTCATTTTATACACCAACAATGGCAATATGGATGGCACTGCGCTCTGGGCTGCAGACTGCAGGTATTATGGACCACGATACTATTAGCGGGGCAGGTGAATTCAGGGCTGCAGGGAAGATGGCAGGAATCCATACTACTAAAGGAGTGGAATGCAGGGTAGATTTTTCAAAAACCCCTTTTGGGGGAATTCGCATAAATAATCCTGATCAGAAATCCATAGCTTATGTGGCTATTCATGGGGTCCCTGATAGCCAGATTAGCAAGATAGATTCCTTTTTTGCCCCTTATAGGGAAGAGCGGAATAAGAGGAATATATTAATGATAGAAAAGTTGAATAAAATATTTGGACCCTTTTCATTGTCCCTTGACTACGTACATGATGTGCTGCCTCTTTCTTTATATTTTCAAGGAGGGACCGTAACGGAAAGGCACATACTTTTTGCTGCAGCTGAAAAAATATTATCTAAATTTTCAAAAGGAACCCGGGTGATCGATTTTTTCAGGAACGATTTAAAATTGGAAATTTCAGAGAAAAACCTCTCCTATCTGGAAGACAGGGGAAACAAATTATATGCTTACGACATGCTAAATGTCTTAAAGAGTGATTTTGTAGAAAGATTTTATATCGATGCTGCTGCCGAGTGTCCCGATGTAGAAGATTTTATTACTCTTGCAGATGAAACAGGTTCTATACCTGCATATGCATATTTAGGTGACATTACAGAATCTATAACCGGTGATAAAAAAGCTCAAAAGTTTGAGGATAGCTATCTGGATTCACTCTTTGATATCATTAAAGACCTGGGATTTAAGGCTGTTACATATATGCCTACCAGAAATAGCATGGAGCAGATAAGGCGTGTTAAGGGACTATGCGAGAAGTATAAGTTTTTTCAGATATGCGGGGAAGATATAAATTCTCCCAGACAGTCTTTTACCTGCAAAATCCTAAAAAAAAGGGAACTTCATAATCTGATAGATTCCTCATGGGCATTGATCGGGCATGAAAACATGGCAGAAAAAGATCTGGATGAAGGCATTTTTTCTGAAAAGATGATAAAAAAATATCCTGATCTGGATGAGCGTATCGAGGTGTTTAAAATCGCAAGCAAAAAAGATTAGGAACCGGGAAGATAAAAACAGCAAATAAAAGAAAAAGCAAAATCCAACCGGTAATATTTATCTACAGTAACATACTAATATAAAGGGCCCTGTACTATAACCGCATAATAAACATTGTATCTTTTAGGATTATAATTATAATAAAAGAAAAAATTCTTTTAAAAAAATAAGAAATATAATTTTAAAATGTCTGTAAAAATTATTTGGTCTTTGATATTATTATTTTTTTAATTTATTATTCCGTTTATTTTATATACTTATTTCCCGGTTCGGGTTTGATAATTAAATTCGTTTAATATTTTTAATATATGAAAAAAATGAATAAATTCCAGGAATACAAAAATATAGATGAAAGCTACAAATTACCTGATACTATGCCCGCTGCCCTACTGGCCGGACCCGGCTATGAGAACTTCAGTATAGAAGAAGTCGAGGTAAAACTTCCAGGACCGGACCAGCTTCTGGCAAGGGTTGACGCTACGACCCTTTGCGTTTCAATGAACAAGCCTATTACACAGGGACCGGATAACAGCTATTTCAACGGCTGGGATCCCGGTGCAAATCCTGTAATTTTAGGAGATGAAGGCTCTGTTACTGTTGTAATGGTTGGTAAGAATCTAAAAAATAAATATAAGATTGGCCAGCGTTATACAATCCAGCCACCGATAAGGTGCAGCCCAATAAACTGCAGGGATAACTACAGGAACAGCGGCAGAGGTGTTGACAGGCTGGCTGTAGGGTACACGCTGGGTGGATTCTATGCACATTATATCCTCATATTGGAGGAAGTAATAGAAAATGATGCCCTGGTTCCCCTTCCGGACGATGAAATGCCTTACTTTGCAGTATCGCTGGCGGAACCTGTATCTACCATTGTAAGAGCTCACCAGCTCCACATAAGGCCTTATCAGGAAAGCCCATCTGCTCCCAGAAAGCTAGAGGTGGGGTTAAAAAAAGGAGGCACTACAGTAATTGTGGGACAGGGTCCCATGGGCAGGTTTCATGACGAGTTTGCCCTAAAAGCGGGTGTAAAAAACCTTATTATGGTAGAAGTAGACGAGAACAGGCTCTACTGGGGCAAACGCAACCTTGATCAAAGAGCCAGACAAAAAGGGGTATCCACTTACTACTTTAACCCTAAAGAAGTTGACCTTGCCTCAAAAGTTAAAGAGATAACAGAAGGCAGGATGGCTGATGATGTAATAGTCCCTGTGGGAAATGCCGGAGTGCAGCAGGATGCTATAAAGCTTTCCGGAAGAGGTGGCAGGGTAAACCTTTTTGGCGGGACCAGAGGTTCCACCATAGAAATAGATCCCGGCTTTTTCCACTACCAGGAAGGAGAAATAGTAGGCTCCTCGGGAGCTGAAGTTTACGACATGAAGCTTGCACTTGAAGCCATAGCCAGGGGTGATATTGATCCGGGAATCCATACTGCACTTATTGGAAGATTTTCTGATATGCCAGAGCTTGTGGAGAGAGCAGTAAAAGGTGAATTCGATGGGAAAGTAGTAGTATATCCCCATCTTGACCTGGAAGATGCTATTGAGACCGGCGGAAGATGGGACGGTGCTAAGGAAAAGGCCCTGTTTGAGAAACTCCTTAAAGACTAGCCTGTTTTAATAATTCTATATATCTCAATAAATTTTAATATAAAATACAGATAATCATGGTTACAGGATACAGTCTGGAAAATAAAATTGCCATAGTAACCGGAGCTGGCTCCGGAGTAGGAAGATCCATAGCCTTTGAACTTTCCAAACTTAAGATGCATCTGTGCCTTCTTGACATATCAAAAGACGGAATGGACGACACTTCGAAAAAGGTTGTTGAAGAAGGATCCCGGGCAGACTCCTTTCTGTGCGATGTATCAAACGAGAAAGAGGTTTCATCTGTATTTGATAAGATAAAAGAGCTGGGCACTATCTATATAGCAGTAAATAACGCAGGAATTGTACCCAGGGAAAGCTATGCAATGGCTGAGGCACCCATAGGTCTTTGGGATAAGATAATGGATGTAAATGTAAGGGGATATTTCCTTATAACAAAATATGCAGAGAGATATTTTATCAACATGGCAGAGAACAGCAAAGATAAAAAATACTATTGCGGTTCCCTTTTATATATCTGCTCTAATGCCGGAGTATTCGGTTCCAAAAAAAATATATACGGCATTTCGAATGCTGCAAGAATATGCATGATGAGGCAGGCTGCCCTGGAAATGGGTGATTACGGAGTCAGGGCGAATGCTGTAATCCCGGGAGACATACTGGAGGGAAGCGGCATATGGGATAGGGAATATCTTTCCCAGAGGGCCCGGGCCAGGGGCATGGGCATAGAAGAGACTAAAAGGTATTACCAGACCAGAGCACCTCTCGGTAAAAAGGCAACTGTGGAGCAGGTGGCCAGAATAGTAGCCGCACTGGCCCCCCCGGACGGACCATTTGAGAATACCACCGGTCAGATAATAAGATGTGACGGCGGCCAGATCATGATGTGAGATGTCATAACAGGGAACCTGTAAAATATATTATCCAGTATCTGCAGCAGCGGCACAGGAAAATTATAATTTTACGATGGCAAAGCCCATAAAATCCACCGAATTTAGATCTTTTCATATCATGGAATGTCTTTGCCCGTCCGAATATATCTTCAATAACCTGTATTTGCGAAATTCTTGCGTGATCCTACCCTAATTTAAATATTACCATTCCCTGGATTTTTGGTAACGCCAGCTATGATATTATTGTAATTATTCTAAAAAAGAAGAAGATATGAATTGCTGCTGCAATAAATTCTTAATTGATTTTAATATTTTATGGCGTAGAATAAAAAATATCATGATAATTAAATAAATTACCTCAAATTTCCCCTGATAATAAAGATACTTTATAATAGTAAATTAGCTGGTGTTTTAAAAGGAGGTGTGTTTTGGAACTAGAAGGTTTCTTAAAACCAGATAAAAGTAAGTTTAATATTCCAAAAATTGGTATTGGGCTGATGGGTTACGGTTTCATGGGAAAGGCCCACACAAATGCTTATAAAAAAATATCTTATTTCTCATGGAGCTGGCCTCCTCCAGCAATACCTGAACTAATAGCAATTTGCGGAAGGACTAAAGAAAAAGTTGAGGAAGCTTCATATAAATATGGATTTCAAGGCTATTATACCGACTGGAAGAAAATAGTAGAAGACCCCAGGATAGAAATTTTTGACAATTGTTCCCCTGACAATATGCATGCTGAGCCATCTATTGCTGCAATAAGAAATGGCAAAAATGTTATATGTGAAAAGCCTCTTGCTATGTCGGTTAAAGATGCAAAAGAGATGGTCTTAAGTGCCAGGGAAGCAGGAGTAAAAAATATGTGTGGCCACAACTATAGATTTATACCCGGCGTCAGGCTGGCAAAAGAAATAATAGAGAGAGGATATATAGGCAAGATATACGAATTCAGGGGAAAGTATCTGCAACCATATGGATTTAACCCTTCTGAAAATATTGAAAATATATGGTATGCAACAGGAACAAAATCCGGGGTTATGCTTGGAATTGGCTCACATGTAATAGATATGGCAAGATTTCTAATCGGAGAAATAATCGCAGTAAATGGGATGCAGAAGATATTTAACAAGAAAAGGTCTGATGCACAAGGCAACATACAGACTGTCGAAGCTGATGAGAGCAATACAGTTTTTTTAGAATTTAAAAATGGAGCAGCAGGGACTATTGAAACTTCCTGCATAAATTCAGCAAGAAAGAATCAGCATGCCTGGGAAATATATGGTTCTAAAGGTAGCATGCATTGGGATCTTGAAGATCTTAACCATCTTTATGTAAATATAGCAGATCCCCCAATAAAAGAGATAGCAGGTTTTACAAAAGTGAATGTAACAGAACCCATACATCCTTTTTCTGATATGTTGTGGCCTCCGGGACATAATATGGGTTGGGAATCCGGTCATGTAAATGAATTGCTGCATTTTATAGATGCAGTAATAAATGATAAACCAGTCGAACCTTACGGTGCAACTTTTTATGACGGTTATGTAGTCCAGGTAATAATGGATGCTGTTAAAAAATCAAGTAATGAAGAAAGAAAAATAAATATAGATCTGGAGATTTAGTAAATTCTTTTTTTATTATAATTGGAATTATACCAGGAGGATTTAAATGAAAACAGGAATTGACAGCTATTGCTATCACAGATATTTTGGGGAAATTTATGAAGGTATTGAGAAAGCCCCAAAATATACAATGACCCTTGAAGACTTCTTAAAAAGAGCCATTGAACTAAAAGTGGACGGGGTATCACTTGAGACCTGTTTTATTCCTTCATTTGAAGAAACTTATTTAAAGAGGATAAAAGAAATAATTGATGAAGGCGGTCTTGAGGCAGTTGTAGCATGGGGACATCCTGATGGCCTGGAAGGCGGTAAAAATCCAGATGCTATAAAGGATATGGAGGAACAATTCAAAACATGCGAGATTTTAGGAGTGGATGTTTTAAGAATAGTCGGATCGAGCCTTTCTTTTAGAAATGAGCCTCACATGCCTCAGATTGAAAAGATAACCGGGCTTCTCGGTGAACCCTTAAAAAAAGCTGAAGATAAGGGTATAAGACTTGCAATAGAAAACCACTTTGATTTTACAGTAGATGAATATATTATTTTGTTAAACAATATTGATTCGGATTATTTTGGTATGACATTTGATACTGGAAACTGTCTTAGAAACGGGGACGAACCAGTAGAGTCTGCCAGAAAGCTGGCAAAATATATTTTGGCAACACATACAAAGGATGTCGCTCCGCAATATGGTGGAAATCCAAAAGACTGGACTTATTATGCATGCACGCCACTCGGAAAGGGAGTTATAAATATACCGGGCGTAGTTGATGTTTTAGAAAAATCAGGCTATAAGGGACTAATTGCAGTGGAAATAGACTACCTTGATCCAATATATGGGGATGATACAGATAAGGCTGTAGCAGAAAGCATAGATTTCCTTAAAAAACTTCAGAAAAAATATGAAAATTGAATTTTTTAAATTTTTGCTAAGTTTATTGAAAATATATAAAATATTAAGTGAGGTGTTTTTTAAATATTAAAAACATGCAAGGGGAGGTATATGTGATAAACAAATATAATCAAAACTTTAATCATTAAGAAAGGAAAGGTAGAGAAAATGAAAAAAAATCTATTACAAGTTATTGTTGTTGCAGTGGTAATGAGCATGGCAGCAAGTTTCTCATTGTTCGGCTGCCAGGCTGAACCAGAAGTCATAGTAGAGACTGTCGTTGAAACAGTTACTGAGACGGTAACAGAAACAGTTGAAGTTGAAAAAGAAGCAGAAGAAGAGGAGATGGAACCAATTACTGTGGGTTATAGTAATGGTTTAATCACTCATGCCTGGAGGACCCAGATGATGGCTGATATACAGCAGGATTTTAACCTGTATAAAGGTATGGGATGGTGTGATGAGCTGATAATCCAAAACGCAGGGTTTGATGTAGATCTTCAAATAAATCAGATAAGAAATCTTATAAATTCCGGTGTGGATCTTCTCCTTATAAACCCAAATTCCGTAACGGCACTGAATCCTGTTATTGAAGAAGCAGATGAAGCAGGCGTCATGATAATGATTGTAGACCAAACTGTTGAAAGCGAGGTGCCATATCAGTTGCTTGGCAATAGCTACCAATGGATGGCAGACCAGACTAAGTGGGTATTTGAAAAAATGGGTGGAGAAGGAAAAGTAGTATACCTCAGCGGTGTTGACGGACAGCCGGCAAATACCGATAGGGATATGGGTTTTGAAGATACCCTGGCAGAATATCCTGATATTGAATACCTGACTAAGGCAAATGGTAACTGGGATCCAGCAGCTGCCCAGCAGACTATGTCAGATGTACTGGCAGCTTTTTCTGATATAGATGCCATAGTCTCCCATGACGGTCAGGTAATGGGTACACTGAGAGCCTTCGATGCTGCCGGAAGAGAATACCCAATAACAAATGGTGACTATATGGTAAATTATGTTGGATACTGGGTAGAAAATATAGATACTATTGAGGCATTTACTCTTGTAAATTCACCTGGCTGGGGAACAAACTTTGGACTTGGGGTAGGCTTAAGGATGTTGAGAGGCTGGGAAATAAAAGATGACTTTTTCGCCCCCGATGAATTGCATGGTATAGATAGCCCAACAGTTGCCTTGATTGATTACAGTACCATACTCGACAACAGCAATGTTGCTGAAATATATCAGCGCCATATAGATACAAGAGGAACTGCTGAATACATTGATATTTGGCCATCACAGGAAGAAATAGACTCATATTTTAAATAATATTTATATTTTGGGCCGGGTATTTAGAGGCATATTATAAATAAGTGGCATATTAGCTTAAACTAATATGCCACTTACCAAAGGTACTGATATGGAATTATTTAAAGCAACAAATATTTCAAAAAGATTTGGTGGAGTAGTTGCTTTATCTGGTGCAGATTTTGAATTCTCGGGGACTAAAATATGCGGTCTTGTAGGCGCAAATGGGTCCGGTAAAACCACTTTTGCCAGAATATGTGCAGGTCTCATTAAAAGAGACAGCGGAAATTTTTATATAAACAGGAAAGAAGTGGAAATAAATTCACCCATGGATGCCAAAAAATACGGGATAGTGCTGGCGCACCAGAATCTAAGCCTGGTACCGGATCTTACGGTATGGGAAAATATATACCTGGGCCATGAAGAAAAGCAAGGCAAAGTTTTCCCTAATAACAGGAAAGCCAGAGACCTTGCTGCTGAAATACTTAATGACCTGGTGCCTGGAGAAATATCGATCAATAGTAAATTAAGCAGCCTTAGCCCTGCACAGAAACAATTGGTGGAAATAGCAAAAGCATTGTCTCAAAAACCAAGGCTTTTAATACTGGATGAACCTACGGCTCCTCTTGAATATTTTCATGTTGAAAAATTATTTAATAGAATCAAACAGCTTAAAGAAGAAGAAATTTCAATAATTTTTATTTCGCACAGGTTATGGGAGATAACAAGAATATGCGATCTTGTATTTGTTTTTAGAGACGGTAAAACAACAGGTAAAGTGGATTTTGAAAAACAACCAAGAGATGAAAACATAATAGTACCACTGGTCACGGGGTCGGAGATTTGTGAGGTAGAATTTACCAGGAAAGAAAAAAGAGGTCTCGATAGTACTAAAGACATATTAAAGCTTGAAGATATAACTTTTAAGGATAAATTAAAGAAAGTTAATTTCGATGTTAAAAAAGGTGAGATTGTAGGATTAGGGGGACTGAATGGACAGGGCCAGGAAGAGTTGGTAATGTTGCTTGCAGGAGCATTAAAACCCGACAGCGGAAAATATTTATTGATGGATAAGGAAGTAAATATCAAACATCCTGGTGATGCAATAAAAAAAGGGATATATCTGGTGCCTGGCGATAGGCAGGAAGATGGTCTTTTTTTAGAACATGATATCTTAAAAAATGTTATTTATCCCAGGCTGACTTTAAAAAAAGAAAAATTCGCAATGAGATTAAAGGAACTGAGTGATATAACAAAAAAAATCATTGACAAGATCTCAATACAGCCTCCTAAAGTAGATATGCTGGTCAAAAACTTAAGCGGAGGCAATCAGCAAAAGGTAGTATTTGGCAGATGGCTACAATTTAAACCAAATATATTATTATTAAATGATCCAGCAAAGGGAATAGATATAGGTGCCAAGAACGACCTGTATAAAATAGTACACGAACTTGCCAATAAAGGCACTACAATAATACTCTATGCCTCAAGCAACGAGGAACTGGTTAGCAACTGTGACAGAGTACTGATTATGTTTGAAGGAAGAATAGTTGACGAAATTAATCATGAAGATCTTTGTGATGATAAATTAATAAAATCTTCATTGAGAGTGGGTAAAGAAGCTAGTGCAGCAAAATAATAAATATATGGCTTTTAAAGAGACTGCTCTTAAAGTATATAAAGATACTTCGTTTCCAGGCTTTATTGTTTTAATAATACTAATAATAATTAATGTTTCGCTGCAGAGTAATTTCTTTAGCTATAATACTGTAAAATCAAATTTTATGACTTTTACTCCTCTAATACTTGTATCTATGGCACAGGCAATAATAATTATTAGCGGCAGTGTAGATTTATCAGCAGGTGCTTCCATGTCCCTTTTTACAGTGTTTTCCGCTTTTATTATGACAGACACTAATGTTTTATGGGTAGTACTTTTAGGTTTTGCAGTTGTCCTGGCTACAAGCGGTTTTATAAATGGAACGATAATAGGTAAGTTTAACCTATCTCCACTACTGGCAACTTATGCTACTTCTGCAATATTTATGGGAATAGCCATGATAATACTTCCCAATGCAGGCGGTTATGTACCTAAATTTTTTTACAGATGGTACAGGGCAGATATATTAAAAATAATCCCCGCCCCGATACTTATATTATTAATAGGTCTGGCTATTTGGTATGTGATAAGCAAAACTACTACTTACAGATATATATATGCAATTGGTTCTAATCAGGAAGCTGCATATTCGTCAGGCATAAAGGTATCCAATGTAAGGATAGCCACCCATTTGATTGCAAGTATCTTTATCGCCATGGCCGGTTTATGTATTTTGCTTTCTACGGCTACCGGAGATTATCGTTCAGGAGAACCTTTTACCCTTAATTCCGTTGCAGCTGTGGTAATAGGGGGAATATCTCTCAGTGGCGGCAAAGGTAATATATGGGGAGCAGTTATAGGGGCTCTGATACTGGGTCTTTTAAATAATATTATTTTCTTTGCTAATATATCTTCACTTTATCAGACATTTGCCAAAGGAATGATTATAGTTCTATCCCTGATCATTGCTACTGCCCCGAGGCTATTTGAAGAAAAATCAAAAATCTAGTCTAAAAGGTTTGATATAAGTATGAGCAATAATAGATTTAAAAATGTCGTCTTAAAAATAATAAATGATAAAGTCGTTATTGCATTTATCCTGCTGATAGTAATCTTTATAGTAGGAGAAATAATAGTTCCCGGCTTTATAGCTTTTTCTCATATAATGTCAGTTCTTCAAGTCTCCTTTTTTCTGGGCCTCCTGGCACTGGGTCAGACTATTGTACTGATCTCGGGAAAAGAAGGACTTGATCTATCTGTAGGTTCAACTCTTATTGTAGGCGTTCTTTTAGGTGCTGCACTGATAGACGGTAAAGACATTAATCTTCCACTTGCAATAATAGCGGTAATAACAGTCGGTTTCATATTGGGCCTGGTCAATGGAGTGGGAGTATCTTTTCTTGGCATAGCTCCTCTGATAATGACTTTAGCATGGGGTATAGTCATTGAAGGTGCAATGCTTTTTATCTCAAAAGGAAGTTACCCGGGAAGAGCTTCCCCGTTTTTGGAAGAACTGGGAAATGGGTCACTAAATTTTATTATCTTCGGCTATTTGATAAGGATACCCTGGGCTGTTCTGATATGGATTGCGATAATTGCCGGAGCAATGCTTATATTAAAAAATACAACATTTGGCTATATCCTCTATGGCGTCGGAGCCAACGACAGAGCTGCCGCGCTTCTGGGAATAAAAACCAGGATCGTAAGGATGTTTGCATATGGATTTTCAGGAATGCTTGCTGCATTATCAGGGATATTCCTTCTTGGATATGTTGGAACTCCACATATCAATATGGGTGCAAGATATGTTTTTCCTTCGGTTGTGGCGGTAGTAATAGGAGGAGTTTCCTTTGCTGGAGGTTATGGAAGTTACATAGGAGCAGTGGCAGGGGCAATATTTTTGACAACCCTTACAAGTATTCTCACAACTCTTGGATTGGATGAAGGCGGAAGACAGCTTATAACCGGACTTGTGCTTGTTGGGCTACTGTTGTTGTATACAAGAAGAAATAAATAATATCATAATCCAAAAGAAGAGAAACTGAACAAAATCAAAAAATTGGAAAATCAGCTGTACGCCAATCTTTTGACTGTTGAAAACAAACAGGTTATTAATAATTGGAGAAGTTACCTTCCTGATATCTTCCTAATTCTTTAGCCGTTTCAAACATCTTAACGATATTTTCCGGGGGTATATCTGGCGGCATATGATTGGCTGAAGTTAATATATAACCTCCCCCGGATGCAAAGGTATCAATGCACCGTGAAACATCCTTATATACATCTTCTGTCGTACCCCTCAAGGCTTTCTTCAGATCAACACCGCCCATAAAACACAACCTTTTAGAATATTTTTGCTTTATAGCTTTCCAGTCTGTTGACTCTAACGGTTCCATTGGGTTTAAAACATCTATGCCAACCTCTACGAGACTGTCTATGATCTTTGTGATTGCGCCATCAGAATGGAATACTACTGGAAGGTCTTTCCTGTATGACTTTACACTATCTACAATTCTTTTAAGTGCAGGTTTAAATAAGCTCTCAAAAATATCGGGAGAGATCATTAAATCATTTGTGCTCCCATAATCATCGCCAGGGATCTCGAAAAAATCCAGGATATTTCCGACTTTTTCAAGATATATTTCCTGTGCCCTGACAATTACATCTGTGCATTTTTCAACAATCAATTTTACAGTTTCTGTGTCGGTTATCATATCCATATAAAAATCTTCACGTCCCCTTAGTTCTGAAGCCTGTTCGAATGGACCATAGGAATTTACAGCTCTGGCTGCTGTTGCTTTATGAGGGTATTTATCCTTCAGGATATTCAATCTACTTTCCATCAGCTCAAAATCAAAGTAATCGTACGGATCCGGCCATTTGTATTTCTCAATCTCTTCAGGTTTCAGCCCTTTTAAGGGGGCGCCTATGCTGGCAATGATGGACCCGCTCCGTTTCCATTCAACATCCCAGGCATCACGGCAGTCTGAATCCATCCTGGCTCCACCGAGGTCTGTAAACCCGCTCCATATATAACGGACATCAGTATCCAGTATATCCAGTATACGGTCATCATAATAATTAGAATTACGGGGTTTCTGCTTTCTGAAGGGGGGTAGCGGCTGATCGATGTTAAGATATCTTAATATATTAAAATAAGTCTCGTCATTTAAAGTATAATAGCTGCCCCACAGAGCAATAGGGACCCTGTCAGGTATCTCATGATTTAGAACTGCAGCTATACGTTCTTTGGAGTTCATGTT
>CAZLXJ010000009.1:0-18214 GCA_964563645.1 uncultured Actinomycetota bacterium | reverse complement strand
GCAAGGGCAGTTACAAAATTTAATATACTTTTAGAACTTTCCATTCCATTTTGCAGCATAAATGGTAGAATTATATTTTATAAGAGCAAGAAAGTAGTTCATGAAATAGAAACCGGTTATGGTGCAATAGAAATACTTGGAGGAATGATAGACAGGCTGGTAGACGTAAAAGTTAGGGGACTCGAAGCGTACAGAGCATTACTTATAGTGAAAAAAGTAAGGCACACGCCTGATAAATATCCGAGAACCTTTGCTCGAATAAAGAAAAACCCGCTAAGTTAATAGCATAAAAGGGTAATTGCGTTATTACATAAATATGTGAGGCAATAATGGAAATTGCAGGAAAAGCTTCTTTCGGAAAAAACAGTGGACGGGCAAAGAGACAGGGGAGGGTAATTGCTATCACAAATCAAAAAGGCGGGGTGGGGAAGAGCACAACTGCTGTAAATATATCTGCCTATATGAGCTCATACGGATACCGGACATTGCTTATAGACCTTGATCCCCAGAGCAATTCAACCAGCGGTATGGGAATAAATTCAAAAGATATAGAAAATTCTGTATACGAAGTTATTATAAATGATTTAGACCCTCATGACGCAATAGTAAAAACAAGATATGAAAATCTCTATATCCTTCCGTCTTCAATACAGCTTGCCGGTGCTGAAGTAGAGCTTGTAGCAAGTCTAAAACGCGAATACCGCCTTGCTGCAGCAGTGAAAAAGATCGAGAATGAATATGATTTTATAATAATAGACTGTCCGCCAGCCCTGGGACTTTTAACAATAAATGCGCTTACTTCTGCAAGGGAAGTTATAATACCTATTCAGTGTGAGTATTATGCCCTTGAAGGGCTTGGCCAGCTTCTTAATACCATAGAACTGGTAAAAAAGAACCTGAATGAGGATCTTGAAATCAGCGGGGTAATAATGACCATGTATGATTCCAGAACAAAACTTGGGGAGCAGGTAATTGATGAGGTAAGGAACTTTTTTGAAAATAAAGTGTACAGGACCATAATACCGAGGAATGTGAGGCTGGGCGAGGCACCCAGCTACGGGAAGCCGATAAATGACTATGACCCGGGATGTAAGGGGGCGGAAGCATATAATAATTTTACGAAGGAAGTGATAGGAAATGGCTAGGAGAGGATTGGGAAGAGGCCTGGGCGCATTGATTCCCGGTACTGACAGAACCCGGGAAGCAGAAGGGGAAAAAGGAAAAGACAGGGTGATGGAACTGAGGTTGGACGCAATAGTTCCCAACAGGAATCAGCCAAGATCGAGTTTTAATGACAATACCCTTGATGAGCTTGCTGAATCAATAAGGGAGTTTGGATTACTCCAGCCCATAATAGTGAGAAAGATCGACAATGAGGATAAGTACGAGATAATAGCAGGAGAGCGGAGATATAGAGCAACCAGAAAAACAGGATTTGATACGATACCTGCTATTGTCGTGGATGATGTGGACGATACGTCCTCACTGGAGATGGCACTTATTGAAAACATACACAGGGATAACCTGAGGCCAGTAGAACAGGCCTACTGTTATAAACAGCTAATAGATGAATTTGATATAACGCACCAGGAACTATCAAAGAGAATAGGCAAGAGCAGGGCGGCTATAACAAATTCATTAAGGCTGCTCTCCCTGCCGCTGGAAATACAAAAACTTCTTGATGACGGTTTTATTAGCGAAGGCCACGCAAGGGCAATACTGGGAATAGATACTATGGAAGAACAGATAAAGGCGGCTAATAAAATTGCAGAAAAGGGTATGAGTGTTAGGGAAGCAGAAAAACTTGTGGAAAGAAAAAAGAAATCAGGCGGTTCATCTGTTAAAAAAAAGGCCCTGCAATTAAGCAGAATACCAGAGGTTTCCAGCAGGCTTTCTGAATACCTCGGCTACCCTGTCAGCATAATCATGGGGAGAAAGAAAGGCAGGATAAATATTGAATTCGGATCAACAGGTGAGCTGGAAAGGATAGTGGAAAAGATAATTGGATAGAAAACCCACCTGGCTCAAGAAGAAAATAAGCTTGAATAATTCAAATATATCGATTGTAAAGAATTTAATAGATTCAGGTCATCTGCATACAGTCTGCCAGAGCGCAAAATGCCCGAATATTTTTGAATGTTTCAGCAGAAAGACCGCTACATTCATGCTAATGGGCAATGTCTGTACCAGAAACTGCGAATTCTGTGGAATTGAAAGCGGCAGGCCAGAACTACTGGATAGTTCAGAACCGGAAAAAATTGCCGGGGCAATAAAAGAGATGGGGCTGAGATACGCCGTAATAACATCTGTTACAAGAGACGACCTGGCTGATGGAGGAGCGTCTCATTTCTGCGATACCGTAAGGAAAATAAAAAAATTAAATCCGGCTGTGAAAGTAGAATGCCTTATACCGGACTTCAGGGGGGATAAAGGGAGCCTTGAAAAAGTAATATCATCTGGATTAGATGTACTTAATCATAATATTGAAACGATTGAAGAAAACTATTCACATGTGAGAAGGGGTGCAGACTACCACCGCTCTTTGAAAATTTTAAATGATTCTAAAGACATAAAAGCCGGCATGTTCACAAAGTCCGGCTTCATGGTCGGACTGGGTGAGAGCATGAGCCAGATAGTAAAACTTATGGGCGACCTCATAGAAAACAGGGTTGACATATTAACCATAGGACAGTATCTTCAACCATCACCGGAAAATATTAGAGTTTCAAAATACTACAGGCCGGAGGAATTCGACAGGATAAGGGAGATAGCCATGGATATGGGTTTTCTATCTGTAGAGTCCGGACCTTTTGTGCGGTCATCTTATCGCGCAGAAGCGGTGCTTGACAGGGCTTTAAGACAAAGACAAATAAACTTATAGGTTAATCCTGGCCATGAAGGGTACATACTGCCTCTTGATTAAATGTCATAGAGATATTGAAAAATCTATAGGAAAACTGGGCATTATAAGGTTTGCCCGGGGCTATTATCTCTACATAGGCTCTGCTTTAAACAATATGGAAAAAAGGATATCAAGACATCTGTTAAAAAGAAAAAATAAATTCTGGCATATAGACTACCTGACATGTGACAGCAGTATCAGGATAGAAAAAATATATATTATTGAAGATCCGGTAAGGCTTGAATGCAGAAAGGCTGAAGGGTTTGCAGAGGCAATGGAAGCTGTTCCCGGATTCGGTTCTTCAGACTGCTTGTGCAGGAGCCATCTGTTCCATGCACCAGCAAATAGAGACATATCAAATCTGGAAAAGCAGATCATATTAAAATCAGGTTTTAAACCCTATACCAGACTTGTTTAGCATAATATTACCAATCTCCGGAGGAAGACATAAAGATGAATTGCCTTCCCTAAAATTTTTCAATTTTTTATATGCAAAGTAATTTATATTGATCAAAATCATCAAGAAAGGATGATAATATGTTGACAGGACATAAGATCAGGGATTCAATACTGGAAATTGTTCATGGCGATATTACAGGAGAGGAAACAGAAGCAATAGTAAACGCAGCAAACAGCCAGCTTTCCCCGGGAGGGGGAGTTTCGGGTGCAATCCACAGGGCTGCGGGGCCAATGCTATGGGAGGAATGCAAAAAGCATAACGGCTGTGCCACAGGTGAGGCCAAACTTACTGGGGGACACAACCTCAAAGCCGATTATGTGATCCACACTGTAGGCCCTGTTTACAGCGGTAGCCGGGATGACGTCGAGAAGTTAAAAAACAGTTATTACAACAGTCTTTCACTTGCTTCCGGGAACAATATTAAAAGTATCTCATTTCCGTCAATAAGCACCGGAATTTTCGGATATCCTGTAAGAGAAGCATCATATATTGCCATAAGGACAATTATTAATTTTCTTAAGACGCATCAGGAAATAAAACTTGTGAGAATGGTACTTTTTTCACCCGGCGACTATAAAATATACAAGACGGCGCTTGAAGAGATATTGGGAGAGGACCTGTAAGAGTTTTAAGCATATATTTAAAATTTTGAAATTCATCTACCCGGAATGAGCAGGAAGCTTATAATCGTAAATAAAGAAAGGATGATGTTTGACAGGGGAGCCCTTATCGTATGGCATGAGATGACATAAAGGGCACCGAGAATGATATATGAAGAAATAAAGAATTATGAGAAAAAAGATTAATATATCGCTTTTTTTGATCTCTTTTTCTGTTTTCCTTTACCAGGTGTGTCTTCTGAGGATATTATCTGTATCCGATTTTTACCATTTTGCCTTTTTAATAGTAAGCGTTGCCCTTCTCGGATTTGGGATAAGCGGCAGTTTCCTTTATTTTTTTATCAATAAAACAAAGGATGCCAGACTTCTTTACATTATATTCTCCCTTGGTTTTTCAGTATCAGTGATATTTAGTTTTCTGGCAATAAATCTTATTCCTTTTGATTCTTTTAAAATTGCCTGGGAGATAAAACAGTTATTTTACCTGCTTGTTTACTATATATTTCTAATCTCCCCGTTTTTCTTCGGCGGATGCTTTATAGGCTATGTTTTTTACAATCTTGAAAAGCCTTCTATAACATATTTTTTTAATCTAACAGGATCTGCTGCAGGAGCTGTTGCTTTTTTGTTCCTGGTACCGTTCACCGGAAAGACAGCAGTGATAATAATTTCTTCAATTTTAGGGATTATCTCTCTTTTTATTCTTTTAAAGGGTAAAAAGATAAAGGTTTTTGTACCAATTGCAGTATTTTTTTTGATCATAGTATTTATTTTAAGGATTTTTTTGCCACAGCTCTGGGATTTAAATATATCACCTTATAAAAGCCTGGCGGTGATTCTCCGCTATCCGGATTCAGAACTTGTATATACAGAAGAGGATTCTACTACCAGAATTGATATTGTTGAAAGTGGCAATATAAGGTCTGCGCCTGGATTGAGCCTTAGATACCAGGATATGCCACCTCAACAGCTGGGACTGAATATAGATGCAGACAATCTATCCCCGGTAACAGAATATTCTGAGGGGAGCACAGAATTTTTGGAATATATGCCACAATCAATAATATTTGAACCCGGTTTTAAATATAAGGATATATTGATAGTCGAGCCGGGGGGAGGAACTGATGTAATGGCTTCAGACCACTTCACAGATTCAAACATTTATGTAATACAGAATAATAAGCTGGCGGTCGGAGCATTAAAGGAAAGTTTTTCTGAATTTAACGGAAATCTATATAACAGGGAGAATATAAGAGTAGTCAGTACATCAGTGAGGAATTTCTCAAAGATAACAGAAAAAAAGTTTGATCTTATTATAATAAGTCTTTCTGAAAATTTTCACCCAATTTCTTCAGGTGCCTACAGCCTGAATGAAAATTATATCTATACGATTGAGTGCATTAGAGACCTTGTAAGCATAACCGGGGATAATGGGATTATTGCAATTACAAGATGGCTGCAGTTTCCTCCGAGTGAAAACCTTAAGGTCCTATCTACTCTTGTAGAAAGTCTTGAGATGGGCGGTATAAATAATATATCCGGCAGTATTTATGCATTTAGATCATGGTCAACGATAACCACTTTATTTAAAAAGGGCAGTTTTGCGCCGGGTGAGATAGAAATGCTCAAAAAAAAGACCGGAGAGCTAAATTATGACATTGTCTATTACGCAGGCGTGGCAGAAAGTGAGGTAAATAAATATAACAGGCTTGACCAGCCTCTCTATTATAAATTCTATAAGGAAATCATTGAAAGCAGCAGACAGCAGAGGTCTTCTTTTTATGACCGTTATTACTTCAATATAGGGCCGGTCTCCGACGAAAGGCCTTATTTTTATAATTTCTTTAAATTAAGGCAGGTGCCTGATATTATCAGGCACTTCGGGAAATCCACACAGCCTTTCGGCGGAGGGGGCTACCTGATACTTATTGCAGCTCTTTTTATATCGATTATACTATCCATATTTTTGATACTCCTTCCCCTGAAGATAAAGAAAATAAGGCTGTCACTTAAGGGTAATTATCCGTATATAATGTATTTTTTATCGATAGGCCTTGGTTTCTTTTTTATAGAGCTGCCATTTATTCAGAAGTTTATCCTTATACTTGGAAAACCTGCTTATTCACTTTCTATGATACTTTTCAGCATAATGTTTTTTGCCGGGCTGGGAAGCTATATTACCGGCAGGATTAGGGTTGATATCAGATGGATAGTCCCTGCGCTTATCGTTTATATCATATTATTTATATCTGGTTTCAGGTATTTCAGCGATTTTCTATTATCCAGGATCCTCTGGCAGAGGTTTTTACTGACTATCTTGCTCGTAATGCCGGCAGGTTTGCTTATGGGGATGCCTTTTCCTGTAGGTATGGCTGAAGTTAAGAAGAAAAAGCCCGGTATCCTGCCCTGGATGTGGGCAATTAATGGATGCGCTTCTGTAATCGGCTCTATAGCAGCTGTTATTATTTCTTTACATCTGGGGTTTTTGGTAGTTATTGCTATATCCGGTGTTCTTTATATGGGATGCGTTATAGCATATAGATATTTTTAATCTTCCCTGGTCAGCGGCACAAAGGCTACATCGGCAATTTTTTCGGTTATTACTTCTCCGTTTTCCCTTAAGACCTTCCATAATACCTGGCTCCAGCCTGGCGGGCCTACAGGTATTACCATTATACCGTTTTCCTTCAACTGGTTTATCAGGGGCTGCGGTATATGATCCGGTGCGGCCGTTACTATTATCCTGTCGAATGGAGCATATTCTTCCCAGCCGTAGTACCCGTCGTGGTTGGAAACCATTACCTCGGGATACATTTCTTCCAGCCTTTTTTCAGCTTTTTCATATAAATCAGGAATTATTTCAACTGTATAGACATCTTCTGTGATTTCTGAAAGGACTGCCGCCTGGTATCCAGAACCGGTGCCCACCTCGAGAACTCTTTCATCGCCGTCGAGCTGAAGCTGTTCTGTCATCAGAGAGACTATATACGGCTGTGATATGGTCTGCCCGAGGCCAATGGGAAGAGGTCTGTCTTCATAAGCATGGCTCTTTTGATCCTCATCTACAAAGTCATGCCGCGGAACTTTTTTCATGGCTTCAATTACGTCAGGGTCCCTGATCCCCCTTTCAATTATCTGGTTTTCGACCATTTTTTCCCTTAGCTCTTCATATCCACCCTGATCCATGTCCCGATTTTTATATAAAACCACAAGTGTAATAATAATTACAAGGGCCAGTATGACCGCTATGGATATAATTATTTTTTGTTTCCCGTTCATCGCATTTTCCGGATTTTAATATAAATTTGTAACCTCAGCAGGTTTTTATATCCCTGAAGCCAACCTCCATCTATCTGGACTACACCTTAAATCTATAAGATATTTATGATTTAGTCCAGTCAATAAATTTTTTAAAATAATAAGTGATATTATTTTTTTATAAAAATATATTTATAGAGATAAAATAATGCTGCTGCCGGCGGCAGATGCCTCTTTTAGGCCTTTCCAGAAAGGATAACAGTTGAATTAAATATATTTTTGATATAACTTTAGAAGCAAATGTCAAAATAGCTGGAAGTGTTTATATGATACTTGAGTTTCCGGGCACCAGGGGGGAAATAGAAGAAAGCAGCAAAAAGCACAGGTACCACTCTTCGCTGGTGGTTAAATATAATAGTACCAGGGTGCTGGTAGACTACGGGGAAAAGCACAGCAGGCATTTAGAAGAAAATGTGAACAGCTTTGACGGGTTGCTTATAACACACGCACATCCGGATCACTATATCTGGACTTTGAAAGAAGATAGATCTGTTACAATACCTGTGTATCTTACCAGAGATGCTTTTGATTACAGCGAAAATAAGCCGGCCGAATGCAGGATTATAAAAAACGGTGAAAGATTCAGCATAAAGGACCTGTATTTTGTACCGTATAAAGTGATCCACTCTTTTCGGTGTCCGGCAGTTTGTTTTCGCATAGAAGGGGATAAAAACATAATCTATGCACCGGACCTGGTTGATACCGAAAAAGATAAGGAAGAGGTCCTGGATAGTATTGACTGCCTTATCGGCGACGGTTCCAGTCTCAATATCAATATGGTAAGAAGAAAAGATAATAAAATATACGGTCACACAAGGATAAAAACAGAGGTAAACTGGTGTAAGAAATACGGGGTCAAGAAGCTTATTATAACCCATTGCGGAAAGCAGGTCGTTACAATGGATGAAAAGGAGCTGGAGCATAAAATAGACGAATACGCGGAGAGGCAGGTCGATGTAAAAGTTGCATATGACGGCTGCAGCATGGAATTATAAAATTTATTTTATAATGTCCCCCGCCTTTATTTAATGATCGGTCTGTATTATAATCTGACCCGGCCCCGGCAGGCAGGGTTTATTAAATTCTTGAAATATTATGGTAAGTTAGAGGAAAAGCAGCAGATTTAAATTAATAAAATCTTTCCGATTAAGTATATTTATTTTATTATATACTCAATGCTGTTGTAGATGTTTGATTTTTATTTAAAATCGGGCAGAAAATAATAATATAAGAGCTTATTAGTTAATTTTATACGAGGAGTATTTATGGTCAGGCAAATCAAATCGACTTTCGAATGCAAAAAAGACAGGTTGAATTTTAAGACGATACCTGTCTGCAGCTATCAGAAGACGATAGAAGATGAGATAAAGAAAAAGAACCTCACCAGGGAAAGGGCGCTGTTCCTTCTGGAACAGATGTATATGATAAGAGCCCTGGAGGACATGCTTGCCCAGATAAAGGCAGGCATATACAAGCCGCTTAAGGGATTCAGCTATGTAGGCCCCACGCATCTTTCGATAGGGCAGGAAGCCACATCAGCAGGTTCGATATCTGCACTTGGTACGGGGGACTATATAACAAGTTCCCACAGGGGACATGGTGATGCTATGGCCAAGGGAGTAAACATGATAAAGCTTTTCAGTGATCAGGAACTGAAAGGCCTGCTGTCCAGAAGGAAGGCCTACCTTGATGCCATAGGGGAGACCGTATCTGATGATGACTCCAGGGAAAAGCTGGAAGAAAAAGCCCTGAAGGTCCACATCTACAGGATGGCAGCAGAACTATTTGGAAAAGCGCACGGGTACTGCAGGGGAGTGGGCGGAGGAATGCACATAGCAGATTTTGAGCTCGGGCACCTTGGAGCCAATGCCATAGTCGGAGGGCATGTACCTATAGCAAACGGCGCCGCTATGTCTGTAAGATACAAAAATGAAGATGCGGTAGTTTTATGCCTGGCAGGAGACGGAGCATTTTCCAACGGTGTGGTCCTCGAGTCCTTAAACCTTGCTTCAATGGCACAGTTCAAAAACGGACTTATGAAAAAAAGGCACGGGGTACCTGTAATATTTGGGATAGTGAACAACCAGTACGCCATGTCGGGCCAGTCAAGAGGAGAGATAACAGGAGTGGACTATCTGGCCAGAAGGGCAGCCGGATTTGATACTGATCTTATGCATGCCGAGGTTGTTGATGGAATGAATATACTTGCAGTATCTGATTCTGTGGTCAGGGCAAAAAAGATAATAAGAAGCGGAGAAGGGCCCGTTCTTCTGGAGTTTATGACCTACAGGTATAAGGGCCACAGCCTATCAGACCCCCTGACCTACCGCGACAGGGAAGAGCTTGCCGCCTGGAGGGAAAAGGATGCAGTATCCACCTTTGAGGATAAAATAAAAAATGCTGAATTTCCTGAAGGGAAAGTAACAGAAGAAGAGATAAAGGCCCTGAAGAAGAAGGTGTATGACAGGAACGCTTCAATGGCAAAATATGCATCGGGGGCGGACTACCCTGAAGAGAAGAGCATGCTTTACCACCTTTTCTCGGAAAAGGAAGAAAAAGAGGTCCCCAAAAAATATGCCAATCCAAAGCCGCTAAAGGAACTCCCGCGGTATGAAAGGGATGATAAGGGCAGGATAAACGCCCGCATTGCAGTGAGAGAGGCGATAGTGGAGGAAATGGCAAGAGATGGAAGGGTTATAATCTTTGGTGAGGACGTTGCAGATTACGGAGGAGCATTCGGGGTGACAAATGATCTTCTTGATACATTTGGCAGGGACAGGGTTTTCAACGTATCGATATCAGAGGCAGGCATGGTGGGAGCGGCAGTGGGAATGGCAATGACGGGGCTAAAACCCATTGTTGAGATAATGTATAACGACTTTGTAATGCAGGCTCTGGGGCAAATAGGAAACCAGGCAGCCAAATGGAGCTATATGTCCGGGGGACAGATAAGCGTCCCCATGGTCCTTAGAACCACCATTGGAGGCGGAAAGGGATATGCAGGCCAGCATTCCCAGTCACTTGAGGCCCTTACCACCCATATACCGGGCCTTAAGGTGGTGGCTCCTGCAACACCGTATGATTTCAAAGGACTATTAAAGTCGGCGGTAAGGGATGACAACCCGGTAATATTTTTCGAACAGCAGCTGATATACAACAGTTTGGGAAAAGTACCCGAAGACGAATATCTTATCCCAATAGGCAAGGCAAATGTAGCAAGAGAGGGAAATGACATTACCATAGTATGCTGGTCCTATATGGTAGAGGAATCCCTTAAGGCAGCAGACATACTGGAAAATGAAGGTATATCTGCTGAAGTTATTGATTTAAGGACGCTGATACCCCTGGATATGGATACAATAGAAACCTCGGTAAAAAAAACCGGGAAAGTCATAGTTACCGCCCAGGAAGTATCGCAGAGCGGCTTTATGTCAGAGGTTACTGCCTCCATACAGGAAAATGTCTTTGACTGGCTGGATGGGCCAATACAGAGGCTGGGAGCTCCAAATGGCATACCGCCATCGGCCCAGAACCTGGAAAAGCTTTTCCTGCCTGATGCAGAGAAACTTGCAGCGATGATCAGGGAAAAACACTGAGAATCTGAAATAGCTGGACGTAATCATATATTATATATAATTTATGCTTTCATAAATGGAAAAGGGATGACTTTATAAAAATGAAAAAAATGGTATTGTTCGGTGCCGGTAATATAGGGCGTTCATTTATAGGGCAATTGTTCAGCAGGTCGGGTTACGAAATAGTATTTATCGATATAGTAAAAGAGATAATAGACGCATTGAACAGGAGAGGATCCTATAATGTAGTAATAAAAAGCACCAGGGATGAAATAATTAAAGTTAAAAATGTAAGGGGGGTCCTTGCGTCTGATAAACAAAAGGTTGGGGAAGAAATAAGCACAGCAGATATTGCTTCATCCTGTGTCGGGATCGGTGCACTTCCTCATATCATCCCCCTGATAGCAGGGGGACTTAAAAAAAGATATGACATGGACAGTAATCTCCCCCTGGACATAATAATCGCAATCAATATGAGAAACGCAGCCCAATATTTTGAAAATAAGCTATCCGAAATCATGGGTGAAGCGTATCCATTGGATAGGCTGGTGGGCCCTGTAGAGACAAGCATTGGTAAAATGGTTCCATTGATGACTGAAAAAGACAAAAAAGAGGATGTATTACAGATATTTGCTGAACCTTATAATACCCTTATACTTGATAAAAAGGCCTTTAAAAATCCAATACCTGACGTAAGGGGCCTTTCCCCAAAAGAGAATATGAAGGCATGGGTTGACAGGAAATTGTTTATTCACAATCTTGGCCATGCCGTAATATCATATCTTGGTTATCTATATGACAGCAGTTTTACCTACCTGTATGAAGCACTTGAAGTGGATGAATTATATTCCAGGACCAGGGAGACCATGATGCAGTCAGCTGAAATATTGCTGAGAGAGTATCCGGAAGAATTTACTAAAAAAAGCCTGGAAGAACATATTGACGACCTTCTTGAAAGGTTTATGAATAAATCTCTTGGGGATACGATATACAGGACAGGAAGGGATCTATTGAGGAAACTTGGCCCGGACGACAGGCTTGTCGGTGCAATAAGATTGGGGCTGAAGCATAAGATGGATGTAGATAAAATACTCTATGCTCTTGTAAGCGGGTTTTATTTCAGGGCCCCGGATGAGCCTGGCAATATGTTTGAAAAAGATATTGAATTTGTTGAGAAATATTTTAAAAGAGGAATTGAGTATACGCTGGTAAATTTATGCGGTTTTGAATCAGAGAAACACAGGGAAATTATTGAGAAGTGCGGGAAATACTCCGAAGAGATAAAGAGGCATCTTAAAGGGAGGAATAAATGAAATACAGAAAAATGGGTTCGCTTGACTGGGAGGTATCGGCCCTGGGATTTGGCTGCATGAGGCTTCCTGCAAAAAAGTTTAACAGGGCCGGGGCGGATGCAGAGAAATCTATAAGCTTAATAAGGCACGGTATAGACCTTGGCATAAATTATCTGGATACTGCATGGTACTATCACATGGGAGAAAGTGAGAAAATACTGGGCAGGGCTTTAAAAGACGGTTACAGGGGTAAAGTCCATCTGGCTACAAAACTGCCCATACAAATTGTAATGAACAGGAAAGATTTCGACAGTTACCTGGAAAAACAGCTGAGAAAGCTTCAGACCGACCATATAGATATATACCTTTTCCATGCGTTAAACAACAATCTTTTTGAAAAGGTGAAAAACCTTGAACTGCTGGAAAAAATGGAGAAGGCAAAAGAGAGGGGCCTTATAAGACATATCGGTTTTTCTTTTCATGATACCCTGCCGGTTTTTAAAAAGATTATAGATTTTTATGACTGGGATATTGCACAGATACAGCATAATTATATGGATACGTGTTTCCAGGCCGGGACAGAAGGGCTCAAATACGGCCATGAGAAGGGGATTGCCATGGTTATAATGGAGCCTCTTAAAGGCGGAAAGCTCGCAAATCCTCCTGCAGAAGCGCTGGAGATAATCAGAGAAGCAAAAGCCAGGAGGAGCCCGGTAGAATGGGGGCTGCAGTTTCTATGGGACAAGCCGGAAGTCGCTGCGGTGCTCAGCGGAATGGGGACAATGGAGATGGTGGATGAAAACTGTGCGAGTGCAGACAGATCCGGCCCGGGCATGCTGGATAAAGATGAAAAAGAGATAATAAGGAAGCTGGCAGATGTTTACAGAAAAAAAACGCCGGTGTCCTGTACATCATGCAGTTACTGCATGCCCTGTCCTTCAGGGGTCAATATCCCGGAAAATTTTGCTATACTTAACAATTTAGCGCTTGAAAGAAAAAGTTTCAGGCGGTGGACTATAAAGAGAAAATACAGGCAGCTTGCCGGGTCAGAAAAAAAACTGAACAGAGAAAATCCAAACGGGAATGCTTCCATGTGTGTAAGATGCAATAAATGCCTTGAAAAATGTCCGCAATCAATCAACATACCTGATGAACTTGAAAAAGTGGATGCAATTCTGGGAAAGGGTTACAGGATTAGCGATTACTATAAAGATGTCTGATAATGCTCCGCTCATCATAAAACTCCCCAAAGGCCCGTATAAACTGATAGAACCCGGGTGATTTTCAATAAATTTATGCGATCCTGCAATTGCAAAAAGTTATAATCCGGTATAAAAGTTTATTCTGTGCATACCAGGATTGACAGGCTTTCTTATTCAGCTGTATTATTGTAATCAATAGCAGTACGGGTATAAATTACTGGGAAATCAAAACATTAAACACTTAAGGCAGCAGGAGCCGGCAGAGAGTTAAAAGTCAGCTGTTAGAAAAAAATAGATATAAGTGATATAGTTTTTAACATCAATATTATAAAAAGAGGGGTTATGATATCAGCATATATAATGATAAAGTCAAATCCAGGTGCGGAAAATGATATCTATGCAAAAGTAACAAAAATAAACGGTGTAAAAATTGCCCATACGGTAACAGGGCCGTATGACCTTATTGTATTTGTGGAAGCCGAAGATGTTAATCTGCTTGGAAAGACGGTAATATCAAAGATACAGAACTTAAACGGGATAAGGGATACGATGACCTGTATAGTAGTGGAACCAATGTAATTATTGGACAGTATTTCTGATTATTTAAAACAATCAACTCAATTTATATATTTTTTTTCAAGCATTTTAATATAATACCTGTTAATTGTTGATATAATGATAACCAATGTTAATTTTATACCGGATTTAGGAGGTATTAAATGAAAGTTGTGCCAAAAATAGTTATAGGCGTTATTATCTTTATCGTGGTGCTGGTAGTATTGATAAACAGTTTTGTTGTCGTCCAGGCAGGTAACGTAAGGGTTCTAACACAATTTGGGAAGACAGTAGGAGTGACTTTTTATCCAGGTATTCATGTGAAAATCCCTTTTATCCAGAATACACTAAATTATTCTACAAGGCAGGTGACATATGAGACAAGCGATAATCCTGAGGCCAGCATGTCTAACTATCCTGACTATGCAGTGGATACCACATCTTCAGATGGTCAGCAGGTTAAAATAAAATATACCATAAGGTTTGCAATTGACGGCAAACAGGCTGAATGGATCCTTAACAATATAGGTACAATGGACCAACTGGTGGAAAAGGTGGTAAAGACCGAGGCGAGATCACTTTCAAGGAACATCCCCAAAAAATATACTGCCCTCCAGCTGTATTCCGAAGAGGTATTTACCGTACAGTCGGAGATAGGAGAGACACTGCAGCCGATTTTTGAGGAAAACGGTATAATAATGGATGAGTTTCTATTGAGAAAGATCGATTTTACAGATGAATATTTTAATGTACTTGAAGAAAAGCAGATTGCTGAAGAAAGGATAGAGGTTGAAAGAAATGTACTTGAGCAGGAAAGGATTAAAAAGGAGCAAGTCATTATCCGGGCTGAAGCAGAAGCTCAAGAAATAACCATCAGGGGGGAATCTTTAAGAGAATACCCCGAGATTATACAGCTTGAGTTTATCCAGAAGCTTTCTCCAAACATAAGCTGGGGAATATTGCCTGATAGCATAGTTCCACTAATAGATTTAGGCGATCTTCAAAAAGATTTAGATGATTATGAAGCACCCCCCTTAACAACCACTGAACCGGAAATAGAAGGGGAAGTTGAAGAATAAACAGGAGAATGACAAATATTAAATTTTAAGATTGCTGCAGGCCATCCATACTTAATGCAGGCCTGCAGCTTTTTCATTCCGTGTTTTAGAGAGTAAATATTATAAGTTATGCGGTTATTTATTAAGATTGCATGTTGTTTACCCGGAGGCGCGCTTTTTGATTAAAATCAAATGGCCTGAAAAGGTGAGAGGAAAGCCATAAAGGTTCTTTTAAATTGAATCAGTTAAATTTTAAAAAAACCGGTGTTAGGAAGATAACAATAAAGCAGAGGATAATAAAATATATAGACACCATCAGGGTTTATAATAGGATTGCGGGCATTACAAAGATAACCAGGCGTTATTTTGCTGTAAACGGGTTTGACGGTGTGATAACGAGCATAGGGATACTCCTTGGTAATTATATAATAAATGTTACCGAACATAAGAATGTTGTTATTGCAGGGGTGGCGGTTATAATATCGCTGCTTGTTTCCGGGGTGTGGAGTGCCTATAACAGCGAGACAGCAGAAAGGAAAAAAGAGATGGCAGACCTTTCGGAATCTACCCTTTACGGTCTTGAAGAGACAATAATATCAAAAGCACAGAGATTTGCCATAATTATCCTTTCAGCAGTAAACGGGCTTTCCCCTGCAGTAACTGCCTTTATCCCTCTTGTACCTTTTATGTTTGGAAGTCCTATTCCCATCACATACTGTTACTGGATGGGCTTCGGACTGGCATTTTCCATTCTTTTTGGCCTGGGAATTTTTCTGGGGAGAATATCCCGGTCAAACCTGATCATAAGCGGCTTTAAGATGCTTGTAGCCGGAGGAGTCTGCGTGGGTCTTTCGCTCCTCCTCAAGTTTATGGAATAATTGCACCCGGGACTGGATTAAATGAGAACATAATGTATGGCAGATATAAAAACTTGACCCGGGGTCCTGCTTTTAATATACACTTTAAACAACAGGCAGCTAAAGTATTGACAGATAGGTATCCAGCTCATATTTGGATACATGTGTCCTGTACCTGTCCCACTCTATTTTCTTATTTTCAATAAACTTATTGAAAATATGGTCTCCCAGTGTCTTCTTTACAACGCTGCTGCCTTCCATATAATGGACTGCCTCCCATAGGTTATTGGGAAGGGTCTCAATACATTTCTCTTCCCTTCTCATATCGTCCATTTCAAATATGTTTTCCTCTATCGGAAGAGGAAGTTCATATTTATTCTTAATACCTTCCAGCCCGGCAGCAAGCATTACAGAAAATGCAAGGTAGGGATTACAGGCAGGATCCGGACACCTGAACTCTATCCTTGTGGAGTTTTCCTTACCGGGTTTGTACATTGGCACCCTTACAAGCGTGGACCGGTTTTTTCTTGCCCATGATATATAAACCGGAGCCTCATAGCCGGGGACCAGTCTTTTGTAGGAATTTACCCACTGATTGGTGACGGCGACTATTTCCTTTGAATGTTTTAATATTCCGGCAATATAGTACTTTCCTTCCTGTGAAAGATTATACAGGTCGTCTGGGTCATAAAATGCGTTACGGTCTCCCTTAAATAGAGACTGGTGCGTATGCATGCCGCTTCCGTTCTCTCCGAATAGCGGTTTTGGCATGAACGTAGCGTATACGCCGTTCATTGTGGCGACTTCCTTTACTACCAGCTTGTATGTAAGCGCATTGTCGGCCATGGTCAGGGCGTCTGTGTACCTGAGGTCTATCTCGTGCTGGGAAGGTGCTACTTCATGGTGGGAATATTCCACGCCTATCCCCATTGATTCAAGGTAGAGTATTGTATTCCTTCTAAGCCCGGTTGCTACATCAAGAGTTGTAAGATCAAAATAGCCCCCCTTATCCAGTATGATGGGTTCCCCTGTATCAGACTTGAAATAGAAGAATTCGAGTTCGGGTCCTACATAAAACGTATAGCCCATATCTTTTGCATCTTTTAATATCCTCTTAAGAACCCATCTCGGGTCGCCCTCAAAGTGCGAGCCGTCCGGGTTATTTATATCAGTAAACATCCTTGCCACCCCGTTCTCCTTTGGGCTCCAGGGAAGTATCTGGAATGTATTGGGATCCGGCATTGCTATTACATCGCTCTCTTCTATCCTTGAGAAACCTTCAATTGACGAACCGTCAAACCCCATGCCTTCCTCAAGGGCACATTCCAGCTCATTTACCGTAATGGCAAAACTTTTTAACATACCCTGGACATCTGTAAACCATAGCCTGATAAACTTTATGTCATTGTCATGTGCTTTTTTCAGAACATATTCTTTCATCCTGCCGTTGTCATCCATATCCAGTCCTTTCTTAAATTGTATATAAATTTTTAATATTATAGCCTAAATAATCTCTGGCAAGGTTAAATCCATGTTAAATCTTATCCGGGTTATTCTTCGGTCAAAAACATATAGCCGACATTCCTGACGGTCTTGAGCATATCGCTATACGGGGAAGGTATCTTGGATCTCAGTCTTCTCATATGAACATCTACCGTGCGGCTGCCTCCGTAATAATCATATCCCCAGACAGAGGATAGAAGATTGATGCGGGTAAATACCTTATTTTTATTTTGCATCAGGATTTTTAGCATTTCAAATTCTTTAAAAGTAAGGACAATTACCTCACCATCCACAGAAAGTTCGTATTTATCCAGGTTTAGGATTAATCCTTCTGCCACAAGGCAATTGCCGGTAACCTCTATCCTTACCCTGTTAAGCAGGAAATATATCCGGGGCAGTATCTCACTGCTGATATTTCTGGTAAAAAGGAAATCGTCGACAAAAAAAGTTTTTCTGGAAAAAAGTTCCTGCTGGTCATGGTTAAGGATAAGGATTTTTGCTGTTTTTGATTTTAACAACTCTGCAGGTATCTTTTCAATTCTTCCTTCTGTACCACTGCCTGTGCCCGGGCAGGTAAGGTCGAGAATTATCATAGTAATATCATCCGGAAGAGGTCCGGAGCCAGAGCTTCTATCATAACCCCTTACGGTGACCGAGAAGTTATGATCCAGTTTCAGAAGGACGGATATTTTTTCTATATTGTCTTTATTATCAGAAAAAAGAATTATTTTTATCATATTTTTTACTTATAGAATTGATGCGGATAGAAAAAGTAATTTTTATATACAGTTTTACTGCTGCAGCCTGAACCTGTTCGTTATAGGATACCTCCTGTCCCTGCCGAAAGCTCTGGCAGTTATTTTTACTCCAGG
>CAZLXJ010000008.1:0-11857 GCA_964563645.1 uncultured Actinomycetota bacterium | reverse complement strand
TGTAGTCATTTTGTTTTCAATTAGATTTAAAATTACTGATGTTCATGGATTAGTATCTAAATTTTCTGTTAAATAGATTTATTTGCTCTCTAAGACAATTTAAAATATTCTAGTTCCAGAACAGCCTATAGTAATAAGCTGGAATTTAATTAAGTTAACGTCTTTTATGTACCAATATTACTGAATAACGACAATAAGTAAATTGATGCTTGACAACAAAAACCGAAAAATATATCATAAGAAACGTTTCTATAAATAACGTTTCTATAAAAATATTTTTTTGTGAAAAGGATTTATTAATGAACTCAAAAGAGAGGATCCTAAAGACACTAAGCCATGGAGAACCAGACAGGGTACCATTATTTGAGATAGCTGTCTCAAACGAAGTAGCCCATCACTACCTGGGGAAAAAAGTATATGTTTGGGGCACGGGAACAACTACCAAAACTGCCATAGAACTAGAGATGAAAGACAAAGACGAGTATAGAAAATTTATGGACGACTGCTTCCAGAACTCACTTGAGACCTATCACAGAGCAGGCCTTGACATGATACCCATTTATCCCACAGCGTTTGTAACGCCCTTAAACTTCGGTCTTCACAATGTAGCCATATCTGATATATATAATATAGAGATAGAAAAGGAAAGCGATAATATATATAAACTGATATCTAAGGACCCTGATGCAGAAGATTTCTGGTGTAGCTGTATGTATTCTCCTGATTCAGATACCTTTCAGATGTATAAGGACAATATCCTGGAAAAAGGTGAAAAAGAATTTGAGCGTTATATAGAATATCTTGAGAATAAAGACCTGGGTAAGGTACCCGAGCAGCTGCAGTATGGACTGGAAGGACTTAAACACTCTATTGAGGTAAACAGTAAAAAATATAATCTGTCCCTGCTTGGCTTCGCCGATATAGAATATCCATGCTTTAAGACATTCCACTCTCTTTTTTTAGAGCTTATGTTTACCAATGGAGAGCTGGTGCATAGATACATGAGGGCCACCACAGATTCCATGCTATCCATGCTAAAGATAGAGCTGGAAATGGGAGTAGACGGGGTACTGGGAGCAAATGACTGGGCATATAAGAATGCTCCAATGATGAGCCCAACTCATTTTGAGGAGTTTATGGCCCCTTATCTTAAGGAAATAGTAGACCTTACCCACAAATATGGCAGATTTTATATAAAACATCTGGATGGAAATACTTATCCCATACTTGACTCCCTGGTAAATAGCTGCGGTATAGATGCCTATCATGCCATAGAGCCTTCAGCAGGTATGGATATTAAGAAGGTAAAGGATATGTATGGAGACAAGATAACTGTAGTAGGAAATATTGACTGTGGAGAAGTTCTGGTAAACTGGTCTCCGGAAAGAATAAGAGATGAAGTAAAAAGGATAATAGAACTGGTATCACCTGAAGGGGGGCATATATTTGGCTCCAGTAATGCCATCCACAGCGGTATACCGGTAGAAAATTTTGTTGCCTATGTCAAAGCAGCAAAGGAATTTGGAAAATATCCTATAAATAAGGTATAGGCTGATTTGGGAAGAATAACCATAAAGGAAATAGCAAAAAAAGCAAATGTTTCTGTTTCTGTTGTCTCATATGCATTAAATGATTCAGGCTATGTTAAAAAAGATACCAAGGAAAAGATAAAAATGATCGCCCGGGAGAATAATTATGTTCCCAGTCATATTGCCAGGGCAATTAGAACCAGAAAGACAAAGACCATCGCCCTGGTTGTTCCCAGTTTTATACCCGGTTTTTATGAGCTGGTAAAAAGCATTGAGTCGAGCCTATCAGAAAAAGGTTATTGCCTTGTACTTTTCAATACAAAAAATGACCTTAAAAGGGAGCTGCAGGTAATAGAAATTGTAAAAGAAAGGATAATAGACGGTATAATAATATCCGGAGTATTCGGGGGGGATAAGAACCAGGACATAGTTGAGAAGATCCAGGGACTTGAAATTCCCAGTATTTTTTTTGACAGGATAGTCTCTGGAAGTGACCTGCCCTATGTTGCAATCGATAACTACCTGGGCGGAAAGACAGCTGGGGATTATCTAATTAAAAATGGACATAAGGACATAGCGGCCCTATTGCATAACACTGATATCGAAGTCTTTGCAAAAAGGCGGGAAGGTTTTATAGATGCATTAAGCAGCAAAGCGATAAAACCCGTGTTTGAGGCGATAGTGCCTTCAAAGATAAAAGTTATCGAAGAGTACCTGAAAGAAAATATTGGAATATTTTTAGATAGTAAAATAACAGCGGTTTTTGCCTCAACAGATCTTATAGCCATAAATCTTATAAGCATACTTAATGGTGAAGGCATAAAAGTCCCTGAAGATATATCAGTGATGGGTTATGACAATATATTATTCTCAAGATATATTATGCCGAAATTGACAACAATAGATCATAAGCTGGAAAAAATAGGTAAAATAGTTGCTGACAATTTGGTAAATAAACTTGAAAAAGGAAAGTTTCATAAAAAAAGGATAATTATTAGACCTGAAATTGTAATCAGGGATTCTGTTAAAAAGATTAATTTATAAGATCTTTAATAAATATATTAAAGGTCTTAATAATTCTATAAAACCGGCAATTTTTTTGAGAGGAGGTGAAGATTTAGATTGAACAATGGTGCCGGGGGAATAATTTTGAAAGGGGGATTCATGAAAAAAAAGTGAGATTTGAATGACATAAAGATTATGCGACTAGGCTTAAACTATGCAAACAAATCTCAAAAAAATTTTAAGGTATTTTTTTATAAAAGTAAATTGGAAAGGAACCGATATGAAAAAAATAATGATGATATTGTCACTAATTATAGTGATAAGCTTTATTTCGTCGTTCAGCCTTATAGGATGCAAGGAAGAGGCAAGTCAGGAAACAGTTGAAGAAACAACTGAAACGGTAGAAGAAACTGCCGAGGAGACTGTAGAAGAGGTTACCGAAGAAACATCTGCAGATGATGGTGAGAAGCTAAAAATAATGTTTACAAATGCATTTTACAGCGCTCCCTATTGTGCTCCCATGATCGCTGCTGCTGAGGAAAAGGCAATTGAACTTGGTGTGGACCTACAGATACTGGATGGCAAAGCTGATGGTCAGGTCCAGCTTGATCAGGTTGAGAATGCAATAACACAAGGGGTGGACGGTATACTATATTTTCCTGCTGATCAGGAATCTTCAGCTACTGCTGTAAGAAGACTTGCAGAAAGCGATATACCGGTAATAATAATAAATTCCCGTGCAGACCCATCAGTTGACGACCTGGTAGGGACATTTATTGGTACAGACTACTATGCTCAGGGTGAAGTAGCCGGCCAGATGGCGCTTGATGCCCTTGGTGATGAAGGCGGGAATGTAGTAATAATCGAAGGTGCAGGTGGAACCGAAGCCCAGAAGAAACGTACAGATGGTTTTGTCAGTATTACTTCTGCAAACGAAAATATCGTTATACTTGCCCAGCAGCAAGCTGATTGGGATCCTGCCAAAGCACAGACAGTAATGGAGGATTTTATTTCTCAATTTGGTGATGAAATAGATCTGGTATATACGCAGGATGACGGGATGTATCAGGGTGCTGCCCAGGCACTGAAGGACGCAGATATGATTGATAAATTGATTTGCATCTCCATAGGTGCAAATGCTGCCGGAATAGAAGCAGTTAAAAACGGTGAATTATACGGTACTGCTTCCCAGTCTCCCATAAATGAAGGCAAGATGGGTGTCGAATATATAATAAAGCTTATAAATGGGGAAACTCTACCGGATTGGGTAAAGGTGGAATCTGTACCTGTGACTAGTGAGAATGTTGCAGAATTTGATGGACAAGGATGGTAAAAATCGACTATGTGAAGCACAGATTGTACTCTGTGCTTCACATATTTCGTTTCTTTTAGAATCTTTTTGATGAAAGGTCTGATAATTTGGCTGGCAATGCATTAGAGATGGTAAATATTTCCAAGTTATTCCCAGGAGTTAAAGCATTAGATGATGTTACTTTTAAGGTAAAATCAGATGAGATCCATGCACTTGTAGGTGAGAATGGTGCCGGAAAATCAACACTTATGAAGATCCTTGATGGAGTATATAAAGCTGATACGGGAAAAATAATAGTAAATAATGAAGAAGTAAAGATAAATAATACAAATGATGCTAAGGCTTTAAAAATAGGTCTTATATTCCAGGAGTTCAACCTTATTCCATCCCTTTCTGTTTCAGAAAATATTTTTCTGGGTAGTTTGAAGAGAACTCGGGCCAGGCTGGTAGACTGGAAGTCAATAAATAAAAAGTCCGGGGAGCTACTAAAAAGTCTTGATTTTGATATAAATCCCCGGACTATTATTGATGATCTTAGTGTGGCTGAAAAGCAGCTGGTGGAAATCGCCAAAGCCCTTGCCTCGGATTCCAATATTATAATCATGGACGAACCCACATCAAGCCTTACTTCAAAGGAAATAGATAAATTATTTGCCATAATAAAAGGCCTTAAAAGCAAGGGATTTACCATTATCTATATCTCACACCGTCTTGAGGAGATATTTCATATCGCAGATTCAGTTACTGTGCTCAGGGACGGTAAAGTCATATCCACAAGAAAAGTAGTTGATGAGACTAAGAACAGCATAGTAGAGAAAATGGTGGGAAGACCCATAACCATGGAATTTCCTGAAAGAAACAGCAAAATTGGCAAAGTCATACTTGAAGTTGAAGATCTGTGTTCTGATAAATTGAAGAATATCTCTTTTAAACTGCACAAGGGGGAGATACTGGGAATATCAGGATTGGTAGGTTCTGGAAGGACTGAACTTGCCGAGGCAATTTTTGGTGAAGAACTTCCTCGTTCGGGAAAAGTAAAAATAAAGGGTAAACCCATTAGAATAAGATCTACAGTACAGGCCAAAAAAAATAAGATCGCTCTTATACCTGAGGACAGAAAAGAAGAAGGTCTGGTTCTTAATTTTTCAGTCCTTCTTAATTCAACAGTGTGTAATCTGGATAAGATCAAATCTAGGCTAGGTATACTAAGCAGCAGAAAAGAAAAGAAGCATACTTCGGAGATGATTAAAAAGCTGGGTATCAGGACACCATCAATATACCAGAAGACGCTTAACCTCAGCGGGGGAAATCAGCAAAAAACTGTTATAGCCAAGTGGTTATTTGCTGAGCCGGATATCCTTATAATGGATGAACCAACAAGAGGCATAGATGTTGGTGCAAAGTTTGAGATATATCAGCTTATGAATGCTATGGTCGCAGAAGGCAAAGCAATAATAATGATTTCTTCAGAGCTGCCGGAAGTACTAGGTATGTCTGACAGGTTGATGGTAATGAGCAATGGAAGGGTTCAGTCCATTCTTGATAAAGAGGAATATGATGCAAATATAGTAATGGAAAAATCAATAGGCCTGTCCGGAAAGGATTAATCATTGGATAAAGAAAAAGGTAGTCAAAAAAAGAACCTATCAGCTACCGCCAAGAAGAATCTTATGGATCTAGTACGGGTGTATCCTGTAGCAATCATGCTGGTACTGGTAATAATCATTGTATCATTTTTTGCTGAAAACTACTTTACAATGCAGAACGCTTTAAATGTGTTAAGACAAATATCGGTGATAGGTATACTTTCATGCGGAATGGCTTTCGTAATAATCTCAGGCGGCATAGACCTTTCTGTGGGCGCTATACTTTCTTTTTCAGGAGCACTAATAATAAACAATGTAAAGAGTTTTAGCACAATACCCGCAATATTAATAACACTTGCTGCAGGTGCTGCAATTGGTCTGGTATCGGGTTTTATACTTTCCAGGATCAAGGGCAGGCTGGGCGAGTCTTTCATTATAACATTTGGAATGCAGACTATAATTGCTGCCATCACTCTTATATATACCGGAGGTATTTATCAATCAGGTGCGGATGAGCGGCTATTCACAAATATCGGACGAGGAGTTTCCCCCATAATATTTTTTATTGTAGTAGGTGCCCTGTCTCAATTTTTTTTGATTAAGACAAACTTTGGAAGAAACATCTATTTCATTGGAGGTAATATAAATACTGCCAGGCTTTCGGGGATTAATGTGAATTTCTACAGGATAGCAGTATTCGTATTAAGCGGCATCCTAGCCGCTCTTGCCGGAATTGTATTGACATCAAGAGTGGGTACTGCTTCACCTACTGCCGGACTGGGATATGAACTGGATGCCATTGCTGCTGTGGTTGTAGGTGGGGTAAGTATCACAGGAGGCAAGGGGAATATGTTGAATGCACTCCTGGGTGTTGTAATACTGGGGGTATTAAGTAATTCCTTAAATATGCTGAACATATCTTCATATCCGCAGATGATAATCAAAGGAATAGTAATAATTCTTGCGGTAACCCTTGATGCCTGGAATAGAAAAAGAGAGGAAAGATGCTGAAAGGTAAAATAAAAAATCTAGCAAAAAACAATATTGTGCTTATCTTTCTTTTTATGGTCATAGTTGGGATGTCTTTTGCCAATGATATTTTTTTCAGTTTTGGAAATTTTATTAATATTTTAACTCAGATCAGTATCTATGGTGTTGTTGCTTATGGAATGACTTTTGCCATTATATGTGGTGAATTTGACCTGAGCGTAAGTTCGACTTTCGCCCTTTCTTCTGTAGCATTTATATATTTTAGTAATATTATCGGCATACTGCCTTCAATCCTATTGGTACTTTGTATGGGTGCATTAATAGGTCTAATTAATGGTCTATTAGTCTCAAAAGTTGGAATAAATGCTTTTGTGGTTACCCTGGCCACTATGGTATCTATTAAAGGAATTGCCCTATTCTGGACAGATGGAAAACCCATAAGGAATAACTCAGAGATAGTATACCAGCTGGGAAATGGGAAACTTTTTGGAGTGCCTTACATAATTATCCTGTTTGTCCTAGTTTTGATAATCAGTGAATTTGTATTGCGAAAGACTACATTTGGCAGGAATATCTATGCAACTGGAGGAAATTATGATGTTGCCAGGGTAGCTGGAATAAATGTGGTCTTTTACAAGACAATAGTTTTTGTAATCCTTGGATCACTGGCTGCATTGCAGGGCACCGTACTAGCCCTGCGTATGGGAAGCGGATCATCACTTTTTGGGGGCGACCTTGCACTTTCTGTAGTAGCAGCAGTAGTAATAGGGGGAACTAATCTGACCGGTGGAAAAGGTAGCGCTATAAAGACATTTTTAGGTTTGCTTCTGATTGGAGTAATATTCAATTCACTAACACTTCTAAATGTATCTGCGTATTACCAGGATATTATAAAGGGATCTGTACTTATTGCAGTGGTTTCTTTCGATGTCCTATCCTCTATGACCGGCAAAAGAGCAGCAGAAAGAATATAACTGGTTTTTTTAGAATTATTTGCAAACTATATTGTATAGGAAGCTCAAATGGAACATGTATTATTCATCCAGAAAGTAAAAAAGGATAAAAAAGAAGAATATATCAAATACCATAAAAATTGTTTTCCAGGAGTACTAAAAGCATTAAAAGATTCTGGTATTGAAAGAGAGATAATTTGGATAGAGGGTGAAACCTTGATCATATATGCAATGGCAGAAGATTTTAAAAAATCGATGGAAGGCCTAAAAAATAAGAAAGAATTCAGTAAATGGATAGAACTGATGACAACGCTTCTGGCAGAGATTCAGGATTATTCAAAAGATGGAGAGATTAAAAGACTTGAAAAAGTCTTTGACCTGGAAGAGCAGTTAGAAACTAGATAATGCACTTTGAAAGCATAATTTTTTTCACACCAGATCAAAATAATCATCAAAAATGAAAAATGAAAGGCAGATATAATTGTTTTACAAAGATAAGAGCACAAAAGTAGGGCTAATAGTAACCATGTCTCTTGATGAGACCTGGCCTGACAGTATCGTAAACAGAGTAAAAAGTTACCTTCCCCAGGCAAAGGATACCCTAAAAGGCCTGGGCTTTGAAGTGGCTGATTGTGGTACTATCGCCAGGACACCTTCCCAGATGAGCCAGCAGGGAGAAGAGCTAAGAAGGGAAGGTATACACGCACTTGTTATATATGTTGGCACCTGGACCTATTCAAATACTGCAGTTATGGCTGCCATAAAGGCAGATGTACCGGTAATTATATGGTCTGATGCCCATATAGAGACATTCGGCATTGTTGGAGGAGCCATAGCCAGGGGAGCCCTGGATGAAGTGGGCATAAAAAATTATCACGTATACGGAAAGTTCGAGGACAAAAGAGTCCATAACAAATTAAAGATCCTCTTAAACGGAATAGCAGGGGCTACTAAGCTAAGGGGTATGATATACGGTGAGGGGGGCTCCCGGTCCATGGGCATGTATACAGCCAGGATAGACCCTTCAGAGTGGATGTCAAAGTTTGGCATAGATGTAGACGGTTTTGAACAGGTAGACCTAATAGAGAGGTCAAAGAAATATACCGATAAAAAGGCAGAAGAATTTCTAACATGGATAAAGGGTGAGTTTGGAGCAGTTGAAGTAGCTGATAAGGTAATGATTGCCCAGACAAAGCTCTATTTTGCCTTAAGGGATCTTATAAAGGAAAAAGGCTATGACTTCCTTTCAGTAAAATGTCTGCCCGAGATGCCTTCCTGCTATACTACGTTCTGTTTAGCACATGTACTTTTAAACGATTCCTCTGACGACGGGTTCGGGGAAAAATATTCATTTGTATCTTCCTGTGAAGCAGACGCCAATGGAGCGCTAACCATGCAGATACTGAATAATATAACAGAAAGCACAACCATGTTTACAGATGTGCTTTACTATGATTATGAAGAAAATATGGTAAGGATGTGTAATTGTGGTGCCCAGCCCACTGATTTTGCTAGATCCAGAAAAGATGTGGTATGGGTAGAAGAGGGGCTCCGGGAGTTTGACTGGGTACTTGGCGGGGCATGCCCCAGATATGTGGGGGCTCCGGGCAAGCTTACTGCTGCCAGGCTATCCAGGATAGACAGAAAATATGTAATGCTCATAACCACAGCTGAAGCAATAGAGATGCCGCTTGAGAAGATAAATGAGACCAATTCCCAGCAGCCCCATATTTTTGCCAGACTTGACTGTAGCCCGGAAAACTTTGTGGATTCATTAAGATCAAACCATATACATGTAGTAAGTGGAGATTACAAAGAGGCACTTATAAAGACCTGTGAGGTTCTTAATATAGAGCCTATTTTGCCGGAATAAAAGCTTGCTTCCAGTATGAGTTTAGAATCCTCCAGGAGGGCAGCCTTTCTATTGGCAACCTATACACCCTTAGGCACTACTATGTTAGGCTCATGCTGGACCAGTCTTAAAAAATAATATTATTATGAAGATTACACTCCAAATATTTATTTTTTAAATATCCCTTCATGTAGCACGGGTGGCAGGCTCCAACAAATGTCTGCTAATATTCCACCTAATCACAAATCAGGAACTTTGTAGTCATTAGATTTTCATTCAGATTCAAAATAATCAGGTTTCGAAAAAGAATTGAGAATAGGATATATAGTTGTAAAAACAATCTTCATCAACTAATAAGTTTTACAGAATTATTTTATTTCGAAATCCATTTTAAGCACCACAATTTTTAATATCATTTAGCTCTTGAATCAACGATTTATTAGAATTAATATATTCATTTGAGAAAGGATTACTTTTTGTTTGATTTTAACACAAATATCATTATTCTATCTGTAACTGTTTTCAGTGTAACTTTTATACTAAGTATTTTACTGACATTAAGGTCGATTTTATTAATAAAAGGCCAAAAGATAATTGCAGCAATAATCATTTTTTTTGAAACAGTAAGTGGTCTAATAGTTGGTATTACAATAGTAGCACAGGCAATTAAAAATGGGATTAATTTTTTTGTAATCTTATTTTATGGTCTTGGCTATGCTACAGGCTTGCTTTTAGGTATTTATATTAACCAAAAATTATCTAAAAGTCTTATTAGTATAAATATCGTTACAAAAAAATCCGATAATTTAATAGAAGATTTACTGCGAAATAATGGATTTGGTGTTACATGTTATTCGGGAACTGGGAAAGAAGGTAATGTAAGGGTCTTAAATATTATATGTAAAAATACTGATCTAAAAAAAGTCAGTAAAATGGTCATTGAAAATGACAAGGAAGCCATGATTACAAAACACTCAATTGAAGGGCTGAGTGGTGGTTTCATTTTCAATACAAAAAGCAGGGTCTTTTAGTAATTGTGTTTAAAATTTCGCAATCTTTGGTAGTATGAATATCTATTTAGAAATACTGAGATTAATAAAACTAATTAATTCCAAAAGAAAGTCTATTTAAGGAAAGTTTTTATGAGATCTCATCAACTTTTATAAAAATCAATAAATTGAAACCATTGTTGTACATATGTTCCCAATATTATTTGTGATCGCATAAAAAATGGTAACAAAGATAAAATATTATCTATAGCCTCACCCTCTGCTTCAACACGGACTCTGATATCAGCCATATAGAAGCTCTCCTTCTTGTTTGATCAGGCTGCTGATAAATTTTGATGACCCTTCCACGTGGAGTGCGTGGTATTGATGTCAATGGTTGAGAAGTGAGGACGCGAAAAGGGCTTGAAATAAGGGGATTTGTGATTTTTGCTGGTTGAAAATCGGAAGCCGGAAACTGTGATTTTATCGGATCACGGGAACAAGTCCAAGCAAGCAATATTGAGCGTGACAGAGCAGATTAGATGTTAGGCTCTCACGAGAGAGCAGATTGGATGTTTTTTGAAAAATCAAAGGTTGAGAGAGCGGGTTGGTTTTCGGAGTTGTTTAATGGGTAATAAATTGAAATGGAAGGGGATTTTTGATATGAATTGGAAGGCTTACAATGATCTTGCATGGACAGATAGAATATTTGCCGATGCTAAGTCTTATGAAGATGAAGCAATGATCTATATGAAGTCAATAAAAAATATTATTTCTGTGCCAGCACCTACTATCCCTCTGTGCCAATATAAGTGAGACACTTCCCTATAAATAGTTTAAGGTAGAAAGGGAAGGAGAAATGTAGATGGAAGAGAAAGAAGTAATGGTCATGAGTGCTGAGAAAAAGGGTGAGGAAATGGAGGGAGCCCGTAGGGCGACTGGAGTTTCCTCACCCGAGGCTTCATACAAATATCGTAACATCCCCGATAATGAAGTCACAGAGAAAGCAGCCCGAAGGAAGTTTACGGCAGAATACAAGCGCTCTATCATAAAGGAGGCCGATGCCTTAAGGGAGCAAGGGCAAATCGGCGTACTTCTTAGAAGAGAAGGCCTGTATTATTCCAATCTTACCACCTGGCGCCGCCAGGCAGAGCGTGGCACTCTGGATGCCCTTTCTAAAAATAGAGGCCCCCGGGCAAAGAGGCCCGATAAGGCTGCCCGCCTCATAAAGGAACAGGAAAAAGAGATCCTAAAGCTTAAGGCGGAACTAAAAAAGGCTCAGCTCATAATAGAGGCTCAAAAAAAAATTACAGAGATATTCCAGATATCACTCGACCAGGAAAAAGAGGAGAGCTGATGGAGATAGCAGAAGCCCTGGCAGAAGATGTAGGCGCAAGAGCTGCCTGTGACGGTCTGGCCATCTCCCGTGCCAGCTATTACCGGTGGAAAGATAAATCCGAAAAACCGGAAAGGAAATACACCCCTCCTCTGGCCCTATCTTCTAAAGAGAGGCAGCAGGTCCTTGATATGCTCCATAGCCGTCAGTTTGTAGATATGGCGCCCCAGGAGGTCTATTATGCCCTTTTAGACGATGGCAGCTACCTTTGCTCTATAAGGACGATGTACAGGCTCCTTGAGGCC
>CAZLXJ010000007.1:0-31367 GCA_964563645.1 uncultured Actinomycetota bacterium | reverse complement strand
TCTCTTTTTACCGGATCATTGAAGGCCCAGTGTTTTGCATCACCTTGTCCGCCCTGCATAACTAAACAATTAATTTGATCAAAAGATTTAGAGTACTCTTCAATGTTATCAGATTTCAAGAAATGCAAGTTTTCCGCTGGCATTACAAGTTCTTTTCTGATTTTGCTAAAGCAAAGATCCATATCTGTCCTTGCAAAACTCAGTGGATGAGATATTGGAACATTTTGACTATTTTCAAACCATTCATCCATTGCCCAAAAATGGCCTTCCTTTATGTTAATATCTAAATCATTAACAATCTGGGCAACCAGGGGAAGCTGTTCGACAGGACCTATTGGTCCGCATATGCCGGTTGGATTATCGCTTGTGGATTTCTGCCAGGCTTTTATGTACTCAAGGGCTTCAGCCATATAGAAGGATTCCAATGTATCAAAGACATTTATTTTAAAGCCGGGCCTTGATAACCCAACAATATCCTTATAAGTTAATTTTTCAACTTCGCTAAGAATATCTTTATTTAATGTCGTATAATCCCACCAGCCTGGAGCAATATTACTTATATTTCGAATAACTCCTCCTATAAATAAATTTTGTAATTAATTTATCAAATTAATCAGTGAAATGTTACTTAATTATTAACAAAATTAGATTAATTAAGCAAGTAAAATATAACAATTTTTGATTGCAATGTAACGTAAAATTTTGTGTGTAAAAATAATTTATGATCTAACACCCAAAGGAATACCGACACATAAACTCATTTATGACAATAAAATATTTAAGGTGTTATATCGTCTATGGGACTTCTCTTTTTATATATAGTAGAGTTTTAATTATCTATTACTCTAAATCAGGAGGATAAATACGGTGGTCGAAAAAAGATTTAATATTTCCCTCTGTTAGGTTATTATAATTTACTTCAGCCAATACGTTTGGCCAACCACTTTACCATATTAGAATATAGTTTTTTAGAATAATTCCAGTCCAGAAAGGATTTTGCAGCACCGTGATATGCACAATCAACTGCGGATGCTAATGTCCTTCCTTTCTTGTAGTCCCAGCCTACCAAAAATGGGTCATTATTGTATTCTTTTATATCTGCTATAACAGTAGCACCATTTTTGGCAATTAACCTGTTATAGGATAAAAACCATCCTTCCCATTTGTCCGGTATGCCATTCAGAATGGGGTGATTTTTTATTTTTATCGTTGGAAGGATGCCTTCCGGGGTCTCAACTCTGTCATCAGTTGCCATTAATGATACTGGCAATATCTTTTCTATCGGTGTATTTTTATAAAAACCTTTTCCCACAATGCCTGTAAAAGAAATATATCCACCCCACATCAAAAAACCTCCGCCATCTTCAACATATTTTTCAATTGATTTCAACCTATTTGGAGTCCTTTCACCATTCAATGTCCGTTCAGAAATCAAAAATGTATTGCTTCCAACATCACTAACAGCTACAACGTCGTATTCTTTTAATTGCTCCGAGGTCCACGGAAATTGTTCCGGTACCTTTTCTGTTGGGATATAGTCTACATCGATACCATCTTCGGTTAATGCATTTATGAAGTAATCTCCACTTTTAGAATATCTTCCAAGACAGTGATAATCATAACCTTTAAAAACGCCCATAAGTAAATACATCGATTCCCCTGCAAATAATACCTTGATTTTTTTAGCCATTCTATGTCCTCCTATCTTAATAAAGTTAATAAAAAAATAAAGCAAAGGCGTATCCTTTCAAATAATAATTATCAAAAAACCATAAGAAAGAAATACGCCATGAAAGATCTTTCAAGTCTAAGATTAGCTGATTTATGTAGAGAAGTAAAGACAGGGACAGCAGAAGAAGATATCCGGGGGGATCTAAAACTGGAGACAAAGATGTATCTAAAAAAGCTGATAGAGGCCTGCCTGGCCGAAGAACAGGGCAGAATTCTAAAGGCTCCCCGCCATGTCCGCGCTACAAGACAAGGGTTGATTACAGTAACAGATATTACTAAGGAATCTTCGAAAATGATAAGAGATGTTCCAGGATTATATATGGGGTTATATCTCATTTAAATAACAATTACAATTTTTATCTTGACAGCTAATTATTTTATGATATTATGTAAGTTATCATAACTTACATAATTATTTTTAGTTTAAAGACTCTAAAAAATTCATTTAATAAATGTATATTTTAAAAGTAGCATGTTCTACACAGTTAAAATGAGAATAACTAATTTAGTATATGTATAAATAGTTGGATATAGAAATTATTTAATTTAATTATCAATTGACTTTATATATTACCTTATTAATATATTAGATGAAGGGGGGCGGATAAAAAATAATGAGATTTGTTTAAGCGATATTACATTTCTCGTTTGTATTATAAGCAAATCTCAAGAATGATTTTAACTAATATTGTTAAACTAAAATTATTAAAAGGATGGTGTAAAGAAAAATGAGAAAATCATTGACATGGATGATGGTGCTAGTAATGAGTGTATCTATGGTAATAACTTTTTCGCTTGCAGGATGTAAGGCATCAGAAGAAGCTGCAGAAGAAGTGGCCGAAGAAGCAGAAGAAGCTGTAGAAGAAGTGGCCGAAGAAGCAGAAGAAGCTGTAGAAGAAGTGGCCGAAGAAGCAGAAGAAGTTGTAACTATTACAGTTACCAGCTGGCGTACAGAGGATATAGAAGCAAATGCTGCAATAAATGCAATCTTTGAGGAAAAGTATCCTAATATAAAGGTTCAGTTTTCGCCTATAAAGAATACCGAATATTATGCCCAATTGGGAACTGCTCTTGAGACAGGAACAAATACTGCAGATATTATGTCTCTTCATAGTTATGGTACTGGTCTGGGGATATATGAGGGTGGATATCTCGCTGATTTAAATGAAGAAAACGTTCCTGGTATAAGTGAATATGGTGCCCAGGGCGCCTGGACAGCAGAAGACGGTACAATATATGGTGTTCCCTGGACTGCTGTATCTGCCGGCATATATTACAACAAGGATATTTTTGACGAGTATGGTCTTGAAGAGCCGGAGCTATGGTCAGATTTTATTGATATATGCGATACTCTGAAAGAGAATGGGGAAACAGCGATAGCGCAGGGGTCTAAAGATGCATGGACTTTAATGGATACCAGTTATTCTAATTATGGTGCCAATTTTTATGGAGGAGAAGAAAGCAGACAAAAACTTATGGCAGGGGAGATGAAAGTAACAGATGAACCATTTGTAAGGGCATTTGAAGTAATGGATTCGCTTACACAATATTATCCTGAAGGCTATCAGGCAATAGATTATGTAACCATGCAGCAGATGTTCCCAACAGGCCAGGGTGCTATTTATATTGGTGGATCTTGGGAAATTGCACTATTCAAAAGCATGGGAATGGATTCTAACCTGGGATGGTTCCCGCCTCCAGTAGAAAATGAAGGAGACACCGTTCAGTATCAGTGGAACAATGGCGGCGGTTATGGGATGTATATTGATACACCTCATCCCGAGGAAGCTCTTACATATTTGAGATGGCTGCTTACTCCCGAATACACGCAGGCATTAATGAGTAATCTACCCGGTTTCTTTGGATATGTTAAGGGCGATTATGACCTCGATCCACTTTCATTAAAGATGATGGAAACTTCATATGAAGCAGATTTAACTGAAAGGTTATCATATGAAAAGATTTCCGAACAGGAACCTTCTGGGACTACATTATTTTATGAAGCGACACAAAAATTAGCAAATGGTGAATTTACCCCAGAAGAAGCAGCTAAACACGTACAGGATGGATTAGAAACCTGGTACGAACCTTTTCAGAAGTAATTTCTTTCAAACAGTAATTAAACTGAAGCTGGCTTTAAGAATATTTATTCTTAAAGCCAGCTAAATTAAATGTAAATAAGCTATTATAAAGTGTTATGAATAAGATTAAAAAAGTAAGGTGGGTGATAGTTTTTTTTATAGCTCCTGCATTTATCTTATACACATGGTTTTTAGCTATACCAATACTGAACTCATTAAGACTTAGCTTCTATACCGGTAATCTATTCAGGGCACAGGAGTTCGTAGGCCTGGCTAATTATATAAAGATTTTTACACAGCCGCCATTTAATGAAAGACTATTAGGCGCTTTTATAAACAATTTTAAATTTTTTATAATACTGGTTATTGTGCAAAATTTAGGTGCTTTAATACTTGCCCTTGTTCTTTCCAGGCGTTTTAGGGGTTCTGAATTCTTCAGGACGATTTATTTTATTCCTACAACACTGTCAGTTCTGGTAGTGGGTTTTTTGTTTAATTTGATGTTAAATCCGGTATGGGGAATATTTGATAAGATATTGAGGGCTATCGGTCTTAATTTTTTAATAAGGCCATGGCTGGGTGATCCTTTAACTGCACTTCCTACAATATCATTAATAGGCGCCTGGCAATATATTGGCATACCTCTTATTTTGTTTACTGCCGGGATTAGTGGTATAGATAAAGAAATCCTAGAAGCAGCAAGGGTTGACGGGGCAAGCCCTTCTGGCATTACCAGACATATAATACTTCCTTTATTAAAACCAGTAGTTGGCATAGTGATAATACTTACTTTTATAGGTAATTTCACTCATTTTGACCTTGTTTATGCTATTTCGACCACAACGGGCAACCCAAATTATACAACTGATATTTTCGGTACATTCTTTTATAGAACAACATTTGGCCGGGGAGCTGTGTCTTTTAATCCTGATATTGGCCTGGGTGCTACGATAGCTACAATAATGTTTATAATAATTTTTATTGGAGTTATTATCTGGCTGCTGGCTTTTAGAAGAAAAGAGGAGGCATGATTATGAAATTTAAGAATATATCTGCTCGCACAGTTATGTATATATTTTTACTTTTTCATACAGGTATAGTGTGCTATCCAATCTTTTTGATGATTATTACAGCATTTAAGAGTAATAAGGATATATTTACTAACCCTTATGGCCTTCCTTCCGAGTTTGTTTTTCAAAATTTTATAAGTGTTTTTAATGTTTCAAGATTTGATTTATATTTTAGGAATAGTTTAATTGTAACAATTTCTTCGATAGTTCTTATACTGATTTTTTCTTCTTTAGCTTCCTATGTCCTGGCTAAATATAAATTTTCTTTGAATAAACTTATTTATTTTTATTTTTTAGTAGGAATAATGATTCCCATTAAACTTGGGACTATAAATATTGTACAGATTATGAACAATCTGCATCTTTATGATAATCTCCTTTCATTAATAATAATCTATACTGTAATGGGAATACCATTCGGCATATTTATACTGACTGATTTTATAAGGATGATACCTGAAGAATTAAGTAATGCAGCAAGGATGGATGGTTGCAGTGACTATGGAATATTTCAAAAGATAATTATACCTTTATTAAAGCCTGCCCTGGCTGCAGTAGCAGTTGTAAATATACTTCCTGTATGGAATGACTTCTGGTTTCCATTAATTCTTATAAGATCGGATCATTTAAAAACAATTCCATTAGCTACAGCATCTCTATACGGACAATATGAGACTCAATGGGGAATGGTTTTTGCGGTTCTTACAGTAGCTTCACTGCCAATTGTAATTTTTTATCTAATTATTTCAAAGCAATTCATCAAAGGTCTTTCAGAAGGATCTTTCAAGGGTTAGTATTTTACAATTATTTATTAAGTTATTATCTTATGAAAGTATTTTTATTGCATCAGTTTGCCTCAGGGTAATTAAGAAGCTTAACGAGTATTGGGGTAGAGAAATAATTTTTGGATCTTTATGCTGTATAACCGAAGATAATAATTTCAAGAAAATCATGGCAAAGCATAAATTAAATTAGGATATGACTCAAGCTTTAAAAATTAAATTGGCGGCACAGTCATATTGCAATTTTATATTTATAAATAATAAAAAATTAATATTTATCTAATAAATTTGTGAGGTAGACCAGAATGAGCAGTAATAAATTCAAATATAAGAGGAATATGGCTGATGTCGTTGAGAGGCATGGTAAATTATGGACTAAAAATTTTACTAATAAAATTTTAGTAAAAATAGATATTGATGGTCTGGATACTATAGATTTCCATACAAACTTTATGAAGTATGCACCAGATTACAGGAAGATGTTCAGTTGCTACAAAGAATTTTATAGAAAAAGGAAAGACCTACTTGATGATTCAGTACCTGTTGCAAGGGCAAGTATAGGATCAGCAGCACTGTCTCATTATTTTGGAGGAGAAGTTCAATTCACCCCGGGCGGTGCTTTTTCGAGGCCAATTATTAATGATCTAAAAAATTTTGATTTCTCAATATTAGATTATAATCCTAATAATAAATGGATTAAATATCAGATGGAGATGATTAAATATTTTAATAAAGAAGCGGATGGATTATTTCCTGTTTGCATAACAGAAGTATTAATGGGATTGCTGTGGACGGAATATTTATTAGGTGAAAAGACGTATACAGATATATACGATAATCCTGAATTAATAATGAAACTTTTAGAAAAATCTGTGGAATTTAACATCAGATATGTAGATGAACAAAGAAGATTTATAGATAAATATGATGACGGGGTTTTTGAGATGTTTGAGGTATGGCTTCAAGGAAATCAGATCTGGAATTGTATGGATACTTACGGAAATTGCAGCCCTGATGTATATTTAAAATTTGGTAAGCCATTTTTCGAGGAGATTGGAAGATATTTTGGTGGTCAATGGATGCATATGCATTCAAATGCATTATACCTGGTTAAGGAAGTTGCAAAGACTAAATTTATCTCAGGCATTAGCATAATTGATGATTTTAACGCACCCAGAGGTTTTGAGAAGCTGGATGAGATATATGAGGACGCGAATGGAATCCCATTACACATTTTCTGTACAAAGGAAGAACTTATTTCAGGCATGAAAGATAAGACATTGAAAAGAAATATATATTATTGGTGTAATTCTGGAGTTAAAACAATAAAAGAAGCAAATGAAATAATGCAAAGAGTTTATGAATATTAAAGTCTATTATCATCATTAACATCTTCTGGAAAAGCTCATAGTAACAGATGAGAATTGATTAGACAGAAAAGCAAGTAATCATTCAGTATTGTCTATTTTGATGATAGTTATTGTGGACAAATAATATATATAAAATAAAAAACATATCATAGGACATAGGGAGTTAATATAAATTATGGATGAATCGGTAAAATTACATAACTTTATATACAGCTGGTATAAAGATAGAAATATCTTAAAAGCTGCTAGATTTGATACCCCTGAATATATTCCAATGGTATTTCATATAAATGATGCCTGCTGGCAAACCTATCCGCACGATTATCTTTTTGATCTTATGGAATCTCACAAATTTCTTTTTCCTGATTTTAAAAGGCCCAGGACAGAGATACATCCAATTTTTGACCCATGTTCCCGTAAGGATTACCCCTTCATAGATGATTGGGGATGTACCTGGATAACTAAAGTAGATGGTATTGCAGGAATAGTAAGGGAGCATCCTTTAGAAGACTGGAAAGATTTCAAAAATTATGAAATGCCTGATCCGGAAAGATGTATGGGGTTAGGTCCAATAGATTGGGATAGTGTTTCGAAAAAGATAGATAATTCAAAGAAAAGCGGATATTTTACCTGGGGAGGGCTTCAGCACGGCCATACGTTCCTTAAGTTAATTGACATAAGAGGATATGAGAATCTTATCGGTGATATGTACGATGATGAGCCAAAATTGTGGGATTTGATTAATATGATTGAGAGGTTTAATTCATATATTGTTAATAAATATCTTCAAATAGGGGTCGATATGATGCTTTACCCGGAAGATTTAGGGGCGCAGAAGGGGCCTTTATTGTCACCGGCCCATTTTAATAAGTATATAAAACCTGTCTATAGAAACATAATGAAGCCAGCACGTGATAAAGGTGTTATTGTTCATATGCATTCAGATGGAGATTTACGGGATATTATTGATGATATTATCGATAGTGGAGTTGAAATTATAAATCTCCAGGATCTGGTAAATGGTATAGATTGGATAGCTTCAAACCTTGCTGGTAAAATCTGTATAGATCTTGATATAGATAGGCAATGTATTGTAAATAGCGGCACACCTAAACAAATCGAGGCTCTTATTAGGGAAGAGGTAGTCAAAATTGGGAGAAAAAAAGGTGGCTTGATGATGATTTACGGACTTTACCCGGGCATACCTCCTAAAAATGTAAAAGTTTTAATGGATATGATGGAAAAATATGCTTTTTATTATAGTTGTTAGATAATTCAATTATTGAACCTGAACAATTTGAAGGCTAAGATATTTGTTATAGCATATTTGATTTTTTAACTATTAAAACCACTTACGCATAAAATTAATAATCTCATATCTCATAGCCAAAGTTTCGCGGTGTCCTACATTATATCTTAACAGTCGCCATGCATCCGGTGCACCTTTATCCAGGTATACTTTTTTTAAAAAATTATCAATTTTGTCTAATCCTTCCGGAGGCGTTAACAAATCAAAATTTCCTGCTAATCCAAGGTGCGGTCTGGGTGCAATTAGGCTGTTAATTATAGAAGTATCAAATTCTTTCAAAAGACCTGGAACATAATAATAAACATTATGTTGATCAAGAGTACGATTTTTGATCATAGTTTTAAAATCACTCAAGCAGCAGATATCAATGCAAATTTTTATCCTTGTATCCAGTGCTGCTATCCACCATGCCATAGTACTTCCCATGGACATCCCCAATGTTCCTATACGCTTCGTATCCAATTCTTTTCTGGAAGTCAGATAATCAATTGCACGGAGGCTGTCATAAACCATTGCTCCCCATAAGGTTTTCCCCTGCCATAACATCTCCTTGAAAAGCTCTGATTCAGTACGCCCAGAACGTTCTCCAAAATTCCAGGCATCAATCGCAAGAACTGCATATCCTTCATTTGTCAATACTTCTGCATAAGAAGGTTTGCCCATATATGGAGAACCATCAATAAGCTCATCCTTGCCTAAGTGGTACATGCCGCCATGTGAATGATTGTATAAAATAACAGGTAATTTTTTTTGGATATTTTTTGGTAGAAGAAGATAAGCCGGAACTTTTTCAAGGCCATTAAGGTCAAGCAATAGCTTCTCCAACCAGAAACCATCTTTTTCCTGAAGTTCTATCAGGCTACTCGAAATCGGTTTATTACGGTCAGGTAAATCGCCTAATAATTTATATAATTTTTCTCTTTTCTTCTCATCTTCCCTCATGGCACCATTTTACCCCGTATCCTTTTAAAAAAGCAATTTTTATGGATAATTAGTTTATGCTGAATTATAAAAAATAGAAAAGTTCGTAAAAAATAGCACCATAATTTTTAACAAATCATGGTGTATTTTTTAAATGAATAACCGTTTTCTGGAATAAACTTATTTATTTTGACATCTGTAAATTCATACAATATAATACCTCAATTAATACCAGAAAATTATTTTGTAATGGTATTATTAACACATATAATTAACTGTGATTTGCCGGGGTAGGAGTATCCATGAAAGAATATCGTCTAACCAGGGAAGGATATAACAGACTGATAGCGGAGAGGGAAGGCCTCATCAATAATAAGAGAAAAGAGATAGCGGAAAGACTGAAGGAAGCCAAGGAAAATGCCGGGGATCTTGCAGAGAATACCGAATACGAAGACGCGAAAAATGAACAGGCATTTACGGAGGGCAGGATAGAGCAGATCAGCGAAATCCTGGGTAATTATGTTCTGGTTGAAGAAAATAACAACAAGGATATTATCGACCTGGGGTCCACGGTTCAGCTGAGGGATCTTGATTCCAGCGAAAAGAAAAAATTTATGATTGTAAGCTCTGTTGAATCTGACCCCGAAAATAATAAAATATCGGATGAATCTCCTTTGGGCAGGGCTCTTCTGGGGAAAAAGGCCGGAGATGAAGTAGAGGCCAAAATCCCCGGGAAGATTATAAAATTAAAAGTGCTTAAAGTAAGCTAGATTATCAAATTGTCCTGATATTTATTTTCACAGTGCAAGATTATCCAGAATAGGCACTTTCTGTTTCTAATCAAAAAGTAACGCTGTTTTATAATTAGAATAAAGGATAATCAATAAGATGCAGGAGCATGACATAAAGAATAATAAAAAAAACAGCCCGGTTCCGGAAGATAATTACAGTTATATGCTTGAAACAGAAAAGCCTCTCGCGGAGGCCCTGAAAGTAAAGCTTTCAAAGATAAGGGAATTAAAAAACAGCGGCATAGATTTATACAAAACAGGATTTGATAAAAATATTGATATTTCAGGTATCAGGGACAGGTATGGCGGTCTTTCTGCAGGTGAAAAGGCAGAGGAAACTTTCAGGATTGCCGGAAGGATTATGATATTCAGGAGGCACGGCAGGGCGACTTTTTGCGACATACAGGATTTTTCAGGGAAAATGCAGCTTTTTATAAGCCAGAAAAGTGTGGGGGAAGAAAAGTATAATGAATTCACGGAAATCCTTGATACGGGTGACTGGATAGGTGTGGAAGGTAATGTTTTTGTTACAAGGACCGGAGAGCTATCTGTGGGGGTTAAAAAGTTCCAGCTTTTAAGTAAATCTGTAAGGATACTGCCGGAGAAATGGCACGGACTTAAAGACAAAGAAATAAGGTACAGGCAGAGATACCTTGATTTTATGGTAAACCCTGATGTGAGAAGGATATTTGCCACCCGCATAAGGGCCATAAATGCCATAAGGGAGTTTTTGAACGAAAGGGGTTTTCTTGAAGTTGAGACGCCCATGCTCCAGCCCATACCGGGGGGAGCTGCAGCCCGGCCCTTTGTAACACACCATAATGCACTGGATATGGACCTGTATCTCAGGATTGCGCCTGAGCTATATTTAAAAAGGCTTGTAATAGGGGGCTTTGAGAAAGTATACGAGATAAATAGAAATTTCAGGAACGAAGGTATCTCATACAGGCATAATCCTGAATTTACCATGATAGAATTATATCAGGCTTTTTGCAGTTATAATGCCCTGATGCCCCTTACGGAAGAAATGATCAAATTTGTCTCGATGAAGGCCGCAGGCGGGCTGGATTTTAACTACCGTGGTAAAAAAATAAACCTTGAAGGTCAGTGGCAGGAGTATACGATGCTGGAATCCATAAGCCGTTTCGGGCACCTAAAAATAGATTTTAATACAGATATAAAAGAGCTTAAAGGTATTTGCAGCGATCTTGATATTGATCCAGGTGATGAAAACAGAAAGGGTAAAATAATCAATGGGATCTTTGAGAAGGCTGTGGAGCCGGAGCTTATCCAGCCGACTTTTATAAAGGACTATCCGGTAGACATATCGCCTCTTGCAAAAAGGCATCCGGATAATGAGCATCTGGCTGAGAGATTCGAACTCTTTATCGGCGGCGAGGAGATTGCAAACGCTTTTTCAGAATTAATAGATCCGGCAGACCAGTTTGAAAGATTCAGGTCCCAGGCAGGAAGCGGGGACGAAGAAGAGAGGATAACGGGTAAGATAGATGTAGATTTTTTAAAAGCCCTTGAATACGGGATGCCGCCGGCCGGGGGTGAGGGAATAGGGATAGACCGGCTTGTAATGATTCTTACCGGCTGTGATTCGATAAGGGATGTAATACTATTTCCGCTATTGAGAGCGGAATAGATTAAAAATAATTAATATACCGGTGATAAATTATGCTATGTGATTTTTGTAAGAAGAATATTGCAACTATACATCTTATAAGGGTGCAAAACGACAAAGTGGAAAAAGTGAATATATGTTCAGAATGCGCAAAGAATTTTTCTTTTTTCTCGGAAGAAGACTTTTTCAGGGATCTCAGCGACATCCTTTACAGGATATTTGAATATGATACCGGCAAGGCAGTCCGCCCTGCCGCAAGCATGAAAATGAAAAAACTGGATGCAGGCAAGAACAGGGTATGCCCATTCTGCGGCATGGATCTCAGGACCATAAAAAAGACAGGAAAGATAGGCTGTGCCCACTGCTACAGTGAATTTAAAAGTATTTTGACGCCCATAATAAAAGATATGCATAGAGATGTGGAATACAGGGGAAGAGTCCCGGAGAATTCTTCAAGATGGATAAAAATCGAAAAAAACATAAATGAACTCAGGCACAGGCTAAAAAATGAAATATTCATAGAAAATTTTGAAGAAGCTGCAAGAATCAGGGATAAGATAAAACAACTGGAGAAAAACATTTATGAATGATTCATGGTATTTCATCCGGAGGGAAAATAAACCTGCGGGATACGGTCCGGATAGGGATTCCATAGTACTAAGTTCCAGAGCAAGTATCTCCCGCAATATAGCAAATTATAAATTTCCTTCATCCTGCAAGATAAAAGAAAGCAAAGAAATAATAAATGTCATAAGAAGCTGTGCATCGAAGACCGGGGGGCTTTCGGATTTCTGCTTTCTTGACATGGCAGAAGTTGAAAAAAATCAGAGATTTATAATGATAAATGATTACCAGATCGAAAAAGATTTTATTTCAAAATTGTCAGGCAGGGGCATTTTGATCAAGCCCCGCCATTCGATAAAAGAAAATGCTGTCGCTGTTCCATTATGCTGGGATGACCATATTAAAATACAGGTTTCCGGGCAGGGTGAAATCATCAGGCAGGTGTATAAAAAGGCCGTGGAAATAGAAAAATTATTCGAGGCGAGGCTTTCATTTGCATTTGACAGTGAATGGGGATATCTCACATCTAATCCTGCAAATCTGGGTACCGCTCTTGAGATTTCATTTCTTGTTCACATACCGGCGCTTGCCATAAGTTCGGATATAACTGATTTTATAAACAGGCTGATAAAAATAGGATGCTCGGTAAGGGGATTTGACAGTGTGGATACAGAAATAACAGGAAATATATTGAGAATATCAAGCGCAAAGACGCTTGGAAAGAGTGAAGAAGAGATAGTTGAAGAAATGCACGCAATTTGTTTAAATATAATTGAGGAAGAAAAGAATTCCCGCAGAAGGCTGGTAAAGAAAGACCTTCTGGGAACAGAGGATAATATTAGCAGGTCTTATGGATTGATTAAGCATGCAAAGATATTATCTTTTGAGGAATCTGTTGAGCTGCTGTCCATATTAAGACTGGGAGCGGATCTTGGATTAATTGAAAAGGTAAAAAATTTTGATTTATTTGATATTATTAATATGATTAATGATTTTAATATATCATCGGAATTTGAAATGGGAAGTGAAGCAACAGATGATGATATAGATCAGAAGAGAGCTGAATTTATTAGAAAGGCAATACTGGAGGGTTAAAATAACATGTTTGAAAGATTTACTGAAAGGGCCAGGAAAGTAGTGGTAAAGGCGCAGGATGAGGCGCGGTTTTTAAAACAGAATTATATAGGTACTGAACATATACTCCTTGGACTTATAGATGAAAAGGAAGGAATAGCTTCAAAAGTATTTCAGGAGCTGGGTATTTCCATAGACGAGATAAGGGGTGCAATAAAAGATGTGATCACGGAAGGAACTTCGGAATCCTATGAACATATACCCTTTACGCCCAGGGCAAAAAAGGTACTTGAACTTTCACTTAGAGAAGCTCTCCAGATGGGTCACAATTACATAGGCACGGAACATATACTTCTGGGACTTTTGAGGGAAGGCGAGGGTGTAGCAGCAAGAGTTCTAAACAGTGTTGGAATCACACTGAACAGCGTGAAGGTAAAAGTAAAAGAATTACTTGACAGCCAGTCATATTATGGCGGCAGCAGTTCCGATACAAGGGCAGGCATGCCAAAAAGGACCCTAAAGATGTTAAACCAGTTTGGCAGGGACCTTAGTCTCCTGGCGTCAGAAGGTAAGCTGGACCCTCTGATAGGAAGAAAAAAAGAGGTAGACCGCATAATACAGATACTTTCAAGAAGGACCAAAAATAATCCCATACTGATAGGAGAATCAGGTGTTGGCAAGACAGCTATTGTCGAAGGGCTTGCCCAGTATATAATATCCAGCAAGGTGCCTTCCAATCTTCTGGATAAGAGGATATTTACCCTGGACCTGGGGGCACTTGTAGCCGGTTCAAGGTACAGGGGAGATTTTGAGGAAAGGTTAAAGAAAGTCCTTGCCGAGATAAAGGATAATGGGAATATCATCCTTTTTATAGATGAAGTCCATACCCTGGTGGGAGCAGGTGCTGCAGAGGGGGCAATTGATGCTGCCAGTATCTTAAAACCGATGCTTGCAAGGGGTGAGATCCAGACGGTCGGAGCCACTACAGTATCCGAATACCGCAAGTATGTTGAAAAAGATAAAGCGCTGGAGAGGAGATTCCAGCCCATATTTGTTGATGAGCCCACAGTTTTTGAGAGTATTGAGATACTTAAGGGACTGAGGGCAAGGTATGAGAATTTTCACAACCTTTCTATAACAGATGAAGCGCTAACATCAGCGGTCAAGCTTTCCCACCGCTATATAAGCGACAGGTATCTTCCGGACAAGGCGATCGATCTTATAGATGAAGCAAGCTCAAGGGTAAGGGTGAGGACACTTACGGCACCTCCTGACCTCAAAGAACTTGATTCAAGCATTAACAGCATAATAAAGCAGAAAGACGAAGCAATAAAAGGCCAGGATTTTGAAAAGGCGGCACAGCTCAGGGACAGGGAAAAAGAGCTTATAAAGGAAAAGAAAAAAATAGAGGAGCAGAAGGACCGCGCCAAAAAGAAAGACAGGGAAGTTGTTAATGAAGAAGAGATAGCGGAAGTATTATCCAGCTGGACCGGAGTACCTGTTTACAAGCTCACATCTTCTGAATCAAGCAGATTGATAAATATGGAAAAGGAACTTCATAAAAGGGTTATAGGCCAGGATCAGGCGATAAACACTGTCTCAAAGGCAATAAGGAGAACACGTTCCGGGCTGAAGGACCCAAAAAGGCCGATCGGGTCATTTATGTTCCTCGGGCCTTCGGGAGTCGGTAAGACAGAGCTTGCCAGGACCATTGCAGAATTTCTTTTTGACAGGGAAGAGGCCCTAATACAGATAGATATGTCTGAATATATGGAGAAGCATTCTGTTTCCAAACTTGTTGGATCACCTCCAGGCTATGTCGGATACGATGAAGGCGGACAGCTTACAGAGATGATAAGGAGGAAACCGTACAGCGTAATACTGCTTGATGAAATAGAAAAAGCCCACCCCGATGTTTTCAATATACTGCTCCAGATATTTGAGGACGGACACCTGACCGATTCACAGGGCAGAAGGGTAGACTTTAAAAACACGGTAATAATAATGACGTCAAATCTGGGTGCAAGGGAGATCCAGAAGAATACTCCCATGGGTTTCAAGAAGATAGATACTGAAGACCTTTCTTATGACGAGATAAAGGAAAAGGTAATGGGCGAGCTGAAGAAAGCATTCAGGCCTGAATTTTTAAACAGGGTGGATGAAGTTATTGTTTTCCACAAGCTTACAAAGAAACAGGTGTTTGATATTATGGATCTCATGATGTCCAGGGTTGCCCAGGCCCTTGAACTGCAGGGAATTCTTATCGAGCTTAGAAAGAGTGCAAAAGAGCTGCTGCTTGAGAAAGGTTTTGATGCAACAATGGGAGCCCGGCCTATGAGGAGGGCCATACAGAATCTCATAGAGGACCCGATATCAGAAAAGATAATAAACGAGGAGATAAAATCGGGCCAGAAAGTAATAGCAAAAGCAAAAGACCAGAAGATGCAGTTTGAGATAAGGAAACTTACAAGTTCAAGCAGCGTCTTAAAGGTGTAATTATTACTGACAGTGTTCCAGAATAATTATTATTAATTCTTGCCTGATCATTAAAAAAGAAAATTTAAAAGCCGTGAAAACCGGCAGGGTATGTTGAAAGGCTTAACTGCAGGCATGAACTTTTAGCATACTTAAAGCAGTATTGCTTTTAAGACTATGAATAATAAAAATCAGGAAGAGCTTCTCCTGGATTGTTTGAAGAAGATTGCCCCGGGAACAGACCTCAGACTGGGAATCGAATATATTCTACAGGGTAAAACAGGGGGTCTTATAGTAATTGGAGACTCAGAAGAAGTATTGAGGCTTGTAAACGGGGGGTTTTACATAGGGTGTAGTTTTTCTCCCAGTAAGTTCTATGAACTTGCAAAAATGGACGGTGCCATAATCCTGAGTTCCAACGGCCGGAGGATACTTTATGCGAATACCCATCTTTTCCCTAATCCTGATGTGAAGACCACGGAAACCGGCACGCGCCACCGTACTGCAGAAAGAGTAGCAAAACAGACTAACACTCTGGTTATATCAATTTCTCAGAAAAGAGATGTAGTTACAATTTATAAAGACGGAATAAAATATATGCTTGAAGAACCAAGGGTGATCCTCTCAAAGGCAAACCAGGCACTGCAGACACTTGAAAAATACAAGGAAGGGCTTGACGACCTCAGTTTTAACCTTACTATAAGGGAGCTAGAGGACCTGGTGACCCTTTTTGACGTATGCATCATACTCCAGAAATCAAGCATAGTCCAAAAGACTGAAAAGGAAGTAAAAAAATATATATTCGAGCTTGGTGCCGACGGCAGACTTTTAAGCATGCAGACCGAGGAGCTTATGGCAAATGTACCGGGTGACTTTATAAATATAATAAATGATTACAAGCATACAGATAATAAATTTGAAGCCGGCAGCATAAGAGAAAGACTCTGCAATCTGTCTGCAGACGAGCTCCTGGAGCTAAGCAAAATAGCAAACATACTGGGTTATAAACCGGAAGGGAACCTGAAGGAAACAAACCTGCATCCCAGGGGCTACAGAATATTATCTGATGTCAGAAGGCTTCCGTCTTCAGTGATTGTCAACCTGATAGATAAGTTTGGGAGCCTTAAGGGTATCCTTGACGCGAGCGTTGATGAATTATCCGAGGTAACAGGAATGGGAAAGGTAAGGGCACGTTTGATATATGACCGTTTAAAGAAATACTCGGAATACTACCTGTACAACGAACCTTATAATAGAGGAGGCATGTAGTTGGCCGAAAGAACCACCTGCGTACACCTTTTAAAAAATATACCGGTTTTGAAAGTCAATAAAATTTATGAATGTAGCGATTATTACAGCAGCAGGAAGAGGTACAAGATTTAAAAGCAATATCAGCAAGCAGTTTTTAAATATATACGGCAAACCGATACTGGCGCATACCCTTTCAATATTTGAGAAAATTCCAGGCATAGATTCAATATTTGTAACGGTTCCTAAAGATTATTTAAAATCCTGCAGGGAAGATATTATCGAAAAATACACCTTCAAAAAAGTAAAAAAACTTGTTGTAGGGGGTCGGAACAGGCAGGAATCCATTTACAATGCATTAAAAGCCATACCTGCTGCCAACACGGACATTGTCCTGATACATGATGGAGTCAGGCCCCTGGTGACTTCATTAGAGGTAAGAAAAACCATTGAAAAGCTTGTAAAGGATAATAAGAAGGATCCACAGGTAAAGGGAGTAATAGTTGCAGCTCCCGCCAAGGAGACCATCAAGAAAATAAAAAAAAACACAATTGATTCAACTATTCCAAGGGGGAAAGTCTGGCATGCCCAGACTCCGCAGACTTTCTTCTACAGGGAGATAATGGAGGCATACAGCAAGGCTTTTGAAGATGGATTTATAGGGACGGATGATTCGAGCCTTATGGAAAGGATGGGCTGGAAGGTAAATATCCTCAGGGGCAGACATGAAAATATTAAAATAACCACACCTACTGACCTTTTTCTTGCAGAGCTTATTATGAATAAGAATGGTAGACCTTAAAGGACGGGACAGTACTATGAGATGCGGAATAGGATTTGATGCCCATGCATTTGGGATAGAGAAGAAAAAGAGGCTCATACTGGGTGGCATCGAAATAGAATACGGAAAGGGACTTGAAGGATATTCGGATGCCGATGTGCTGACTCATGCAGTAATGGACGCACTGCTTGGAGCCAGCGGGCTTGGTGATATAGGGATCCACTTTCCGGATACCGATATGGAGTATAAAGATATCTCCAGCATTAAACTTTTGAGCAGGGTAGCAGTAATGGTAAGGGGCAAAGGTTTTGAAATAGAAAACATTGATGCAGTTATTATTATTCAGGAGCCGAAAGTCAGTGAATTTTTTGAGAGCATGGAAAAAAATATATCAGCCGCCCTTAATATAGGAGCAGACAGGGTCAATATAAAAGCCACCACTACGGAGCACATGGGTTTTTGCGGCAGGAAAGAAGGAATTGCTGCACAGAGCGTGGCACTTTTAAAATAAAGGGGAATCAGGACCGTAAGTTTTTTGTTATACCCCTGCAGGATCCTTTTGGAGAATTCTTCCAGTTGAAGACAATCACATCAAATAATCAGTTTTTTTGATTTACTGTTTGAATATATCAGGTATAATCATTAATCAATCCGTTTAGTAGTTATTTGAAATATATTATTTTCTTTATGTTAGTATTATAAATATAATGTTTAAGACAGTTTACGGCTCCGGGAAAAGGTGAGACAAGTGACGGGAATTATAAAAGAATTAAAAGAACTGGTAAAAGCAGCAAAGGAAAGGGATCCTGCTGCCACAAATGCTTTCGAGATACTTATAACATATTCCGGAGTCCATGCAATCATAAATCACAGGATAGCACACTGGTTTTACAGGAAGCGGATAATGTTTATATCGAGATGGATCTCCCAGTGCTCCAGGTTTTTTACAGGCATAGAGATACACCCGGGGGCCAGGATAGGACAGGGCATATTTATAGATCATGGAATGGGTGTCGTGATAGGGGAGACATCGGAGATAGGAAGTAATGTTACGATCTATCAGGGTGTAACCCTGGGAGGGACGGGAAAGGAAAAAGGGAAAAGGCACCCTACCATAGGAGACAATACAGTAATATCGGCGGGTGCAAAGGTCCTGGGCTCAATAAAAATAGGAAAGAATGTAATAATAGGGGCCGGGGCAGTAGTAATAAAATCTGTCCCTGATAACTGTACCGTTGTCGGGGTACCGGGCAATATAGTCAAAATAGGCGGTGAGAAGATCCTCTCAGACGCTTCGCACAAGATGCACCTCCCGGATCCTGTCAGTGATATTTTAAGGGACTGCATGGCACGCATTAGCTTACTTGAAAAAGAAATTAAAAAATATAAGGATAAAGATGAATAGGAGAGAAGATTGACCCTGAAAATATATAACACACTGAGCAGAAAGAAAGAAGAATTTAAATCAAGGATACCTGGAAGGGCAAACATGTATGTTTGCGGGCCGACTGTATACAACTATATTTCAATAGGCAATTCAAGACCGGTGGTGGTTTTTAACATGGTAAGAAACTATTTGGGATACAGCGGCTACAGGGTGGCCTTTGTTCAGAATATAACAGATATAGAAGATAAGATAATAAACAGGGCAAATGAAGAAGGTGTGGATTTCAGGGCTCTGACAAAAAAATATATTGAAGCCTTCATGGAAGACCTGGAAAATCTTGAGATAGGGGATTTTGACGCAATGCCGCTTGCCACGGAAAACATTGAAAGTATTATAGCCCTTATAAAAAGGATACTGGAGAACGGTTACGGATATGAAATAGACGGGAGTGTGTATTTTGATGTCCAAAAATTTACCGTTTACGGTAAATTATCCCACCAGAAGATAGAAGAGATGGATGATTCCGGGGAGCCTGAGTTCCAGAAAAGGAGCAGGGTTGATTTTGCGCTCTGGAAAAAAGCAAAAAAGGGGGAGCCATGCTGGGATAGCCCCTGGGGCAGGGGAAGGCCTGGATGGCACATAGAATGTTCTGCAATGTCTGCAGAACTGCTTGACCATAATATCGATATCCATGGAGGGGGGATAGACCTTGTTTTTCCCCATCATGAAAATGAAATAGCGCAGTATGAGGCAGCATACCCCGGGAAGGGAAATTTCTCCAATTACTGGATGCATAATGGGATGATAGAAGTAAAAGAGGGCAAAATGTCAAAATCGAAGGGGCTGGAGAAAAACTGGGTACTGAAAAACCTTTTGAAGGAATATTCCCCGAATGTGGTAAAGATGTACATACTTTCGACACATTACAGAAGCCCCCTTGAATTCAGCAGTGAAAAAATTGAAGAAGCAAAAAAGGCACTTGAAAGAATAACGAATACTTTGAAAAACATAGAGTTCCTTACAGGGATGAAGCTGGGGGGTGAGGCAGAAAGCGGCAGGATTTCAGAAAAGATAGAAGATGAAATTAAAAGATTCGAGAAGGATTTCAGGGTCTCGATGGATGATGATTTTAACTCTGCAGGAGCTGTGGGTATCATCTTTGATTTTGTAAAAAGTATAAATTCGGTTATACAGAGCCCTGATTTTAAGATGAGCGCATCTTTAGGAAGAGCACTGGGGAATGCATTTGAAAAAATAATGGAGCTTGGAAGAGTACTCGGATTAAATTTCTCCAGGGAATTGGAAGAACCTGAAAGTAGGGGAACCGGGGAAAATGAAAAAGAAGAGATAGAGGGGCTCATAGAACAGAGAAATAATGCCCGTAAAAATAAGGATTTTAAAGAAGCTGACCGTATCAGGGAAAAGCTTGATTCAATGGGAATAATCCTTGAAGACAGGAAAGAGGGCACAATCTGGAAATACAAAAATTGATGAAGGCAGATACGGCTGCCTGTTATATTAATTATGAATAATAAAATCCCGGAATATATATACGGCATAAACGCCGTTACGGCCCTCCTTGATATAAATGCCGGCAAGAGGAAGATCTATGAAGTTATCATATCTGAAAGCAAAAGAAAGAAAAAAAGGATTGAAAAAATAGAAAGGCTTGCTGCAGGGAAAAATATAAAAGTTGAAATAGCAGGGGAAAGGGATTTTGAAAATATCACAGGAGGAGATAGAAGCGCGCAGAATGTAATAGCAAGGGTATCGGAATATAATCCGGGGGATATTTACCATTATCTTGAGAGCGAAATGTGTGCGGATTCAAAGCTTGTAATACTGGATGGTGTGACCGATATCGGGAATTTTTCTTCTATTTTGCGAAACTGTTTTGCCTTTGGATGTGACGGGGTGATACTGCCCAGGAAAAGGAGCGCTGCCCTGAACAGGAGTGTATCCAGGTTATCTGCCGGCGCACTTGAAGGTGTCAAAATTTTCAGGGTCATAAACCTTGCCAGGACCATAAAGAGTTTAAAAGCAGCCGGCTTCTGGGTATACGGGACATCGCCTGAAATAGGAAAAGGAATCAGGGATATTAAAGATGCAGAGTTTACGTTTCCCCTTGTACTTATAATGGGAAGCGAGGATAAGGGGATGAGCAGGATCGTCTCTGATAATTGTGATGTGCTGTTTTCAATCAGGATGTCGGGCGGGATGGAATCCTTGAACGTATCTGTCGCAAGCGGGATCATACTTTATTATATCCAGGAAAAATATGAAAGAGTAAAAAATTGAAAGACCTTTTAATAATAGATGGCTATAATTTTATTTTCAATTTTTCTAAAGCCGGTATTCTTGATAATAAAGATTTAGAATACTTAAGGGACCGGCTGATATCCGATATTGCAGCCTACAATTCCCAGAAAGATTATGACGCGGTTGTTGTTTTCGATGCAAGCAAAAGCGGCAGCCAGGCAAGAAGCAGCGAAATTATAAATAATATAAAGGTAATTTATTCCAGAAGCGGGGAGACGGCTGATACCATAATAGAGGAGCTTGTATCCGGATGGTCAGCTCACAGAAAAATAATTGTAGTGACATCTGATTACTCACAGCAGAAAGCTGTTTTTGGTAAGAATACGATAAGGAGGTCATGCAGGGAATTCGGGCTGGAGCTTAATTCGGTAATAGATGATATAAGGGAAATATTAAAGAAGGATAATAAGGAAAAAAGAAAAATTTTCTATTCCATTGAAAAAAGGCTGGACCCGGGTATCCTTAAAAAAATATCCCATTACAGAAAAAGATAATCCAATGAGATCCATTCTGCTTTTTGTTCTAATTTTGATATTAATACCGGCAGCATGGGGCTGCGGGCTCTTCTATGAATTCGGTCCCGGGGATAATTTAAATTTGAATAAAATAGACACCGGGGAAGAAACCAGAGAAAATACGCACAGGATAACAGGGGTTATTGATGGGGATACAGTAATAGTCTCAGGGGGTGACAGGATAAGGCTCCTTGGTATAAATACGCCGGAAGAGGGTATGTATTTCTATAGCGAGTCAGCTGATGTCCTGGAGATGATAGTCCTGGAGAAAGATGTAAGTCTTGAGAAGGATGTCTCGGACCGCGATATTTATGGAAGGAGTCTCCGGTATCTTTTTCTGGGTGATTTATTTGTGAATCTTGAAATGGTGAAAAGGGGATTTGCTAATACATACACCTTTCCCCCGGACGTAAAATACTCCGGTAAGATCCTTGAGGCTGAGAGATATGCCAGAGAAAACAACCTGGGTATATGGGAACTGTCTGATTTAGATTCTGTAAATATAGAATTGGTTTATGATGCACCGGGAAATGATAATGAAAATATTAACGGAGAGTATGTAATACTGAAAAATACAGGCAAAAAGGTCATAAATGCCTCAGGATGGACAATAAAGGATAGCGGAACCAATATTTATGTTTTTGACTCTTACAACCTCTACCCGGGATCTTCTATTATACTTTTCTCGGGTGAAGGGGAAGACAGCGGAGATAAATTATACTGGAACAGCCGGACTCCTGTATGGAACAACGATTCCGATACACTGTACCTCAGGGATAAAGAGGGCCTTTTAATTGATTTATATAGTTATTGATACTAAGATGATGTTTTAATAGTAAGGGATAGATTAAGGTAGGGTTGATATGGATTTGAATGGTAAATATATTTTAGTTACAGGTGCAAGCAGGGGTATAGGCAGGGCAATAAGCAAAGCTGTTGCAGGCAAGGGGGCATTTGTAATCTTATCTGCAAGAACAGAAAACCTGCTTTCAGAAGTAAAAAAAGAGATAGCAAAATCCGGAGGCAGGGCAGAATCCATCGTTTGCGACCTGGGCAGGGAAGAAGACATATCAGGGCTTTTTGAAAAAATAAAAAAAGATTTTGGAAGGCTGGACATCCTCATAAACAATGCAGGAATCGCCAGAGGAGGCAGCATTGCGGATTTTCCGGTAAAAGATTTTGACAGGCTTATAAATATAAATTTAAGGGCCCCATATATCTGCTGCCAGCAGGCTTTAAAGATGATGATACCGGCAGGAAGCGGTTATATTATAAACATTTCAAGTGTGGTTGGGATTAAAGGTTATCCCTTCCAGACGGCATATACTGCAAGCAAACACGGTCTTACAGGACTTACGAAAGCAATTGCAGCAGAAGTGCAGGAGCACGGCATAAGGGTATCCATGGTACTCCCAGGAGGTGTTGATACCGGACTTATAAATGGCACAAAGCCGGAATTGGATAAATCCTTACTCCTGAAACCGGAGGATATAGCAAACACCGTCCTGTATCTATTATCTTTACCTGAAAGAGCGATGATAGACCAGATATATATAAGAAGAAGTGTCAGCAAACCATTTTAATTATTTAATATATCATTACGACAATCTGAATATAGAAAGATAAATCCGCACAAATGATTTTATATACTGATTTAAAATCCTACATCATAATAGAGATTTAGAATTTTTAGGGTGTGCATAATACATATTCTATTACTACTAAAGAAGATTATATATGCACTTATAATTATCAATATTCCGCTAAAGTAAAAATAGGTTATTTACCTGTCTTCAGCTCCTCTACAATTTTTATTATTTCATCCTCCGGTATCTTATCAGTTGCAACGCCATATCCAGAAAGCAATTCCCTTATTTTGTTCTTTGAATTTTTAACTGCATCTGCATTTTTCAATTCAATGAATTTTTTAAATATTTCTTTATGTTTTAAATAATCAGAATACGAAATAATTACAGCTTCAGGATTTGCATCCCTTGTCACAATGTACTTCTCATTATTGTCCATAATACTGTCAATTATTTCTTTGATAGTATTTCTTGCCTTTGTGATGCCGATGATCCTTTCCATACTTTTCTCCTTAGTACTAAGTTTTATATTAATAATAATGTATATAATAAATTTATTTATATATTAATATATAAATGTAGTATAAATTGTATTGACATAATATACAATATTAATTATTCTATTAAAACACAATATTATTCATTATGCAATTATTTAATTACGTAATAATATAAATATACATAAATGACTAAAGAAAACGAAACTTTAAAGGTTATTATTGCAGATATCGATCTGAAAACATTTGAAGATTTAAAGAATCTTAGTGAAAGCTACAGTACATTATTTCTCAGCAGTGATTTCGCTGTAAATTTCATACTAGAATACGAAAAAATTGATACAGTCCTTATAAGCAACAGGATCTCTAATCTGAATAGCATTATTAAAAGGATAAATAAAAAGAAAATAAATATGTATATTTTTGGAAGGGATATTAACTATCCAGTTAAGTACAGTGAAGTAGATAATATTCTAAAGATAGAACTGGAAAAAAAATTAGCCAGAAACAGAAGAGACATTCCAATTTTTAAAAAGAAGTTAAAAGAAATCTTCAATAAAAAAAATGAAACATTTAAGTCAAAAGAAGAAGCTTATGACCGCATTGACGAGAAACTACAGAGAAAAAGAGATGAAAATGAAGATGCAGGGAAAGAGATGACAGGGAGTAAAAATAAGATCAATGAAATTTTAAGAAAAAAAGAAAATATGAATACCCCCATTACTGATAAATCTAAAATTGAAGATAAAAAAGGCCATCTTTTTATAAACAATGATGAAAAAAGCAGCCTTAAGGATTCTGCTTTTAAAAGATGCGGACTTTTAAAAAATGAAATGGAAAAATTTAAACAGGTAAATATGAAAATAGTCAAGCAAAAAGTCCTGGTTCTGGCAAAGGCTAAGGGTGGTGTGGGCAGTACTACAATCGGTTTATTTTTAAGTTCTATATTGAAAGATTTTTCAATATTATTGATAGATCTTAATTTCAATGAGGGTGGTGGAGATATAAGCTACTATCTAAATGTACCAAAAACTCCGAATATATTAAATTTCCTAGATGGTTACAGCAGAGAATCCCTTGATAATGCTGTAATTAAATTTAGAAACAATCTGGACATACTTCAATCACCTCCGACTTTTGAGCAATCAAAGAGAGTTGATCTGCAGGATATATACTGTATTACAGATATTGCAAAGAAGAAATACCACCTATTAATAATAGACCTTCCCAATCAGCTAAATGATATGTGGCTTGGAGTAATAGAACTGGCAGATCTGCTCATACTTGTCTCCGATACATCAATAGGTAGCATCGGGAGACTACTAAAAATAAATAACAGGTACCTATACAAGGGACTGGAAAAACTTCTGGTACTTAATATGTGTGATAGTCAAAATTCTTTTGACCTTCTTAATTCATATCCTGGCAATTTTTTTGGGTTAGATGAATATGTCGTTGTGGGAGAAAACAATATCTTGAGAAAAAAAACTGATTTCTCTAATTTAAATTTTGGAAATTTAACAGGTTTTTCAAATTTAACAAATAAGGTCCTGAAATTGGTATCAAATTAGAAAAGGTTGAGATGAAAAATTATTACAAGAGATATTTTATTCTGGCAATAATAGGTTCGATTATTATAGGGCTTGCTTTTTATCTATTTTTTAATAACTATCTTGATAAGGAAAAAATCCTTGTAGCTGCTGAAGATATTGATTCCGGTACAATAATAAAAGGCGAGGAATTAACCTTTAGAGAATACTACAAGAATTCCCTTCCGGAAGATTATCTATTATCAGCCAATAAGGTAACTGGAAAAACTATAAATATTGATAGAAAAAAGAATGATTTTATATCAAGTGACATGTTTGATCAGAAAAAAGGCGGCAGCAGTATATTAGATGAATTGGCTGACGGCGATGTACTAATAACTATTAGAATACAGCATCCTGAACCGATCCTTAATGAATTGAAAAAAGGTGATTTTATTTCAATAGTATCTACTTTCAGGGATGATAATTTCCAGCTTGAAAATTTTAATCCCGGTACTGTTGCTGCGAATGATATAACAGATAATGATTACGCTGAATTCAATTATCCGGAATATCTTTCTGAAAATTATATAAAAATGAATACTGTTAAGCTTTCTGAAAATATAGTTTCCGTAGACGGACAATTAGTTATAAGAAACCTGGAAATAGTCAATTTAGCCGAGGATAAAAATACATCAAGTAATAGTATTTTAATAAATAATGATACAAAGGCTATTGACCTCTATTGTAAATGCAAATTAGAGGAAATGCCTATAATAGCTAGATTGACGTCTGAAGGTAAATATAAAGTAGTATTTGAGAAGACCTAGTTTTATTATCAAAATGAAAAAAATCCTTACTATTACCGAAAATTTAAATAGCTTTAAAAAAGATATAAATAAATATAATGACGGGAAAACGGATTTAACTAAAGAAAAAAAGATCTTATCTGTTATTTCAAATAAGGGAGGCGTAGGCAAAACTTCTATTGCGTGCTGCATGTCTTTATATTTTTCAAAAATAATAAAAAAGAAAACCCTTTTGGTAGAGCTTGATTGTTCTCCGGGGGATTTCGGGACCCTTTTTGATATAGACAGGGATAAAACTCTTGAAATGGCATTAGGATTTCAAAAGGATTATAAGAAATATATAAAAAGCATTAATAGAAACCTTGATGTTCTTAAAGGGATTTCAGATCCGATAGCAGCTGAAAGTATTAAAAGTCATGAAGTTAAAAGTTTTATAAAAAAAATAAAAGAGGATTTTGACTATATTGTATTGGATACGCAAACTGTACTAAACGGAGTTCTTCTGGATTTTATCAAAGCATCAAATATGCTCTTCCTGATAAGCGATTGCACTATGGAAAGCATTGCCAGGGTTTCAAAGTTTTTGGAGTTTTTAAATTCAAGATTTATGATTGATAAGGATAAATTCAGAATAATAATCAACAAAAAAAGTTACTTTTCATATTTTCATTTCTGGGAATTATCAAGGCTATTAGATTTTCCGATAGAGTCTTTAATATATTTTGATAAAAGTTTTAATAAAAGTGATATCTTTTTAAACGAACAAAAAATATTAAAAACAAGATTTTTTAAGCAGCTCCGTAAGACATTAGAAAATATAGGGAAGAATATCTGATATGTTAAAAGATAGAATGATCGGCAGTAATACTATTGAAAAAAGAACAAAAAGAGAGCTTATAAATAGTATAAAAGAGGACATAAAAAAAGACAGCTTTCTTCTTAAAAGCAATTTTTTTAACAGGGAAGACTTCAGGGATAAATTATATATTATTCTCACAAAAAAAATCCGAGAAAAATATCCTTATCTTTCTTACAGGGTAGACAATAGCCTATTAAAATCAGCTCTTGCTGAAGTATTCGGGCTTGGGTTGCTGGAACAATATCTTCAGGATGAAGATGTCACTGATATTTTTATACAGAATAAGGAAATGGTAATAATAAGAAAAGGTAAAAAGGAATATCTCGGTGAAGTTTTTAATACGCTTGAGGATGTATATCTGATAATTGATAGGATAAAGAACCATACTGGAAAGACTATAGATCAGCGGCTGCCTTTTCTGAATACAGAACTTTATGACGGAAGCAGATGTTCAATAGTAATTCCTCCGGTCTCCGATAAAGTATATATTTCAATAAGGGTTTTTAATTGCATAGATTTTAAACTTGAAGACCTGTTAAATCTAAATATGTTTGACTCAAAAAGTTTTTATATGCTTAAGGAATTTGTACAAAAACAAAAGAATATACTTATAGCAGGAGCAATGGGATCAGGGAAAACTACTCTTTTGAATACAATGGCAAAATTGATACCCAAAAATGAATTTATCAATATAATCCAGGATGTCCCTGAGATAAGATTAAAGGAGCATCCATATGTCAGACAGTTAAGCACCAGGGCAAAATCCAGAGAGACCGATAATGAAATAACCCAGGATAGATTGCTTTTTGAAACACTGAGAATGAAAGCCGACAGGATCATTATTGGAGAGGTAAGAAATGCGGTTGCTGCATACCAGATGCTTCAGGCCCTAAATACAGGCCACAGGGGAAGTTTCGGTACCATACATGCTGATTCAGCATATGATGCTATTCTAAGATTAGAGACCCTTGCAATGGAATATAAAGAAAATATTGGGAACCAGGTCGTCAAACGGATGATCTCAAGGGCAATAGACTTGATATTATTTCTGGAATTTGAAAAAGACGATAATTACGAGATCCGCAATAGAAGATTAAAGGAAATCGTCTTTATAAGTGATGAACTTACAGTTGAAGGGAGCTACAAATTAAAATATCTATAGTTATTTCTTCAATTATTTTTCTGGGGCTTATATATATTTTTGGAGCTATTGCCTTATATATAACTGATAAAAGAAAAAATTACATAAAAAGGATTTTAAGACTCTCCGAAAATAATCCTATTTCAAAAAAGAATAAAGATAAAAAAGACCGTTTGGTAAAAATAAAATTATGGTTGAAACAGCATAATATTGATATGGAAATAGAGGAATTTTTTATCCTCCTGTCAATTCTTTTATCAATTGTAATAATTATAGGAATTATAAATGCTCCCAATCCAATTATATCTATTTTACTTTCTGCATTTATGACTTTTGTACTGTTTATTTATATAAACATAAGACAAAAAAGGGAGAATTCAAAAAAGGAAGCACAACTTGAACAATTTTTATTAGATTTTAAGGGAAATCTATACAGTTACCCTAATATATTAAACAGTCTTGAAAAAACCATCCCTGAGGTAAATTATCCTCTTAGAAGAGATTTTGAAATGATTATAGATGATACAAGGAGGGGGCTTTTATTAAATGAATCTTTAAAGAATATGATAAAGAGGAACAGCAGCTATTTAATAGAGGTTATTTTAACAGGTTTGATTGTTGCTAATGATAAGGGTGTAGATCTTATAAGTTTCCTTGATGACCAGATTGATTATTTAAGAGAAAAAAGAAATATAGATAATTATATAAAAATTTTAAGTTCAGGGCCCAAGTATACAGCGTACCTGATAATGATTATACCTCTGATTGCAATAATAATTGTCATTCTAATAAATAGAAATGTTATTGATATCCTTTTTTCTGGATTTGGCCTGATTATTCTGTCCTATGTAATCATGAGCAATGCAATAGGTATTTTTTTAATCAACAGGATGATAAATTTTCAAAATGAAAGCAGGTAGATAAGATGAACTGGATTTTATTAGTTTTATCATCTCTGGTATCAATATTTATATTTTTTTGTTTCTTCAATTCGAGAAATGTTAGGGCAAAATCTTTGATAAAACGAATTGAAAACTATACATCAAATTTCATTGCTAAGAAAAACAGTAGTCAAAAATTATATGCAATAAAATTATTTTTAAAAGAAAGAGGTTCTTCAAGAATATTTGGTGTAAAAATAAAGACGCCAGAAGGTTTAATCATTTTTAGGGCTATGCTCTCAATAAGTTCTGCGATTGCAGTTCTGGCTCTTGGATTTTTTATCAGTAAAAATTTACTAGTTTTGTCTGTATCAACCTCTTTAGTATTGTTTTTTCTTCCGCAGGAGATTCTAAACAGCAGAATAAAAAATACTGGTAAAAGAATATTAAATGAGATCCCTGATTTTCTGGATATCATATCATCTCTAATAAAAGCAGGTGTAAATCTGGATCAGGCTGCAAACTATTATTCTGATAACTATAAAGGTGAGATAAGCCAATTGTTTAAAATATTACGGGCAAAAATATATGGAGGCAAGGATAGAAAAACTTCATATCTAGAAATAGCCAGGCTTTCTTTCTGTAATGAGTTTAATTCTATTATAAAGATTATTATTCAATCTGATTTAATAGGCAACCCGATAAATAAAGTATTGAAAGGATTATCAAAAACAATAAGGGAAAATCAAAGAGATCAAATAAAGATAAAGGTTGAAAAATTGGAAAGCAGCCTGATATTAATCATATTTATATTTATGTTCATACCGATGATGATTTTGTTTTTACTTCCGGTGATTCCACAGTTAAAAATTATTTTTAATTAGTAACCAATGTGATAAGAAAAGGAGATGAGATGAATTTTTTTAGAAAAGTATACGGAAGGATGTTTTTCGGAACAAAGGGTGCAACATTGATTGAAATAGCATTGTATATAGCTCTTGTTGTAATTGTGTGTATAACTGCTGTGACTGCACTCGGTGGGAAATTGCAATCAGTGTTTCAATCGATTGTGGACAGCCTTTAAATAACTTATACATAAGGATTGCTTATGGGGAAAAGTTTTAAATATCAGGATGGTAATGTGCTCATAGAATTTGCATTAATAATGCCGGTTCTATTATTGATTCTAGCTGGTATTATACAATTTGGTTTTTTACTAAATGCAAAGATAGCGGTAAATTCCGCTTCATATGAGGCAGCCAGGGCAGCTACGCTATCAGATAATCCTGAAGATGATGCAATAAGCTCGGTAATATCTTACGCATCATCATCCCTTCCTGGCTGGGACTTAAACAAGCAATTAAGTATTGAGATTGACAAGACAGGCAATGCTCCAGGGGATAGAGTACAGATAAATGTTTTTTATGACGTACCTATATTTTTTTCCAGAATATTGCCTGTTTTGGAAAGTGGAAGCGGTTTTTACAGAGTTTGCGGAAGCAGTGTAATGCAGATAGAAGAGAAAGAATAGAATAAATATTACAGGATTAAAATCTAAAAAATAGTTGTAAAAATGACAGGTAAAAAAATAACAAACATTTTTGTGATACTTAGTATTATCATACTGGTATTTGTATTGATTAAAATCGGGTTACCACAAAAAATCAATGACTTTTTTAAAAAAATCAAAACATCGAATAAGGGTGAAACATACAAACAGGATGATTATCCAGATTATATTTATGAGACATTTATAGTTGGAGAAGGCGAAGAAGTATCAATAAAAATGGAAAGAAAGACCGGAACCATAGATGGTGAAGAAGTAGTTTTTTATGAAGATACAGTAGGGTCGGAGGTAATATATTACAGATTCTATAAAGGTACAGTTGTTGATGCAGATGAAGAAAAAATTATTTTTATGGTAGATAAAGAATGCCTGGATGCAAGACCTGAAGACCAATATTACGAATACGAGGATGTCAAAGATTATGAACTGGTTTTTTATGTGGATGATTAT
>CAZLXJ010000006.1:0-18276 GCA_964563645.1 uncultured Actinomycetota bacterium | reverse complement strand
AATAGTATCTACAAGCCGAATTAGGTCCCTACATCGAGACCAAATCTGAAAAAACCCCACTATAATGGGTAAATAGGCGTAAAAAATTGGCTAATTTCCAGTGATTTTAATTTATTTTTCCGAAACTTGGGTTAAGATTGCTTCAAATCCTACTCCCGGTAATCATACTACAAGAAGTAGCCTTTTTAATAAATATCTCATAGAATTAGCTATAATATTATCACGGTAGACAACGATACCGTTTCAGGTACTTTTTAAATAAAGCAATTCGAAATATTGAAATTACTGTAATAGTGTTATAATATAACATTATATAACAAATAATAACAGCACATAAATTGATATTAATTATAACCCCAAACTTGTATAGATAAAACAATATTTGTTAGCAAATATAAAAAGGGTAATATTATAAGAGCAAGAAAAGTTAAAATTTTTGCCGGAGGCAAAGGTAACAATGTTGCTAGAGTATTGAATAAATTAGGAATTGAAAATTTAGCTATTAATTTTTTAGGTAATTATTATGGAAAAATAATAAAGAATTGTCTGGAAAAAGATCAAATTAATTATAAAACAATATGGATTAAAAATTCATCAAGAACAGTAGTTACTATTTTAGAAGGAGATTTGCAGCAGACAGTATTCGTAGAGCCAGGACCTAAAATTATGGAATCTGAAAAAGCTGAAATGTTGGATAATTTTAAGAGACCTACAGAAAAATACAATACTGATATCAAGGTTGTAATATTATCAGGCAGTGTATCATTATCAGGCAGTGTATCTGATAATAATTGTGTAAATATCTACAAAGAGATGACTGAATATGCAAATTCAAGAAATATTAAAGTTATTTTGGACACACGTGGAGAAGCTTTAAGAGCAAATATAGAATCCAAGCCTTTTTTAATTAAGCCCAATATTAAAGAATTAAGAGGCATATTAAAAAACAAAATAGTAAAAGATGAGGAGGTATTATTAGAACAAATATCTAAATTTAATAAATTTGTAAATATTGTAATTTTAACGAGGGGTGGCAAAAGCTCGTTAATTAGTACTAGAAAAGGGTTTTTTAAAGCTATACCTCCAAAAATAAAAGTAGTGAACCCCATCGTGTCAGGCGATTCTTTTATTGCAGGGTATGCATATGGTATAGAAAAAGGAATGAATATAGTTGATTGTTTAAAGATAGCAACTGCAGCTGGAAGTGCTAATGTTACTATTTGGGATGCAGGGGGGGGTGCTCAAAAGACCAGATAATGACCTTAGTGAATAAAGTGAATGTAATAAAAATTAATTAAATTTTTATTTTAACATGAATATTCGAATATTTGACAAAAAGAATTATAGTGACCATAATATAACTATTGATAACAGTATACAACATTTTAGAACTATCTTAAGGAGTATAATGTTAACCGAAGAGAGGCGTCTGCAAATTGCAAAATACGTAAAAGATAAAGGTTCTACGACAATTCATGAATTGGCTGATAATTTTAATGTTACCTTAATGACTATAAATCGAGATTTGAGAAAATTAGATAAAGAAGGGAAAATAAAAACTGTTAGGGGCGGGGCAATAGCCAAAAACCTTTATATAGAAGAGTCATTTTTTCCTCAAAGAATTAAAAAGAGTTTAGTAGCAAAGGAAATATTAGCTGATAAAGCTGTAAAGTTAATAACGCCAGGCGATTCTTTACTTTTAGATTCATCAACTACAGCAACAATATTATGTAGGAGAATAATAAAAGAGGATTTAAGAAATATCACTATTATAACTAATAATATTACAATAATTAATGAATTAATGACAAATAATAGTATAGAAGTTTTGAGCACAGGAGGAACAATACTAAATAAGTTTAATTGTTTTGTAGGACCTTTGGCAGAGTTGTTAATTTCTCAAATTAGAGCAACTAAACTTTTCTTTTCAGTAGTAGGTGTGTCTATAGAAGGAGAGCTTACAGACACTGATATCCAAGAGGCAAATATAAAGAAAAAGATGATGGAAGTAGCAAGTGAGAAAATTCTTTTAGCAGGAAGTCATAAATTTAATAAAGTTGGGTTATATAAGATTTCAGATTTAGAAAATATTGATTTAGTAATTACGGATTTGGAAAAAATTGAGGGTGCCTTCATTGAAGAAATAAAAAAAAAGGAGGTGATGATAAAATAAGAGGAATATCAAAGTCAAACTTATCAGAAATGAGGAGGTGGTATTGATTGAAGAAAATAAAAAGAGATTTGCTTAAGTAAATTTTCCTCTTATGTAGATGCAATACTCAAACCAAAATCTTAGAGAGTATATTAAAAAAGTAAGTAAATAAGGAGATAAAAATGATAATAACAAAAAGAATTATATATCTTTTTATAATTCTCATAATTAGTTTGTTCATGATGGGTTTGTCTGTAGTTGGTTGCGCTGAAGTAGTTGAAGAGCCAACTGAAGAACCAGCTGAAGAAGTAGCTGAAGAACCAGCTGAAGAAGTAGCCGAAGAACCAGCTGAAGAAGAAGTACAAATTGGGAAAATTGGATTTACCTGTTTAACTTATAATAATCCATTCTTTATAAAAGTACGTGATGCTATTAAAGAAGTGGTCGAAGCAAATGGAGGGACACTTATAGAAGTTGACGGCCAATCCAATGCTGCCGTACAGGTTGCTGGTGTGGAGAATATGCTTGCTCAAGGTGTTGATGGAATAATAATGAATCCTGTTGAAACTACTCCACTGGAATCTTTAGTTGCCCAAGCCAATGAACTTGGCATTCCTATTATCGCAGTAGACAGGGAGGTAACTGGAGGGGAAGTCGCGTCGACCGTTACTTCGGACAATTATATGGCAGGTCAAGTAGTTGGTGAATACGTTGTAGAAAGATTAGGTGAGGGTAAAGTATGTGTAATTGATTATCCTTCAGTATCTATTGGTCTGCAAAGAGTTGAGGGTTTCGTTGGTGTATTGGAAAAATATAATTTTGAATTTCTTGCATTTCAAAAAGGAGGAAGTGTAGAAGAAGGGCTAGCATCAACTGAAGTTTGGCTGCAGCAATTCCCTGAAATTGATGTAATTTTCGCTATTAACGATCCTGGGGGTTTAGGAGCCTTGATTGCTTTAGAGGAGGCAGGCCGGGATGATGAAACTTTTGTAGTAGGTATAGATGGATCAGATGAGGCTATTGAAGCAATGAAAGAAGGAAGAAGCTATGCTGCATCTGCTGCTCAAGATCCAACAATGATGGGTAAAATGGCTGCTGAAAATCTAATAAAAGTAATAAAAGGAGAAGAAGTAGAAGAACATATTCAGATACCAACACCTTTGATTACAAAAGAATCAGTAACGGAGTAAGTTATGGAAAAATTAATTGATAAGGTAAGGAATCCTTACCTTATCAATTAATAAGGATCTTTATTTAATAGTTAAAGGATTTAATATGGATATAAAAAAAAGCTTAAGTAAAGATAAATTTTTAAAATTAATTAAGAAAGCATTTTTTAAATTACTTTTTACAAAACATGAGATAGCTTTACTCATTTCTTTAATTATAATAATAACCGTGTTCTCATTAATGTTAGAAAATTTTTTTACTTTAAGTAACTGGATTACATTATTAAATCAAAGTTCTTTGACTTTTATCGTTGCAACTGGCCTAACAATTGTTGTCATATTAGGATGTATTGATTTGAGCGTTGGTTCTACTGTAGGGTTAGCGGGGGTAATTGTTGCTGGTTTTTTAAATAGAGGTTACGGAATACCGGTTTCAATTTTATTAGGATTATTAGTTGGTTTAGCTGTAGGCTTGTTTAATGGGTTAATTGTCTCGCGAATCGGGATAGATTCATTCATTGTTACATTAGGTAGTATGTCCATTGCTCATGGATTTATTTTTGGTTATACTAAAGGTTATCCAATCTACGAGAATATACCAAAGTCTTTTCTTTTTTTGGGGAGAGGCAGATTATTTGGCGTTACTTTCCCGATTTTTTTAGCTATTTTAATATTTATTCTTGCACAGGCATTATTGTCATGGTTCAAGTTCGGTGTCCATATTTATGCTACTGGTGGCAATATGGAATCAACACGATTGGCTGGCATAAAAGTTGATAATGTCAGATTAGTAGGTTTTATAATTGGTGGAGTACTTGCAGCTTTTACTGGTGTCATAATGGCTTCTAGGCTGGGCTCAGGACAACCAAATGCTGGAGATAATTTTCTTTTTGAGTCTATAGGTGCCGTTGTTTTAGGAGGAACTAGCCTCCAAGGAGGTAAAGGTAGCATATATGGTACACTTATTGGAGTTTTAGTAATTGGAGTAATCTTCAATGGTTTAACTATGTTAAACGTATCTTTTTATTATCAAGAAGTTATTAAAGGTCTTATTATTGTTGCAGCAGTTACTTATAACTATTTAAGTATTAGACATATTAAATTAGCAAAGTTTAGCTAAATTAAAGAGAAATTGAATAAAAATGAATGATTTTATATTAGAAACAAAAAATATAACCAAATATTATGGTGGTATCCGTGCTTTAGATAAAGTGGATCTCGAGCTCAAGAATAATGAGATTCTTGGTTTGGTTGGAGATAATGGTGCAGGCAAATCTACTCTAGTAAAAATAATATCAGGGGTAGTAAAGAAAGATTATGGGGATATATACTTAAAAGGGGAAAAAGTTAATATAGAAAATCCAATTGATGCAAAAAATTTAGGTATTGAAACAGTCTATCAAGATTTAGCTTTAGTTAATCTTTTAAATGTACCACAGAATATTTTTTTAGGAAGAGAGTTAGGAGTATTTGGTTTACTTAACAAAAAAAAGATGTTAAAAGAATCAAAGAAACTATTAAATAAATTGGGAATAGATTTGAAAAACTTAAACAATCCAATGGTGTATTACTCTGGTGGTCAGCGACAGTCTGTAGCTTTAAGCAAAATTGTATATTGGGGAACAAATATTGCGATATTAGATGAGCCTACAGCTGCTCTTGGTGTTAGAGAATCAAAAAGAGCTCTAGATCTAATAGAAAAACTAAAAGATCATGGATTATCAGTAATAATTATTAGTCATAATCTTCAACATATCTTTAGAATTGTGGATAGAATAATGGTTTTAAGGCGAGGGGAAAGAGTTGATATTAAGGATGTTCATGAAGTTAGCGCTGGTGATATTGTTAAATTGATGACTGGGGCAGATGTAATTGATAAAGTTTAAGCTATTTACTATTATTTTAGACATTCTATAAAAAAAAGATTAAAAGTGTAAAAATATTAAATTGTTCTTTGAAAACTAAATAAGCAATCTAGCCAATAAGTATGAGAGTTTTCTGGAAAAATACTCTGTTGTCACAGTAAAAGCTTCTGCTCTTTTTAGCATAGGGCACAACATTTTTGCTATCCTTACTGCCACACCGATCAATGCCTTTTTGACAGGCATTCTGGCGGATACTCTATCAAGAAAGCATTTCCTAAGCTGCATGTTATACTTTATTGAAGCAACGCTTGAAAGATACATCATATATCTAAGCGCTTTTGGTCCGGCATTAACCAGTGAGGGGTTTTTCTTTTTGTATTTTTCTGGCTCAAATATCCTTGGATAAAGCACGATATAGGAGATAAGCTTTTCTTAAGCTTGAAAACCGGCTCATATAACCAATACATGCAAATAAAGGTTGCAATGGTTCCAAGTTCTATTCCCTTGATTGAATTTAGGATGTCAAAGTCACTAGGATACTTATCTTTTGGAGCAAGTATTTCTCTCAAGTTATCCTCAACGATTTTAATTTTAGCTTCAAGAGATGAAATCTCTTGAAGCTTCATGGACACTGTTAGCCCTCTTGCCTGATAAGATCTTCCTGAGTAAAAGCTGTCTTTTGCAGCATCAATTATATTTTTGCCTTATCGGGACTAAATTATACTCCTGGTATTTCCTGAATATTTTGACAAGTTTTGATATTGAAGCACGGGTTGCCATATGAACTGCTGTGGGATAGTTTTAAATAACTCAACTGATACCTTTGAGAATGGGTGAGCTACAGCGTCTGTATATTCGCAATTGCTATAGCGTCAATTAAATCAGTTTTACTTTTAGCTCCTATTGCCTGCCTATATTTTTTTTACCTGATAAGGATTTAGGCAGACCGACTGCATTTGTTTCTCTTTTGAGTAAAAGCATATATTTTCCCAGTAATTTGAAGACACTTCCATTGCAAACAGTATTTCTTCAGGAGGGTACCCTGTAAGACTATCAGGTATCTTATCTATGCCTGATTTACTATTTACAAAAGTGGCTGGCCCAAGGATTTTTACTCCCTTGTCATTTATAGCAATATAGGTGCTTTTATCTTTGGAAATGTCTATTCCAACAAATATTTTTTCCTATTTTTTCCATTTAAAAAAATCCTTTCTTTAATATACTTTTTAGCTAAAGACAGTTTCTTGCAAGTAACTAATTTGTAAAGCCTCGTTATTATTAGTGTTCTATTTAGAAGAGCCTAAATAATTCCAATCATTACTAAGATTAGTTAAATTAAGCAAGAAAGCAAAAGTCTAAACTTAATTGGTCTACCAATGGTAGCCAAAGGAGGTAAGAAATTTGTCTTTCCACCTAAAGCTTATTTAGTAAATATTATGAATAAATTTTAAAGCAGTAAATATTAACAGTAAATTGATCTTATTATACAAGGATGAGGATAAAATAGTGGTGTTTGGTGAAATATTTTAGGAGGTCGTATAATGAATAGTAGAGATAGGTCTATAAAAACTTTAAAAAAAGAAATACCTGATAGGGTTCCGTTATTCGAATTATTGATAGATAAAGGAGTAATTAAAAAAATTATTTCTGAAGGAGATTATGCAGACTTAGCAGAAGATACTTTAGATTTTGTTTTAACAAATACTCCTTCTCTTCTTTATAGGAAAAAAGATATTGATAAGTCTAAGGGAATATTTGTAAATGAATGGGGGACAATAAGACGAGATTCAGAACAGTCTGTATCAATGCCACTAGAAGGTCCAATTAAAAGCAAAGAAGATCTTAAAAGTTATAAAGTACCTGATCCTAATGATGAATACAGATATATTGAGCTAAATTATTTACTTCAAAGGTTTAAAGGTAAAAAAGCTGTAGGCATGCATCTTCATGATGTTTTTAGTTATCCCTGTTATCTTAGGGGAATGGAAAATTTTCTTATGGATATGGCCACTGATAAATACATGGTGAAAAAATTAGTAGAAATGTCCTTAGAGCACAATATTGCTATTGCTAAAAATGCAATAAAGATGGGAGCAGATTTTATTGCTCTCGGCGATGATTATGGGTCTACTGCTGGCCCTATTTTTTCTCCGAAGAGCTTTGAAGAGCTACTATTGCCAGGATTTAAAACAGTAGTAAGTGAAATAAAAAAAGCTGGAGGCTTCGTAATAAAACACACTGATGGGGACATAAATAGCATACTTGATATGATAATAGATGCAGGTATCGATGCACTTCATCCACTCCAACAGGAAGCAGGTATGGATATGAGTAAAATCCAGAGAAAGTATAAAGAGAAGATTGTAGTAATGGGAGGAATAGATTGCGGTGAACTTTTAACCAACAAATTTCCAGAAGATGTAATAGCTGAAACTAAAGGAATATTAAAAAGCATTTCTTCAAAAGGAGGCCACATAATGGCATCAAGTAATACTATACATCCGAAGGTTAAACCTGAAAATTATCTTGCAATGGTTGATACAGTTAAGAAATATGGAATTTACCCAATCAAAATTATGTAAGTTATTATGGCAGGAGATAAAAAGTTTGATGTCGTAGGTTTTGGTGATGCTACTTTAGATTTTATATGTTTTGTAGACAATATTTCTAATTTCAATCAGTCCACATTTATATCAGACGTTAAAGTTTCTATTGGTGGTTGTGTGCCAGTAGCTTTAGCGACAGTACAAAAATTAGGTAAAAAACTGCATTTATTAGTGTACTTGGGGATGACTTTAGAGGTAAGAATATTGTAGAAGAGCTAAAAAGGGAAAATATAGATTGTGAGTCAATAAAGTACGTAAAAGATGTACCATCGCCTTTAAGTTTTATTCAAGTAGATAAAAGACATGGCGGTAGAGCAATTGCTTATTATCCAGGTTCTTGTAAGCTTTTAAAGTTTGGCAAGCTCGCTGAAAGTAAAATAAATGATGCAAAAATTTTACACTTAGATGGGTTTAACCCCATAGAGGATCTGAAGGCTGCAAATTTTGCACACTTAAATGGAATAAAAGTAATGTTAGATGCAAATAAAATTTTAAAAAGAATAGAAGATCTTTTACCGTTTATTGATTATTTAATTACATCAGAAGCTTTTCTATATGAATATAGTAAAAGTAAAAATATTGAAAATGGTTTAATAAAGTTAAAAAATCTCTTAAAACCGGAAATTTTAGTTACTACATTAGGTGATAAGGGATCAATAACATTAATTAATGATAATCTTGTATATGTAGATAGCTTTAAAGTTACAGTTTTTGATACAACTGGTGCTGGAGATGTCTACCATGGGGCATTTCTGTTTGGAATATTAAAAGGGTGGGAAATAAAAAATATAATGATTTTTTCGTCAGCTGTAGCAGCATTAAAATGTATGAGATATGGGGGTATAAAAGGAATACCTGATTATAAGACTGTAATTGATTTCCTAAAAGAGAAAAAAATTAATATTGATAGGTTCAAATAGTGAATCTGGAGCAGTCGGATAGCAATGAAAATCTTGCTAATTGTTTTTATATAGGAGCCTGTCCGAAAATGATTATTAATTGAATATAAGCTTAAAAACATATAAAAATAATTAAACAAATATGCTATAATAATTAATAGTTATCTAAACATAATTGTTATGAGGAAAGGTAATATTGTGCAGTACCATTTAAGGAAGACCCCAAAGATTTTGCAGGAAGAAGGCTTTTTGCCTACAACGTATTCGATCTTCTTCCTCCCGATCACGACTGCTTCATATATGAGGATATATTCTCCCAGATAGATGCAAAAGCCCTTGAGTAAAAATACAGTATGCTTGGCCAGCATGCATATCACCCAAAACTAAATGTTGCCATACTTATCTATTATTACAGTCAGGGAATATACAGCTCAAGAAAGATTGAGAAAAAATGCAAAGAAGACCTCTCATTTATGTATATATCCCATATGAACTGTCCCAACTTCAGGGTGCTATCAGACTTCAGGAAGAAAAACCTTTCTTTGTGGAATGCTTTAAAAAGAGCGTTGAGATGGCAAAAAGCCAAGAATGGTATCTCTGGGCCATGTGGCCATAGACGGCTCCAAGTTTCCTGCCGATACCTCAAAGCACAAGGCGGCAAGCTACTCTCATCTTGATGCTAATGAGGCAAAACTGGAAAGTGAGATAAGGGAACTTCTAAGGAAGGCAGATGATATAGATGAAGCTGAAGACAAGATCTACCATAACGGCCCGGGACACTTTATATCTGATGACTTAAAGATTAGACAAAAAAGGCTTGAAAAGATAAAAAGAAGCTTGAAGAAAGGGAACAAAAAGAAAATCCTGGAAAAGAAATAGACGGTAAAAAGCAGATAAGCTATGCTGATACCGATGCCAGGATAATGAAAAAAGGAAGCGACTTCTCCTACTGCTACAACACCCAGGTTTCAGTAGATAGTAAGGGCCAGATAATAGTGGGATGTCACCTTACCCAGAACGTAAATGATAAAAAAGAACTGGAAAGAGCAATAGGTGAAATCGAAAAAAATACTGACAAATTGCCGGAAAAAATAAGTGCTGACAGCGGATACCTCTCATCTGATAATATCCGCTCTTAAGGAAAATAACATAGACGGTTACATAGCTACCGGAAAAGGTGAAAGGGATCCGGAAGTTACAGGCAAAATAGGTATAAAAAACTTCTCCTATGACGAGGATAAGGATGTGTTTGTCTGCCCGCAGGGACAGATACTTATACTAAAATCAATCTCCAAAAAAAGGATATATAAGGCAGAAGGAGTATGCAGAAGATTTATCTATAATAAAAGATGCACTGTCTGCAGGGGTGATTCAGCCACAATATATATTGATGAGGCTGGAATAATACTTGCTGCCATGGTAGCTAAGATGAGGAAGAATCCTTCAAGGGAGATATACAGAAAGCGCAAAATAATTGTAGAGCCGGTATTCGGTCAGATAAAGATAGCAGGTTTCAGGCGTTTCAGTTTAAGGGGATATGGGAAGGCAGGTGGTGAATTTTCCCTTGTATGGTCTCGAACTTTAAAAAGATAGCAAAGAAGATAAAGGGGGAATTTAGCATTCCCTCAGACGAAGGATTTGAGCCGGCTATGGTATAGAATATGGATAATACAGGTCTATCTAAAGATAAATAGCCGGAATATTTTAGAATTATTGAATAAATTTGTTATTTTTATCAAAAAAGCCTGTTTCTACTGAATTTAGTTGATGGTTTTAGGACAGGCTCCTAGCTAAGCACGGGGTGCTTTCAAGATAAATCCCCACAACTTCATAATTATATTATCATAGGTCCTTAGATAAATCTTCTCAGAAAGTATAGCTGCGAAAAAATCCGGTAATCTTACGATTTTGTGCTAACCAAACTTTCGGAAAAATTATTTAAAATAGCCTGAAAATAGTCCTTTTTTTGTACTTGCAACCCCGTTATGGTGGCCTTTTTCTAAATAGGGTGCCAATGTAGTGACCTAATTCCGGCACTTATTTGATTTGAAAATAATTCTACTTTTGATAGACTATTATTGTTGATATAGTGTAATTTAAAGGTTGTAGTGACCAAAAAAAGGGTCCTAAAACTCCATACAGTGGGGTTTTGTGTTTTCAAATCGAGAGTTTGGATAAAATCAAAATAATCGTTCTTCGGAGCGACAAGCAATTAAATGATTGACAGATATGGCCTGGCGGGTATAAAATTATATCATAATTAAAGGCGGATAACCTGTTTACAGGTTCCGTAAAAATGACCCGTTATGGGTCATTTTTAATGCCTGTGGAATCTGCACTTAGCATTTCTTGCATCAAACAGTCTATTCCGGGTTAAACTCTTCTTCAATAAAATGGGTATGCACCGCTCCCTCTATAAATTTAATATTTTTTATTATACTTTTGTGAAAGGGGATTGTAGTGCTGACACCCTCTATTATAAATTCATCAAGGGCCCTTGCAGAACGTGCAATGGCACTTTTCCGGTCAATGTCCCATACGATAAGTTTTGCAATAAGGGAGTCGTAAAAAGGTGATATTTCGCTGTCTGAGCCAATATACGTATCAACTCTTACCCCGGGGCCTCCCGGAATGAAACTCTTCGTTATCCTCCCGGAATTGGGGGCAAAATCATTGCCGGGGTCTTCCGCATTTATCCTGAATTCAATTGCATGGCCTGCGGGGCTGTAATTTTCTTTTCTGCTGCCGGCCATTTTTCCCGAGGCTGTAAGTATCTGTTCCTTGACGAGGTCTATGCCGGTCACGGCTTCCGTTACAGGATGTTCAACCTGTATCCTGGTATTTATTTCTATAAAATAGAAATCATTATTTTCGTCAAGAAGGAATTCAACCGTACCTATATTCCTGTAGCCAATGGCTCTTGCAGCCCTTACGGCATATTCATTCATAATTCTTAAAAGTTTAGGGGGAAGGTTTACAGGCGGTGCTTCTTCAATTAGCTTCTGGTGCCTTCTCTGAATGGAACACTCCCTTTCACCGGCGCATACGGTCCTCCCCGAGTTATCTGCAATTATCTGGAATTCAATATGCCTTGGCTTTTGAATATATTTTTCAATATACAGCTCGCCCGTCCCGAAGGACTTTTCGGACTCTTTTCTGGCCATGGGATAAAAATCTTCCATTTCCCTCCGGTTTTTGCATATCCTCATCCCCTTGCCTCCGCCCCCGAAGGATGCTTTGATGATTACCGGATAGCCAAGTTTTTTGCATAGCCTTACTGCTGAGTTAATACTTGCAATATTACCGTTTGAACCCGGGATCACGGGTATCCTGCTGGATTTCATTATTTCAAGAGCCCTGGATTTATTGCCTGCAAGAGCGATTACATCAGGGGGCGGCCCTATGAAGACAATGCCGTTGTCAAGGCATGTCCTTGCAAAATCTGCATTTTCAGCCAGGAACCCGTATCCGGGATGTATTGCATCGCATTTTAAAACCTGTGCAGCTGAAATTATGTTACCTATGTTGAGATAGCTTCTGGCGGGCTGGGGAGGACCTATGCATATGCTGTGATCAGCCATTCTGCGGTGGATTGAACCGCTGTCGGCAGTAGAATATACGGCAACACATTCAATGCCCATTTCCCTGCAGGCCCTTATTATCCTTAAGGCTATCTCTCCCCTGTTGGCGACCAGTATTCTTTTGAACATATTTTTTGTATCAGTCTTTCCTTATTATCATAACTGTCTGATTATATTCCACTGCTTCTTCATTTTGAACAAGTATCCTGTCCACTATCCCATCAGATTCAGAGGTTATCCTGTTCATATGCTTCATGGCTTCGACAATGAAGAGGGTGCCGCCTTTTTTTACCCTGTCTCCGGACTTTACAAAAGGAGGGTCTTCCGGGGTGGAGGAAGCATAGAATGTACCGACAACAGGGGATTTGACTTCGATTAATGTTTCATCAGCAAGGATCTCAATGCCGGGAACTGGTCCGGTACCGCCGGCTGACGGGCTTTTGCGGGATTGGCTGCCGCCTCCCTGGACAATATTGTTTATTGATATCTTTATTCCGTCAAGCTCAAGTTTTATCTCATCTATCCTGCTGCTCTCAACGATAGAGGTAATTTCCCTTATCTTTTCTATATCCAGGTTTTTCAGACCTGAAAGATGGACGTATTCACTGCTCCCGTCTCCGGTTTCCCTGGTGATCCTTACTTTTTCAGGTTTCTGCCTGCTGCTGTCTTTTCCATGGTCCCTGTCCCTTAGATAGCCGGCAGTCTTTTCCGGGAAAAAGCAGTAGCTTAAAATATCATCTTCCCTTTCAGTATATTTTTTTAATTCCCTTCTGCAATCCTGGTATATATCCCCTGCATGCATTGAAGTATAGTCTATTTCTTTTCCTGTAGAGGACAGTATTTTTTCCAGGATGCCGCTGTTTACCTCTCTCGGCAGTTTTCCATAATATCCCTGTACAAGTTTTTTTATCTCATCGCAGGATATCTCCCATCTGGTATCAGATACAACGCTGTTTAGTATTGCCTGGCTCCCGATTATCTGCCCGACAGGCGTTGAAAGCGAGGGGTCCCCAATCTCGCTTTTTATTCTTGATACTTCTTCCAGGACAGTATCCAGTGACTCAATATCCCCTATCTCTGCAAGCTGGTTGTTAATATCCGTTATGAGCCATTTGGGCAGAAGGGTCCTGCTGGTATGGTCAAGTATAAATTTTGTAGAAAAAAGGTCCTGCTTTATAAAAGGATAGACATTCTTCTTTATATGTTCCCCCAGGCCTGTTATTTTGCCGTAATCAAGCCTGTAGGAGATATCTGATTCCTTAAGACTCAGCAAAAATGAAAATACGGTCGGAGTAAAATCATTATAGGAAGATGGCAGGAAGCTGAGATCGAAGCCTTTGCACCCGTTTACCGCTGCCTCGAAGTAATTAAGCGTCTGGAGGCCCCTAAGATTCGTTGCACTGAAATATAGGGGAGCCCCGCTGTTTTCCGACAGTGTTGAAAACAGCCCGGCAGCCCTGGCGGGGACCATGGTGGACTCGGCATCCTTGATACAGATACTGGAACATCCCATCTCCTCAAGCTTTTTTGCGGCGGCTGCATAATACGGAGGGTCCATAAGGTCGTCATATATTATGGTCCCCTGGCATGAGGCATCCCTTTTGATTATTTCTGAAACCGTAAATTTAAAATTTTCTATATCGTTTAATGAATCATAAACCCTGAAGATGCTTATCCCGCTGCTTATGCATTCCCTGATGAATTTTTTTATTATGTTTTCATCATACATCTCCAGGCCTATAAGGTTTCTTGCCCCGATAAGGATCTGGAGGGGTATGGAAGGTATTATGCTCCTTATAAAGGAGGACAGCTGGAAAGGGTTCATGCCCAGTCTGGTTTCAAGGATCTTTTCAAAACTTGACCCTCCCATGATCTCAAGCGTGTCATATTCAAGGCCGGCGTAACCTTCCAGAATACCCAGGAGTTTTTTCTTGTCCATGGTTTCGGGATTTATGTTCTGGAGTATGTCCCTTAAGGTTATATCATTTATTTTTACTGTTTTCATCTCTGTTACCCTTAAGTACCAGTATGTTTACTGCTATAAGGACCTTTACCAGATCAGGTATTAAAAAGGGGCTTATGCCCATCTTCCATACCATCAAGGCAGTTCCTGCAGCTGTCCTGGCTATGCCGGCAGAATAGAGGTATCCATATAAATGTGATGCCCCGAGAAAGTATATTATAAATAAGCCGGCAGCGCCTGATATAAATGCTGCTGCAGATTTGTTTCCCCTGAAGAAACTGCCAGTAAGGCCACCCTCAAAAAGAAGTCCCGTAATATAGGCAGAAACCGCAAATCCTGCTATGTATCCGGCAGTGGGGCCCATCAAGACAGAAGGCCCTCCCGAGAATCCTGCAAAGACAGGCATGCCGGAAAGCCCGAGGAGAATGTATAACATCTGTGCCGCAAGAGCCCACCGGCTCCCGAGCATGAAGGCGGATGTAATAACAGTAAGGACCTGAAGTGTCAGGGGGACCGGTGTGAAGGGTAGATAGATAAAAGCATTGGCCGATAGGGCAGTAAGAAAAGCAAATGCGGCAGAGAAGACTATCCTGACCGGAAAGTACAGGTACCGTTTATTTTCTGCAATACTAAATCCTGTCATCTGTTACCTCTTGATATTTTACAAAAAGATAGATTTTCTTTGAAAAGTACTTAAGATAAGACGCCTGATATACCATAAAGTTTCATATCCATATATTGGCAGGGTATGGTGCGCATAAGTCAAATTTTGAAACTATTGGATTACAGGGGCGTCTTTTTATAAAGCCGGTCCTGTTATTTTTTTATCAATAAAATCAATATTCGGGGGATATATGCATTACTTTTTAAGTGAAGAGCAGGAAATGATAGTAGATATATGCGGGCAGATAGTGGAAGAGAAGATAAAGCCGGCAAGGGCAGAACTGGATGAGAAAGAGGAGTTTCCCCGGGAGATCATAAAGGAGATAGCCAGAAGCGACCTTTTCAGGCTTTTTGTTCCGGAAGAATATGATGGCATGGGTGCAAAACTTTTCGATATATGCCTTGCAGCGGAAGAGCTTTCAAGGGGAGATCTTTCTGTTGCAACATCTTATGCCGCATCGGGGCTCGGAATGATACCTATAATAATAGCAGGCAGCCAGCAGCAGAAGAAGAAATACCTCCCTCCGCTTGCAAGCGGGGAAAAGCTTGCTTCCTTTGCTCTTACCGAAGCTGAAGCGGGAAGCGATGTCGCCGGTATGAGGGTAACGGCTGCAAGGGATGGAGATTATTATGTCATTAACGGTACAAAACAGTGGGTAACAAACGGCGGGGAAGCAGATATATATACGCTTTTTGTAATGACAGATCCTGATAAGGGCGCAAGGGGTGCAAGCGCTTTTATAGTAGAAAAGGGCACCCCGGGTTTTGAATTCGGCAAGAAGGAGAACAAGCTGGGGATAAGGGCTTCCGCCACAAGGGAACTGGTATTTACAGACTGCAGGGTTCCCGCGGAGAACATACTGGGAAGGGAAGGAATGGGATTTTTGATTGCAATGAAGACATTCGACGAGTCAAGGCCTGCAGTGGGTGCACAGTCTGTAGGAGTAGCCCGGGCAGCGCTGGAAGAAGCTCTCAGTTATTCAAAAGTAAGGAAACAGTTCGGTTCCAGGATTTCTTCCTTCCAGGCGATACAGCACATGCTTGCAGATATGGCAACAGGAATAGAAGCTGCAAGGGCACTTGTATATCATGCTGCAAGGGTGATAGACAGCGGGGCCAGGAATGTATCCCGCCTTTCGGCAATGTCGAAATTGTTTGCATCTGATATCGCCATGAAGGTCACAACTGATGCAGTGCAGATCTTCGGAGGATACGGTTACATGAAGGATTATCCCGTCGAGAAGATGATGAGGGATGCCAAGGTAACACAGATCTACGAGGGCACCAACCAGATACAGCGGGATATCATAGCGCTTGACCTTATAAAAAAAGGTGTGATTTAATTACCGGCAAAAATGTAAATTTTTAAAGGCAGGGCGGTAAAGATTAAAATAGCAGTTTGCATAAAACAGGTTCCGGCAACCACTGAGATCAAGATAGACCCGGAAACAAATACGCTCATAAGGCAGGGAATAGAGAATATAATCAATCCCTATGACACATATGCACTGGAAGAAGCAGTAAGGATAAAAGAGAGGCTTGACCTAAATCCGGGCTTTGACGGAGATGTGGAAGTACTGGCAATAACGATGGGCCCCCCCCAGGCTGAAGACATACTGAGGGAAGCAATATCAGCTGGAGCCGACAGCGCAGTGCTCCTATCCGACAGGGCTTTTGCGGGTGCGGATACATGGGCGACTGCGGCAACGCTTTCAATGGCACTGGAAAAAATAGGCGGCATAAGCCTGGTCATATTCGGAAAACAGACACTGGACGGTGATACCGGCCAGGTGGGTCCGGAGCTGGCGCACAGGATGAACATGCCTTTTATAGGTTATGTTAGCGAGATAGGGAGCATAACAAAAAGCAGGATTAAGCTTAAAAGGCTTGCTGAAGAAAATTATGAGATGTTTGAAATAGAACTTCCTGCAGCCATATCGGTGTTAAAGGAAATAAATACACCCAGGGTGCCCTCCCTCAGGGGCAGGATGAAGGCAAAAAAGGCGGAAATACCGGTCTGGACGGCAGCGGATATCAATGCAGACCCGCAGGAAGTGGGGCTGAAAGGCTCATATACAAAAGTTGTAAAGATATTTGCCCCGGAGACGACACATGATGCCAGGATAATAGAAGGTACTCCGGGGGAGCAGGTTGAGGAGCTTTTTAGCAGGTTAAAAGAATTAAATATAGTATAGGGCAGGGGATTTTATTTTTTATGGAGGCAGGCCTTAAAGAAAAGAAGGAATTTTCCGGCTACAGCGGAATACTCGTATATCTTGAGGCGCACGGCAGCAGTGTTTCAGATGTTGGAATGGAGCTTTCCAGCAAGGGAAGGGAGCTTGCTGACAGCCTGGGGGTGCAGCTCTCGGCCGTGGCTGTCGGAAGCGGAATAAGTAAAAGCTCACTTGATGCATTTAACTACGGTATTGACAGGCTGTATGTTATCGACAGCCCGGTATTCGAGCATAATCTGGATGACATATATTCAAAGGCGCTCGTGCAGGTAATAACAAGATATAAGCCGGAGATATTTCTTGCGGGAGCCACATCGTTTGGAAGGACACTGATACCGAAAGTTGCGGCGGCACTTAAGACAGGTCTTAGCGCAGACTGTACCGGCCTGGCAATTGATGAGGAAAATAAGATCCTCCTCCAGACCAAGCCCACTTTTGGCGGGAACATACTGGCTACAATTATAACCAGAAATTCAAGGCCCCAGATGGCAACCGTCAGGCCGCATGTAATGGAAAAGAAAAAGAAAGGGAAAATTCCGGAAGAAACCTGTGAGCGAATCGTGAAGATAGAAGTTGATGAAAAGAGATTTAAAACAAAGTACAGGCTGACCGGGACCAGTACGGAAAAAGATGAAAAAATAAATATTAACGATTATGATGTGGTAGTCTCCGGCGGCAGGGGAATGGGCGGAGGTGAGAAATTCGGCCTCCTTAAAGAACTTGCCGATTCCCTGGGAGGGGTGGTAGGAGCATCCAGGGCAGCCGTGGACTGCGGATGGATATCATATCCGCACCAGGTAGGCCAGACAGGAAAGACTGTCAATCCGAAGGTATATATAGCCTGCGGCATATCGGGTGCCATCCAGCACCTTGCAGGGATGCAGACATCCGATATTATAATCGCCATAAACAGGGATCCCGGCGCACCTATTTTCAGGGTAGCCAATTATGGCATCGTAGGGGATCTCTTTGAGATAGTCCCTATGCTTACAGAAAGGATTAAAAACGGGAAACCGCTTACCGGTAAGGCGTAAAAGCATTTTTTGGAAGTTTTACTTTATGCAAAAACTCGACAAAAAAGATATAGAAAAAATAATCCCCCACCGCTATCCATTTCTTCTGGTAGACGAAATACTGGAAGTAG
>CAZLXJ010000005.1:0-4739 GCA_964563645.1 uncultured Actinomycetota bacterium | reverse complement strand
AAAAATATTGATAAAAAAATTAATTTAGATTTAGTCATAAAGCAGGTTAATGATATAATAATGGCCATGTGAATCTGGCTTTATTTTTAAGAAGGAAGGTTATCTTGGGAAAAAATATTAATGGAGTTATGAAGTTTATAGTACTTACAGGTCTTGCTGCTGTCATAATCCTTATGTCGGGATGCAGTAAGACAGTAGCAGTTGTAAATGATATTCCTATCCGCCAGGATGAAGTGGATGCTTATGTGAACTTTTTAATAGTGCAGAGCACCGAAGCAGGAGAAGATATATCTGAAGAAGAGTTAGAAGAAATTGAAGTAAATATAATTGATTCGCTTATTGTGGTAAAGATCCTGGAAGAATATGCCGGGAAGAACAATATTGCAGTTTCAAAGGAAGATGTAGATACTCAGATGCAGGCAATAATAAATTCATATGAGGATGAAAGCGAATTCGGAAAAGACCTGAAAAGCATGAATATAGACAGGGAATTCCTTGAATACGAACTAATGAACCAGGTACTGAGAAGCAAAATATATACGGAAGTTACATCTGGAGTAATTGTAACAGAAGAACAGGTAGAACAGTATTATGAAGAAAATAAGGATTCCCTTTTTACAATACCAGAGCGTGTAAGGATAAGCCATATATTATCTGCATTCCCATGGACAACCGATGATAGTATTGAAAAAAATGAACAGGATAAGGGAAAAGCCAGAGAAAAAATAGAATATGTTGCCCGACAGCTGGAAAGTGGAGCTGAATTTGGAAACATGGCAAGGGAATATTCTGATGATACTTCTACGGGTACCGATGGTGGCGACCTTGGATTTATTACCAGGGGCCAGATGGTAGAAGAGTTTGAAGATACTGCCTTTTCACTTGAGATAGGCGAGGTCAGCAGTATTATAGAGACCAGTTACGGATATCATATATTAAAAGTATTTGACAGGCAGGAAGAGACGGCACAGGGTTTTGAAGAAGTAAAAGGAGATATATCCACATATCTTATAAGTACTTACAAAGCAGAAAAATGGGAAGAATTTATAGTGGAGCTTATTGAAGATGCAGAGATAGAATACCTTAAAGAGCCAGGAGGTGAATTGAACGAGCTCCTGGATGGCGAAGAAGATGAGGCTGAAGCCCCTGATGATATTGATGGAGAAGGCGAAGCAGAAAGCGGAGAAGAGGACGATCTCCTTGATGACGAGAACATTGAAGATTTTATTAATGAAAACCAATAGCAGAAAGCACTGTCATGAACTTTGATCTTGAATCACCGGATATGGAACTCCTTGACCGGATACAAAAAGCCGAAGAACTATTCAAAATACTTATGGACGTAATGATCAAACTCCGCTCCAAAAGCGGCTGTCCCTGGGATAGGGAACAGGATCACCTTTCGATAAAGAGAAATATTATAGAAGAAGCTTATGAAGCTGCAGAAGCAATCGAAAGAAATGATACAGATAGTCTCAGGGAAGAGCTGGGCGATATCCTGCTGCAGGTCGTCTTTCATGGCCAGATAGCTGATGAAAGGGGAGCCTTCAAGACGTCTGATATAATAAGAACAATAATAAAGAAGCTTATAAGAAGGCACCCCCATGTATTTGGAAATACCAGAGCAGGCACCAGCACTGAAGTCTTATCAAAATGGGAAGACATTAAAAAGGAAGAAAGAAAAAAGGAAAAGAAAGATAGCGATTCTATTTTCAGCGGGATACCCCCTTCTCTTCCTTCGCTTCATTTTGCTTATGAGATCCAGAACAGGGCTTCCAGACTAAGATTTGACTGGAATGATCCGGCAGGCGTATATGAAAAAATAATGGAGGAGCTGGAAGAACTTAAAAAAGAGGCTGTAATAGGCAATAAAAAGAACGCTTCACGGGAGATTGGCGACCTTTTGTTTTCAATAGTGAATTACGGAAGGCATCTGGGACTGGATGTTGAAAAGAGCCTTAAGGAGTCGGGAAGGAGATTTATAAGAAGATTCAAACAGATGGAAAAAATTGCAGAAGATAAGGATATGGATTTCAGGAACCTGTCTCTGGAAGAAAAAGACAGGCTCTGGGAACTGGCAAAAAAGAATATTTAATCATGAGGAAGACAAAAGTAATATGCACAGTCGGGCCTGCCAGCAGTGATGAAAAAACTCTGGAAAAGATGATGCTTTCCGGAATGGACCTTGCAAGGATAAATACCTCCCATTCTGATGAGGACGAGGTTAAAACACTGGTAAAAAGGATACGGAAGATTTCCGGCAAAATCTCAAAGGATGTAGCAATAATACTTGATCTTCAGGGACCAAAGATAAGGGTAGGCGAGCTCCCGCATGATTTATACCTTGAAAAAGGGCAGGATTTAATATTTTTTACAGGCAAAAAAAAGGCAGAAAGAGAATATTATAAAAAAAATATAGCCAGGGTTGATTACAGCAGGTTTATAGATGACATTAGAAGCGGCGGAAAGATATTCATTGACGACGGGCTTATAGAATGTAAAATACTGGAAATAGACAGAAAGAATAAAAATGCACTATGCAGAGTTGTAACCGGGGGCAGGCTTTCATCCCATAAGGGATTAAACCTTCCCGGAGTTTCAGTAAGCACGGATTCCGTTACCCGTAAGGATATAGAATTTTTAAAACTCGGCCTTGAACTTGAAGTAGATTTTATAGCCCAGTCATTTGTAAGAAGCCCCAATGATGTACGGATAATAAGGGAGGAAATAAATAAGGCAAAAAGCCCTGCCGGGATAATATCAAAGATTGAAAAACACGAAGCAGTCGATGCATTTGAAAAGATACTTGAAGAATCCGATGCGATTATGGTGGCAAGGGGAGACCTGGGGATTGAAATAGATGCAGAAGAAGTACCGGCAGTCCAGAAGCAGATAATAAGAAGGTCAAATCTTGACGGAAAACCGGTTATAACAGCTACCCAGATGCTTAATTCTATGATAGAAAATCCAAGGCCTACAAGGGCCGAAGTAAGTGATGTGGCTAATGCAATTCTGGACGGATCAGATGCTGTAATGCTTTCGGGAGAGACTGCTATAGGTAAATATCCTTTAAAATCCCTTGATATGTTGATACGTGTCATAATGGAGACCGAAGAAACCCCTGACTACAATCTCATTTCCCAGAATAATGCATTATTGAGGAAAAAACCAGGTATACCCCATAATACAATGACAGAAGCTATAAGTTACGCAGCCTGTGAAGTTGCCAGAATACTTGGCGCTGAAGCAATAATATCTTCCACAGAGTCAGGCTTTACTGCCAGACAGGTATCAAAAAACAGGCCCTGTAGTTTGATCATAGGGACCAGTCCAAATATTCATATAGTAAGACAGCTTATGCTGAGCTGGGGAGTAGTCCCGGTAAAGACTGCATCTACAAAAAACATTGACAGTATGATAGAAGAGGATATCAGAGTTTCTAGAGAAATGGGGTACATACGAAAAGGAGATAAAGTAGTCATAACCGCAGGTGTAATGGTAAATAAACCGGGCAGCACAAATTTTATAAATGTCAGGGAAGTAGAGTAAAGAATTATATTATTCTTCGGTGAACCTCAATTTTCTGAGCTGCCTGTTTTCTCCTATTAGTATCAGGATATCATCTTTCGAAAAGCGGTAATTTACATCCGGCGGGGCTATTATCTCGTTTTTTGCATTTTTTATGCTTATTATCGTAACACCATATTTGTGCCTTAGATTTAATTCGATTAGATTTTTTCCCACTATGAAATCAGGTGCAGGTATTTCTATAATACTTATATCAGGACTGACTTCAAGAAAATCAAGAATATTTGTACTTATGAGACTTCTTGCAACCTTTTCTCCCATATCTTTTTCAGGGTACACGATAGTATCAGCGCCCACTTTGGACAGTACTCTCCCCTGTGTCTTGGTACCGGCTTTGGCAATAATCTTTTTTGCGCCTTTCTCTTTCAGAATCAATGTGACCAGTATGGAATTCTGGATATACTTTTCCCCTATACATACAATCACAGCTTCATAATCAGAAATTCCCATGGTGTCCAAAAGATCAGAATCTGTTGCATCACATTTTATTACATCAGATATCTCTTCTGAAACCCGCTGAATACGATCTTCAGATGTATCTATACCAACCACACCGTGGCCTGCATTTGTTAATGTACGGGCAACGCTGGCCCCGAACCTTCCAAGTCCTATAACTAAAAATTGTTTTTTCATGAGATAATTCACCTGTTAAATTAGTATTATCCAATCGTAAGAGTATCCTCGGGATAAGTCATTTTGTCAACTGAACTTCTTATGGCAATCGCTACTGATAAAGTGCTTATGCCGATTCTACCAATAAACATACTCAGTATCAATATTACCTTGCTGGGAACTGACAGACTCCCTGTAATGCCGGTAGAGAGCCCGACGGTCCCGAATGCTGAGATAGCTTCGAAAAGAGCTTCCTTTAAAGAACAGTTCTCGAATATAAGTATTCCTATTGTAGAAAAAATTATTAACATAATAGCAGTCAGCGTAAGGGTGAGTGCTCTATAGATAGTACTATCAGGAAGCCTTCTCTTTAAGAGTGCCACACTGCTTCTACCCTTTATTGAACTAAAACCTGCTGCAGCAACTGTTACAAATGTAGTGGTCTTTATTCCTCCCCCCGTACCCCCGGGTGAGGCCCCTATAAACATCAAAAATGATAGAAAAAACAGTGTCGATGGATTTAATAAAGCTATCCTGGA
>CAZLXJ010000004.1:0-13105 GCA_964563645.1 uncultured Actinomycetota bacterium | reverse complement strand
GGAGGATCTTCCGGAAAGAAATCCCAGACTTGACGTTCCAGTTATGCCAATTAATAAATATCGTAAGCTGCTGCTAGGCAAGCAATACCTTTTAATCTATCAAATCAAAGGTGATGTAGTTTATGTGGATTATTTTGTTGACTGCAGGCAAGATTATGAATGGCTTTTGTAACATATGGGACTGGAAATAATAGAATTATTAAAAATAGAATTTGGCTCCCCGGGTAGGATTCGAACCTACAACCCTTCGGTTAACAGCCGAATGCTCTACCGTTGAGCTACCGGGGAATGGCACATTTGACGATATGCTATTATAATATATTAGCAATTTAATTCAAACAGAAATAAGCAATATTGTCGTTATTCAGTTATATTGCCAAAAGAAGTTTGTAATAGATTCAATAAAAAAATTAATGTGGCGGAGAGGGAGGGATTCGAACCCCCGGAAGATAAAAACCTTCAACGGTTTTCAAGACCGTCGCAATCAACCAGACTCTGCCACCTCTCCTTAAAACGGCAATGACAAATTATAACACAAAAATTTAAATATTGAATATTAACAGGAACAGATATCAAATTGTAATATTGTATAAATTATTGGTAAAATGGTTGAATAGCTTAAAAGGAATTATTCTAAATATAAGTATCGCAAGTGCTTTATTTTATTTGTCTTTTCTGCTTATCTTTTTTAGGCCATTCATATAAGGCACCAGTACCTGCGGTATTGTAATGCTGCCGTCACTTTCCTGATAATTCTCATATATAGCTATCAGGGTCCTTCCCACTGCACAGGCTGTTGAATTCATTGTATGTACAAAATCCTTCTTTTTCCCATCCCTGTACTTTATATTCAACCTTCTTGCCTGAAAATCAGTGTCATGGCTGCATGATGCAAGTTCCCGGTAACTCTGCTGGCCTGGAAGCCAGACCTCCAGATCAAACTTCCTTGCATTGGGTGTCCCAATATCTCCTGTACACATATCCATTATTCTATAATGGAATCCCAGGCCTTTTATTATCTCTTCAAGAGTGCCTAGAAGAAATTCATATTGTTCCCAGGAGTTGTCGGGATGGGCGTACATAAACATCTCTACCTTATCAAACTGATGTACCCTGAACATGCCTCCCATATCCTTACCGTATGTCCCCGCTTCCCTTCTGAAGCATGTGGAAAAGGCGGTGTATTTCAATGGTAATTTCCCGGCATCCAAAAATTCCTTTCCATGATATGCACACAGTGGAACTTCCGAAGTACCGGCAAGATAGAGCTCGTCCTGCTCTGTTTTGTAGTATTGTGAAGCCTCAGCCGGGAAGAATCCTGTTCCATGCATTGCTTCTTCATAAACTAGTACCGGGGGGATCATCGGTACAAAACCTTTGCCTGTAAGTATATTTAAAACATACTGTATCAATGCAAATTCTAGAAGAACACCCTCATTTTTTATAAATACAAATCTTGACCCTGATATTTTTGTAGCTCTTTCCTCATCAAGTATATCCAGTCCTGTTCCAAGTTCTATATGGTTTTTAGGTTTAAAATCAAGTACAGGCTTCTCTTTATAGTATGAACGAACTATATTCCCGCTTTCATCTACACCAACGGGAATATCTTTATGGGAAAGGTTGGGATAAAGAGCAAAATGATTCTGGTACCTCTTTTCAATATCTTCCAGTTCTTTTTCAAGCCTGCCAAGCTCTACATTAATCTCTTTCATATCACTTATTATTTTCTTCTTTTCATCGCCCACCAGCCCAGCAATTTTACTAGAGGCTTCATTTTTTTCTGATCTGAAATTGTCAATCCTTAAAATAAGGTCCCTTCTCTGCCTGTCAAGCGAGATTCCAGCAGAAACATCTATTTTCATTCCCCTTTTCTTTATTTCATCTTCAAATTTTTTAGGATCACTTCTGAATAGTTCAATATCAATCATGTTTATCACTCCGGTTTTTTAGGAAAAAGAATAGCAATTAGTCCCACTTTGGATATGATCCCAGTATTTTTATCAGATATACCTTTTTCCTGAGAACATCAATAGCTTCGTAAATATCCTTATCATGCAGGTGCCCATCAAGATCTATAAGAAATACATAGTCGCCAAGATTTTTTTTTGCAGGTCGTGATTCCAGCCTGGTAAGATTTATATTCCTATCAGCAAATTCTTTAAGTATATTATAAAGGCTTCCGGGCCTGTCCTGTTTTAAAAAACATACAATTGAGGTCTTATCCCTGCCGGTCCTGGGCTGTATCCTGTTTCCAATAAATACGAATCTTGTCTTATTGTCCTTATTATCCTCTATATCACTTGCTATTATCTCCAGCCCGTATATTTTTGCGGCTGTTTTAGTACCTATGGCAGCAATACTGCTATCTTCTTTTTTTAATATTTTTATTGCTTCTGCAGTGCTGTTTGCCGCCATAATACTCGCATTTTTCAGATAGGTTGAAATGTAATTTTTGCACTGTGCAGTTGCATGGGGATGGGAGATTATTTTTTTAATCTTTGCAACCGGTGTATTCTCCTTTCCGATAAGGCTGTGTTTTATCGGCACTGTTATTTCCCTTATTATCCTTGCTTCGCTTTCAAAAGTGAGGAAATCAAGCGTTATATTTACCGAACCTTCAAGTGAGTTTTCAATAGGGACTATGCCTTCTGAAACCTCCCCCCTATCCAAGCTTTTGATTACTTCCCCTATATTTGAATAGGGCACCTTTTTAACATTATTACGTAAATTATTTATATCTATATATTTATCCAGAGCTTCTTCTGTAAAGGTCCCGGATGGTCCAAGATATGCTATTCTTATCTTCATTTTTTGAATTCTTAACCGATAATTAAAAAGATAATGTACGATATTATACTTAAATAAAAATAGTTTTAAAGCAGAATATGCTTATGGAAGAAAATCCTGGGGATTATTCGGGACACCATCAACCAGGACTTCATAATGAAGATGGGACCCTGTACTATTTCCTGTATTACCCATTGTGGCTATTGTCTCTCCCTTATCAACTTCATCGCCGACTTCTACGTACATCTTATAAAGATGTGCATATACAGTAGTGTAGCCAAATCCGTGGTATATAACTAATTTTCTTCCATAATTACCATGCCATCCCGAATATATTACTACACCAGCTGCTGCCGCACTTATGGGAGTGCCGGTATTATTTGCTATATCCAGACCCTTATGCCGGTGGCCTGCCCTCCATTCATTAAACAAGCCTGTTGTAATTCCCCAGGTGGGCCATATGTCAGGCGTATGCTCCATAAGGTATATATGATCCTCCATGTCCTTTTTATCCCGCTGGAGGACTTCGGAAAGCTCTGGAGCAACTTCCAGGAGGTTGTCAAGAAGTGCGTCAATATCATCAAGCTCCTGTTCCTGATCGTTTAAATAATAATATATTTCATTTGGGTTGTCCTTGATTGCTATATCAGCAGAAAGATCATCATTGTATACTGCGACTTCTTCTGCATAGCCTCCCTTGCCGGTAATGCTCCTTACCATGCGGTCCAGATTTTCGACCTCCTTGAGATAGTTCTCAAGAATTGTTGTCTTTGTTTCTATTTCTTTAGTCTTTTTCTCAAGATTGGCCATCTCAACTTCTTTATACTGTATCTTTGATTCAAGCCTTTCAATCTCTGAAACCTTTTCATCCAGTTTATCCCGGGTTAATACAAGATTTGAAAATAATATCACAATCGAAGCTATAACTATTACTGTCACAACAAATATGGACCTAAAGACATTATGTGATATTCTTATTTTCCTGATCTTTGAGCTGGCATCAGATATTACCAGCAATGTAAAAACTTTCGGTTGTTTATCTTCCATAATTTATAAATTTTAATTGGTAGGTTATTATAACCTATTATAACTTTATAGAAAACCCCTTATTTTACCACGCTTTTTTTATTGAAATATCAGAGTTTATCAGTTTTCCATCATAAATTTTATTATCAGGGTATTATTACCCATGAAAACTTCATCGGGGACTGGACCCGCTTTAATCTCTATTTCACATTTTCTCCCCGGATAGGCTGTAAAGCCGGAAATTGTAACAACCTCCTGATTTGAAGGATTTATTGTGCCGATCGTATAGCTCTTCTCGTCAGATACATTGTCTTCTGTTTTATACGTGACAAGTACATCTACATTATTTTCTACTACATTTCCCTGGTTTTCTATTTTTACAGCTATGCTTATTTCATTTCCCTTTCCAATTATCCAGTAATCACCATTCTCGTTTAAAACAGGGGGGTCAAATTCTACGCTGTCTCCTATTACTGCCACTCCCCTTCTTTCCTGTAGTTTAGTAACAGTCTTTATATCAGAAATAAAGGCAAGCACATTCTGCGTGCTTGTAAGGGACCTGTCCTGGAGTACAACAGAATCTATTATTGTAAGATTTCCTATACCGATACTTTCACCGGATTCTTTTAGTTTGTCCTTAAAATACAGGTACAGCTCGTCACTCATAAACATATAAAGGAATGTATTTGTTATCTGGGTTGTTGAAATATCCAGGTCCAGGTCATCCAGCGCATTGAAAAGTGCCGGCTTAAAATCCTCATAGGACCTCCCTCTTGTATCAAAAACTAGCTCAAGATAACCATGGGCTACCTCAAATCCCTCGGGGGGATTCAATTCATTGCCGTTTTGAAGAATTACCCTGCTCTCTTCTATTATATCAAGAAGTTCCGTATTTAGTTCTTCCCTTGAAATATCCTCTACTCTATCAACCGTATTAAAAAAGTCATATGAAAGTTTATTTGACTGCTGAACAAGGACCGAGACCGAATTTATATAATCAGATATTGTCAGCCTCTGCTCTTTGGTAAGATCCTTTTTCCCTGCCTCACAGCTCCACAGACCAGTTATCCAGCTCACTATAACTGCAGCAACTATGATCATTATGATTAAAGTTATGATTGATTCTTTTCTGCCCCTCTGTTCCAACTATTCCTTTCCGTATAATTCCAAGGTTTAAATACTCTATAAAGATTAAAATTTATTATACAAACGAAGAGGCCAAAAAACAATCTGGTAAACTGGATAAACACTTTATATAATGGTTATTTTAAAACATTCTAGTAAGGGAGGGCAGGTCCTTTCTGTGGACCGGTATAAAATGAAAGTAAATAAGCTAAAAAAGAGAAGTGAAATAGAAGCGGATTATAAATGGGTTCTTGAAGATATTTATAATTCTACCGGGCAATGGGAAGCGGATTACAAATCTGCACGGGAAAGTCTTCCTTCTATGGCAAACTTGTCAGGAAAACTCGGCGATTCACCTGAAGATCTTTCAAGGATTCTCAAACTTTACACTGATCTTATGAAAAGAGTGGAGAAAATTTTTGTATACGCACATTTAAAAAAGGATGAGGATAACACAAACCAGGATTCACAGGCTCTCCTTGACAGGGCCAGATCCCTGCTTGTAGAAACGGAAAGCACCTTCTCCTTTCTTATACCTGATATCCTTAAAATTGACCCCCAAAAATTAAGAAAGTTAATAAGACAGGACAAATACCTGGCCGACTATACACATTTTCTGGAGGACATTAACAGAAAGAGGGAACACATACTATCACCGGATAAAGAAAAAATCCTGGCGCTTTCAGGAGAGCTTGCTGACTCACCGGCATTAATATTCGGTATGATTGATAATGCTGATATTAAATTCCCCGCAGTAAAAGATGAAAAAAACAGAAGCGTAGAACTTACGAAGGGAAGATATTCAAAATTTATGGAAAGCCGGAACAGGCGTGTAAGAATGGATTCATTTAATGCCCTTTATGATACATATGGCAAACTTAAAAATACTCTGTCTTCCACGCTTGCTTCAAATGTAAAAAAGGATATTTTCTTCAGCAGGGTCCGCAATTATTCTTCCAGTATTGAAGCAGCATTATTTGATGATAATGTAGATGTATCAGTATATGATAATCTTATCAGCTCTGTATCGGGAAACCTGGAACCGATGTACAGGTATATGGATCTCAGGAAAAAAGCTCTGGGCCTTGACAGGCTGCATATGTATGATATCTATGTTCCGATAGTGCCTGATGTTGATTTCAGCATCCCGTACCAGAAAGCAAAAGAAATGGTAGCGGAAAGCCTCAGGCCCCTTGGAGAAATTTATCTAAAAATACTAAAAGACGGGCTTGATGGAGGATGGATAGATATCTATGAGAATGAAGGCAAAACAGGCGGGGCATATTCGGCAGGATTTTACGATACTCATCCATATGTCCTTATGAATTATGAAAATACGATAAATAATGCTTATACGCTTGCACATGAAATGGGCCATGCAATGCATACATATTTTTCTAATAAAAATCAGCCTTATATAAGGGCCGGATATAAAATTTTTGTAGCCGAAGTTGCTTCCATAATGAATGAGATCCTTCTTACGAATCATTTACTTGAAACACTTAAAGACGGAAAAAAGAAACAGTATATACTTAATTATTATCTTGAGCAGTTCAGAAGTACCGTTTACAGGCAGACAATGTTTGCTGAATTTGAAAAGACAATACACAGCAATGCAGAGAATCAAATTCCCCTTACAGCGGGAAGCCTTTCTGAAATATACCATGATCTCAATAAAAAGTATTACGGAGAAAAAATCGTAATTGATCCCCGGGTTGACCTTGAATGGGCAAGGATACCCCATTTTTATATGTCTTTTTATGTATATAAATATGCCATCGGATTTGCAGCTGCTGTATCGTTATCGGAAAAAATCATAAGTGGTGAAAGAGAGGCGCTTGAAGGATATCTGGAATTCCTATCCAGCGGCAGCTCAGATTACCCAATTGAGCTTCTAAAAAAAGCCGGCGTTGATATGACATCTCCCGGACCTCTGGAAAGAGCATTGAAGATATTCAGCAGGCTCGTAGATGAAATGGGAAGTTATTTAAATTTGTAATCTTTTAAGCCTATATATTAAATTTAAATAGAATTACATCTCCATCCCGTATTATATATTGCCTTCCTTCCTGTCTGACCAGGCCTTTCTCCCTTGCAGCATGAAAAGAGCCCGCATCCATCAGGGACTGGTAATCAATAACTTCTGCACCAATAAATCCCCTCTCGAAATCAGTGTGTATCTTCCCCGCAGCCCGTGGAGCTTCGGTCCCCCTTTTTACCGTCCAGACCCTTACTTCAGGTAACTTAATTGTAAAAAAGCTTATAAGATCCATAAGCTTATAACAGGAAGTTACCATCCTGTCCATACCTGTTTCAGGAATTCCCATCTCTATCATAAACTGCAGTCTTTCATTTCTATCAAGCTGCATCAGTTCTTCTTCTATTTTTGCACTTATAAGGACAATTCCGGAATTCTCACCTGCGGCATAGTCTCTTACATTTTTAATATCTGGATTATTTTCATCTCTGCCGATATCATCTTCTGAAATATTCAATGCGTAAAGGACAGGCTTGTCTGTAAGCAAAAAAAGACTCTCCGCCAGCTGTTTTTCAAACGCTGCCAGTTCTATATTTCTCAGCAATTTACCTCTTCCCAGTTCGTCTTTAATCTTCTGCAATATCTCTACTTCCCTTATGATATCTTTTTCCCCGCTTTTTGCACTGCGCCGGCTTTTTTCAAGCCTCTTTTCTATACTTTCAATATCGGCAAAAATCAACTCGAGATTTACTACTTCTATATCTCCTACAGGATCTATCTTACCTGAAACATGGGCTATATTCTCATCCTTAAAACATCTCACCACGTGGACTATTGCATCTACTTCTCTAATATTTGAGAGAAATTTATTTCCAAGCCCTTCTCCGTCATGTGCCCCCCTGACAAGGCCTGCGATATCCACAAACTCTATCACTGCAGGTGTCGTCTTATCTGGTTTTACCATTTCTGACAGATTCTTAAGCCTATCGTCTGGTACGGGGACAGTTGCCCTGTTGGGCTCAATAGTGCAAAATGGATAATTTGATACATCCGCGCCGGCTGCTGTAATTGCATTAAAAATTGTGCTTTTGCCAACATTGGGAAGGCCTATTATTCCAAGTCTTATTTCAATCCCCCGGTTTTATTTTATAAGATACTTCCTATATATTATTACTCTCCTATTATTTTTACCAGAACCCTTTTCTTCTCTTACAGCCGAATTCACCATAAAAAATCTGCTCCAGGGGACCCGGACCCAGCCCCCCGTAACTGCTAACACAACTTTCCTTCCCCTTATCGTCCTCTTAAGATGTTTATGAGCATTATCCTCTAACCTGTTATGCTGATAACTCCGGTATGGCTTATCCGGTGCAAGCACTTCAAGCCATTTCTCAAAATCATTATGGGGTCCGCTTTCATTACCATTTATAAATATGCTTGCAGTTATGTGAACATAATTATTAAATTGATAAGGACTCCAGAATCAATACATAATTTTGGAGTCCCTATATTACTTTGATCCTTTTACGCAGATTACTTTTCAGCAATTGAACCTAGGATTATACCTGCTGCTCCCAGTATCAATAGAACTATTGCCAGCCACATTGCTGCAAAATTAAGAGCGGGTATAATTGCTAATACTCCGAGAATAATTAGAATTATTCCGCCAACTATTAGGGTTACTTTACTCATATCTTCCCTTTCTATAAATAATAATAAACTTTATACAATCTTAAAGTATGTATCAAAATTAGTCAATAATATTTTATAGATTTTTTAAATCTGGGAAATATAATATTATTTGGAAAGTATAAGGCTAACGCTCTTTTTAGCCATTTTTTGCCAGTTTTCACTTTCGGGATTAATCAGCCCCTGTATCAATAACCCCAAAGTTAATGAAAAAAGTATTTTTGAAAGCCGGACAGGATTGTCTTTTTTAACAAATCCCTTATCCATTCCATTTTCCAAAACTTCTGAAAAAAAAGATATAAAACTATTATATGATTTTACTACATATTTTTTTAATCTCTTATCATTTATAGCTCTAACATATAGTTCCAAAAATATTGGAAGTTGATTGGTTGAACGTACAAATGCAGGTGAAATGCTGTCAATTACATGGATAATCAAGTCAACCGGGTCAATATTGCTGTATTCAGTTAATTTTATTTCAGTAGATACCTGGATTATCCATCTATTAAAAAGTTCCAGCAGTAGATGCTGTTTATTGCGAAAGTGATGATAAAAAGCACCCTTTGTAAGCCCGGCTGATTTACAGATTTTATTTATATCTATATCATTTACGCCATTCTTTTGAATATATTCTTCTGCCGAATCCAGTATATTATTAATAGCAGCTATTTTTCTTTCTTCTTGAGTCATTTTAAAAAAATTTATATTTTTTATTACAATATATTATTTTTATTTAAAGATAGCAATTCAGTATATATTTTATTACAGGTATTGCCAGAAATGAATTGACTAAAATATAAATAATATTTTAAATATTTTTGCTGCTGTTTATACTCTGATAAGGGTTCATTAATTATAAAACAATAGAAGCTTAAAATGATTAAATTATTAATGTATGTTATAATAAAAAACGTTAACAACACAAGTAAAAGAGCCTATGAAAGTAAAAAAAATTAAATTAAAGATTTCTCTATTCCTTGCTATGATGCTTATATTCTGTCTGGCCGGTTCGTCTTTTATATATGCATCTGATACTCAATCAGGGACAGGGTCTACAGGAATTACAGGTTTTATAAATAATATAATTGATGCAGTCGAGTCCTTTGTGGGAAACATAAAATCCCTGTTTGTAAACAATGATACAGCGCCCATAGAAGAAAATGGAGAATCAGACAACGGAGAAGATCCGGAAGATGCAGGATCAGGTGAAGTAGAAGATACTGATAATGGACATAACTTCGGAGAAGAGATATCCCTGATTGCACGAGTACTCAGAACCGAAGAGGCAACTGTTGGCCAACTGGTAGATAAAGCAACCTCTATTCACCTGGAAGTTTTAGCAGAAGTCTGTGGAAAAGTCCCAGAAGCTGCAAAGAGTGCTATATCAGGGGCAATGGAAAATAGCATGAATGGAAATGGCGCTTCACAGGATGCATTAAATAAAGGAGATGATTCTGATAAAGGCAAGGGCAGAGATAATGCATCTGACAGGGGCAGGCAGATGAGATATAATCCTTCCAATAGGTAAGGTGCGAAATAAAGTTACTTCCATTATATAAATAGTTTTTTTAATTTTGTAAAATAAATTAAATATAATATTTATAGCTAGTAATAATATGAAAGATGAAAGTCCTGTTTTTGTGGTTCAAAAACATTACGCTTCCACACTCCATTATGACTTCAGGCTTGAGCTTGAAGGTGTGCTAAAAAGCTGGGCAATACCAAAAGGGCCCGGTATGGATCCTTCGGAAAAACATCTGGCAGTGCTTGTAGAGGACCATCCGCTTGAATACAGGGATTTTTCAGGAACAATTCCAGAAGGTAATTACGGTGCGGGAAAAGTTGAGATATGGGATGAAGGCACATATCATGCAATTGATACAAAGGATAAAAAAAGTTCGGAAGAGAAGATAAAAGAAGGATTTAAAAAAGGACATATTACAATAATTCTTAACGGCAGCAAACTGAATGGAGAATTTGCATTTATAAGGTTAAAAAAGGCAAAGGATAATAACTGGTTACTGATAAAGAAAAACGATGACCATGCTGTAAAAGGATGGAAAATTGATGATGAAGGATAATCCAGTTGATAGACCCTTTAATCCAGTAGTTAATTGATTAAAAATTACTCATCACTTCTCAAATTCAAGAGAATTTATCTCTGCCCCGAGAAGAAGTATCATACCAGAAATATAAACCCACAGAAGGAAGGCAATAACTGAACCAATAGAGCCATATGTCAGCTGATAGTCGGCGAATCTTTCAAGATATATTATAAAAATATGTTTTACAGCTTCCCAGCCTACAGCAATCGTAAGCGCTCCGCGGTATATCTGCTTAAAATTAATCTGTTTGTTCGTACCAAAATAATAAATAAGGATAAATAAAAAGAAATTAAAAAATACACCTATGCCTATAGACAATACCCTTAACAGTCCACCTGATATAGATTCCCTGATATTTAAAACTCTTATCAGATTATTTGAAAGATAAAAAAGGCCGGTTGAAAGGCTGAAGGTTATCACGATTATTATAAATATCAAGAATATAATAAGAAAACCAAATAATTTTTGTTTCCAGTATTTCCTGTGCGCTTCTGTTTTAAATATCTTATTTAGGGCAAACTGTATTGAATCAAAGACATATGTTGAAGTAAAAAAAAGAATGACAAATCCAGTTATCCCTATGCTGGCGCGGTTCTCTATAATATTTGTAATATTATTATCCACAAAACCATATACTATAGGTATCCTTTCCTCAACAAAGACCAGTATATCTGTCTGTATGTTAAACCTGTTTATTACCGCGCCGGATACAGAAATAAATATGAGAAGAGCCGGAAAAATAGATAATATAGAATAAAAAGCTATGGAAGAAGCCAGTATATGGCAGCCGTCTTCCATAAATTTTTTTATCAACTTTTTGAGGTATGCATATATTTTTTTTAATATTTCTTTTATCAATCAACCACCACCTCTTTTTCTATGCCGTTTGAGTCTTAATTATTATATCTTTATTAAAGCGAGAATAAAAATTTTGATACCGGTCATACTCCTAAGAACCGGCCGTTAAGTCAAATTGATGTTTCACTACCCTTTTACTGGGATCATCCTGGGTTTGACCAACGGGTTTTTCAAAGCAAATTGGCATCACGCTTTAAAATAGTAAAAATATATGGAAGTCCTCTTCCAATTTTCTTAAATATTTTAAATTTTGATAAATACTATTTGTGTAAAAAATAACCGGTAAGATACAAATTAAGATGTAGAAATTTTATCATAATGCGGTTTTGATAAATTTAAGGACAGCATTAATATGCAATGCAAAACAGTAAGTTTAAATAACTTTATACAGGCTTTCAGGTTTGCTTGAAAATAAGGAATATTAATCCACAAAAAAACTTTATAGCCCGACACAACATCCGGGCTATAATTTCAACAAATAACTAATTTAATTGTAGCCTTCCTTTTTAATCCTTTAAATTCTTAATAGCAACATTGTAATTGGAAGACCATTATTGTCAGTAATATTAAAAGGCTAAAACCCTATTACATTTTAAACCATTTATCTGCCAGCTGGCTGGCTCCAGGTATCCTGAATGTCTTACCATTGCAACCCATTATTATTGCAATGATCCCCAGTATCCAGGCAACACCTGCTAAAAGATAGCCTAACCAGGAAAAGAAATACCATCCTACATAAGGTATTAAACCCAGAATTGAAGAAATTATTATTATGCATGCTGCTTGAAAAACACCGAGAATTAAACCCTGTAGTGCATGCCATTTTATAAATCTATTTTTCTTTTCAATTAAAAATATAATCAACCCCCCGACCCAGCTCCATACATATGAAAGTATGATGGCGGCCTTGTTGCCACTGGTAGTTTCTTTTTGGGCTTCGTCATCATAATTTACTTTTTTGTTTTCTTCCAAAATCCACCTCTCTTTTTAAAATTATAAAAATAATTTGCATTATATTATAACCTATTATACAAAAATTATTAATTAAATATCTCATTTTTATAGATAATATAAAAGTATTACAAAATGTTTTATGAATTATATTAATAACTTTAACATAAAAATATTACATAATAAAAATATACCAATTTCTGTCCCGCTGGCGCTTCCCGCATAGACGCTGGCTCCTGCGCTTTGCCCGGTCCGTCCTTTCATGTCCCCTAAACATGGATCCGCCATGTTTCTAACAGTTTAAATTTATCATCAACAGGTAAGGATATTAATTTTACAGGTGTGACGAACTTGTCTATAAAAATAACTTTTAAATTAAAGAATGTATTAATAGTAGTAATGTTTTAATGGTGGGCGAAGGGGGACTTGAACCCCCATGTCCTTGCGGACACTAGACCCTGAACCTAGCGCGTCTGCCAATTCCGCCATTCGCCCAGCGCGGGGTAATTTCTCCGATATTTCCTGCTACTAAGCTATTAAAATTATAATTTATATAAATATCCAGCTTAGTAGTTTTTGT
>CAZLXJ010000003.1:0-54214 GCA_964563645.1 uncultured Actinomycetota bacterium | reverse complement strand
AATTTTTTTTAGAGCATTTATAAATTAATCCTATAAAAAGGTTTAAACAGAATGTTATTATCACAAAATACTGTAAAATGATTAATTTATGTCTACTTCAGATAATATATATTATGTAAACTAATCATTTTTTAAACAATTATTGTTTTTGAATTGTCCTAACATAACGCCTGGCATATTTATCACGGTCTAATATTAAGTCGGCAGCCAGTACTTCCCTCCTTACTTTCCCTACATCTACTATAGGGCAGTTTACTCCCATAGCAATTGCAATTGTAAGAAAAACAGTATTGAGAAGGCTCCTTCCAGGTAAACCAAAAGAAATATTGCTGACCCCAAGAGTCAAATTAACACCTAATTCATATTTTATCCTGCTAATTGATTCAATTATGACCAGGCCAGCCCTGGTATTTGCTCCTACCGCCAGTGCCAGGCAGTCTATAATAACATCATTTCTTGAGATGCCAATTGATTCAGCGTGTTCTATGATTTTACGAGCAATTGACACTCTTTTATCTGCATTCTCGGGTATACCATTATCATCCATCGTCAAGCCGATAACTGAAGTATTATATTTTTTTACTAAAGGTAAAATACTTTTTAAAGAGCTGTCCTGGCCCGTAACAGAGTTGATAAGAGGTTTACCTTTATAGATCTTTAGAGCTGCTTCCAGAGCTAACGGATTTGTACTGTCAATACATAATGGGACATCTACTGCATCCATTATCTTCTGCACGGCCTTAGGGAGTAAAGATACTTCATCTATATCTAGCACACCTACATTAATATCAAGTACATCTGCTCCTGCATTTACCTGATCTGCAGCTTCCTTAACAAGAATATCTAAATTACCCATTTTTATTGCTTCCGTCAATTCTTTCTTCCCGGTAGGATTAATCCTCTCCCCTATAAGCACAGTTGATCTATCACTGCTTATGATCACTTCTCTTGTTCTACTTTTTAGCCTTGTTTCCATATATCACTCTCTTTTCAATTAATTCATTCTAAATATGTTGCTTCCAGGAAAATTTTCTCAAAATTATGAGCTGTAGCTAATTCTATATAAGAAGCCCTGCTGGCTATAGATTCTGCTTCAGACCTTTTATTATTTGAAAGTAAAGCAATTTTGGCTCCGACACCAGCAGCATTTCCTACCTGCTGGAAACGATCCAGGGATATAAATGGCAGCATTCCAATGGTTATTGCACTTGATATATCAATGTAGCTGCCAAAAGCTCCAGCTATTATAATTTTATCAATTTCCTCAATAGAGCATCCGGCCCTTTTAAAAAGTACATTGATGCCCGAGCGTATAGCTGCCTTGGCCAGCTGTACTTCCCTGACATCATTTTGAGTAATAGTAATTGTCCGGGTATCATTTTCTTCTTTATAATCAACCAGGACGTACTCCAGTTGATTATTATAAAATCTGGCCCGGTCGTTATTATTTTTTATTCTGCCTTCTCTATTTATAGTATCAGTTAAACGTAATTGGGCAATTGCATCCAGGATTCCAGAACCGCAGATACCAATTGGCTGGACTTCCCCAATAGTCTTATATTTAATTTTTCCATTTATTATTTGAAAACGTTCTATAGCTCCATCTGTTGCCCGCATACCATTTTTGATATGAGCTCCTTCGAAAGCTGGACCGGATGCACAGGAAACACTGCTTATCCGGCCATTTTTTATTAATGAAATCTCAGTGTTTGTACCAATATCAAGTATTATTACAAGTTTTTCATTCTTCCATATTTCTTTGGTAGCCAGAATCACAGCAACATGGTCAGCACCTACAAAGCCAGCTATATTAGGCAGCAGGTGTATATATGCTCCCGGAGCTATGTATAAACCTATATCCCCTGCTTTAACGTTTAAAGCTTTTCCAGCTGCGGGAGTAAAAGGAGAGACTGCCAGCTGTTCCACCGGGAGATTTAAAAAAAGGTGGTGCATTACAGTATTACCTACTATTACAGATTCTAATATTTGTTCAGGCCGGTTATTTGTTTTTTTACATAAATTAATTATTAATTTATTTATTTCTAACAGTACCGCCTTTTGCAACTCCAATGCCCTGGAAGGTGATTCCATTGCATAGGTAATACGGGAAACAATATCTTCGCCAAAACTGACTTGAGGATTGATAATTCCCTGTGTAGCTAAAGTTTTACCATTAACAATATCAACTAAATAACCGGCTATAGTAGTAGTGCCCAGGTCTATAGCAAGCCCCAGCTGCTGACCTGGCCAGGGATTTATGGCTATTATCTCATTATTCCTTACTGAAACCTGCGCTTCCCAGTTCAGGGATCTAATTAAAGAAGAAACATTGCGGAGTAATTTATTATCAATGCTTTTACATTTAAGTTTGTGATGCTTATTTAATGTTTCAATTATGCGGTTATCATCTGACCTTAAATCTGATAATGTAGGATGTGGAATCTGTATACGGTAAGATATAACTGCCGGAGCCAGTTCAATACTGAACTCAGGTCCATCTAATTGAATACGCTGTGATTTGCTAGCAAGTGATTTATGCGGGATTTTTATCTTACAATCACTTTTTATATAAGTCTGGCAGGCTAAACGGTAACCATCATTTAATTGTTTTTTGGATAAATTATTTACCTCACTTGATGTTGGCTCTGAAGCAGTCCCGCTTATTATTTGAACCTTACAGCAGCCAAACTTGCCCAGCCCTCCGCATAAGCTCAATATTCCAATTCCCAGCCTGTGTGCACAATTTAAAAGTGATTCATTATCGCTGCAGTCTCCCCTTTTACCTATTGGTTCAAAGTCAACATTATAAAATTTCACATTTACCTTTATTTCACATAAAAAATTTTTTAAATATTTTTTATAATATACTACTCAAATGGATAATTTGGTGATTTTAAATCTTTTTTATAGATATCCCATTCTTCACTGGAGATCATTCCCTTCTTCTTATAATAATCCCTTGCTTCTTTTAATATCCTCTCTATATCGCTCTCCTGCTTATCAGTCAGCGGCAGGTCTACTTTATGTGTAGATATTATTTCATCATATCTTTTTTTTGCATAATCGATACAATCACCTTTGCCTGATTTTAGCCATTCTGGAGGAGTAGACCTGTCAGCAACCTCCGGTACAAACTGCTCTTTATCCCACCATTTCCTGGTATGTGCCTTATTCAGATAATGACCGGGGATTGGTCCTACCTCATTTATTAAGTCAAGAGCCATAGTTTCCTCATTTACCTCAATTCCCTCTAAAAAGCGGCCTATCATTCCAACAAGGTCGTCATCTATAATAGCCATTACGGGATGAAATGCTAGCTCTCCATATAAGGCACCCTGGATCCATACAGTATTTGTCCCGGACAGTGCACCGGTAAATGATAGGATCGTTTTCTCGTAAGCTGCCTGATAATCTATTTTTTTCGAGCTTGGATAGCTGACCCCGCCATCTGTTGGTACCTCATACTTTCTCCATATTTGATTAAAAGCCGCCTGGTGCAGTGAGATTGCTATATCACCAAAAGCAGGAGAACCTGCTCTCATATTCTGGGGGAACGAAAAATCCTGAGCTATCACCCTGGTTCCCGGTTTTATCAGCTGTGCCAATACTATTCCTGCTATTATCTCTGCATTTCCTGTTATTAGCGATCCGGCAATTGTAGAAGGTGATGTGCCTCCATATACACTACCTGATACCAGCAAAAGAATAAATCCGGCACTGACAATCCTATAGGCGCTCTCTACTGCATCACCATAAAATGTTAAAGGCGGTGCAGCTGCCATTGAAGTCCGCAGTTCGGCCCCGACTGCTTTTGCCATTTCTATGTTGAATATCTCACAATCCATTGAATAATTTGCACATATAAATTTGCTTGAATTCCTAAATCTTGCAGCAAGGCCTTCAGGCATAGCCATAACAGGCGGGATATTTTTAAATCCAAACCAGGGAGTATACCATGGAACAATATGCACATTGTCCAGTGCATCAAGAACTGTTATTGCATCATGGAATTCTTTTCTTGTAGGAGTTTTGGGCTCCCAGGTTTCCAGATCAATGCTCTGACTCCCTGATAAAGCCTGGAAATAGGTAGTATTTCCACCCCATATCATATCATTTTCCGGGTTTCTTGCTTTAACATGAAAGCTGCTGGGGGCTTTGCGCAGGCTCTCTTCAACCAGTCCTTCCGGAAATCTTACACGATTATTGCTGTAATCTACATAACAGCCATTTTTTTCAAAAAGCTTTAGCGCTTTTTCACTCTCAAATCTTATTCCCGTTCTTCTAAGGACATCCAGCGTCCCTGCATGAATTGACTCAATTTGTTCTTCGGTTAATATCTCTAACGGTTTAAAATTACGTGTAAACCCCTTTAACATTTATTTCTCCTCTATCTTAAATTTATATTTTAAAATTTTCTTTGTAAACATCCCATTCCTCATCGGTTATCAACCCATTTTTCCGGTAATGATTCCTTGCTTCCTCTAATATGTCTTCTATATCACTTTCCTGTTTTTCAGTTAGCGGCGGGTCTACCTTATGGGTAGACAGAATTTTTTCCATTCTGTCCTTTGCATATTCTATACAGCTTTTCTTATCAGCTTTAAGCCATTCCGGGTAGGTTAACCTGTCTGCAGATTTTGGTTCAAACTGCTCTTTTTTCCACCATTTCCTGGTATGGGCCTTACCAAGATAATGTCCCGGTATTGGACCAACTTCATTAATTAAATCTATAGCCAAAGCTTCATTGCCTGCGTCAACACCTTCTAAAAACCTGCCGATCATTCCGGCAATATCATCATCAAGTATCGCCTGTAATGGATGAGCTGTAATCTCACCGTAAATGCTGCTGTACAATTGTAATATACTGGAACCGGAAATAGCAGAAATAATGGCGGGCATCATTTTCTGGTAACCATTCTGGAAGTCTATTCTTTTTGAACTGGTAGGTCCGCAGGAAGAACATACAGTAGGGATCCCGTATCTTCTCCACACTTGATTAAAAGCTATATTATGCAGAGAAACTCCTATCTCCCCAAATGCAGGTGCTCCATTTTCCATATTTTGGGCCAGTACAAGATTTGCAACAGAGACTCTGGCGCCTGGTTTTAAAAGCTGCAGCAGAACTATATAAGGGATAAGTTCCGCATTGCTAAGAACCACCGCTCCGGCAGTACTGGCAGGTGCGGTGCCTCCGCAGGTTGCCCCCTCCCAAATCATACTGGGCAGGTCATACTCAGCAGCAAGAAAACATGCATTTACCTGATCCGTGTAATATGTTAAAGGCGAGGATGTATTTGGATTAGCAAAAATTTCTGTTCCTATTGCCTTTGCCATTTTTATGGTAAACATATCAATATCATTATTGGCAATTGCAACTGTTACTTTAGTCGAATTTCTCATCCTGAGGGCTACTCCTTCTATTTCCTTCATAACCTCGGGAATACCCCCGCTAAACCCAAAATATGGATAAGCATTTAAAAAATGCACATTGTCCAGTGCATCTAAAACTTTTATAAGATCGATATGTTCATGCTCTGTTGGTGTTTTAGGCTCCCAAGTATTTAAATCAATGGTATCTGTTCCAGGGAAATTAAAAAATAGGACATTATTTGGGCCTATCAAAAGGTCATGTTTTTGATTTCTTGCTTTGACCCTAAAGCTGCTGGGGGCTTTGCGCAGGCATTCTTCAACCAGTCCAGGAGGAAATTTTACCATTTTGGTATCAAAATCAACATCGCAATCAGCATTTTTAAAAACTTTTAATGCCCTGTCGTTATAGACCGAGATCCCTGTTTTTTGAAGAATATCTAAAGTCCCTCTATGGATTTGGTCAATATTTTCTTCACTTAATATTTTAAAAGCTGGAAAGTTACGTATAAAACCTCTGGACATTTTGCTTCTCCTTTATTTTTCAATTAACTGTCTGGCTAGTTTTACTGCTCCCGGAGCTGTCGGGTCATAACCATCTGCTCCAATATTTTTGGCAAACTCTTCTGTTATTGCGCCGCCGCCAACAATTATTTTTATTTTATCTCTTAGATTATCCCTTTCTAAAAATTTTATTACTTTTCTCTGCTCCGGTGCAGTCATAGTCATTAGTGCTGACATTGCAAGGATATCAGCATTATATTTTTTAATAGCCTCTAAAAACTGCTCGGCTTTTATATTTACACCCAGGTCATAGACTTTAAATCCTTCAGCAGTAAGCAGGGTGCATATCATTGTTTTACCTATCGAATGAATATCACCAAAAACTGTTCCTGCTACTATGGTCCCAAGACTTTCCCTCTTTGCACCTATCCTTTTGATTTCTTCCTCTATAATCGGGGTAGCAGCTGACATAGCATCTGCAGCCCCGACAAGGTCAGGAAGCCATAGCTCTCCCCTGCCAAACCCGTCACCTACTTCTCTTATTGCTACAGTCATTGCATCCAGCAGCTTTAAAGGTTCTATTTTTTCTTCAACAGCCTTTTTGGCCAGGCTTGCTGCTGCTTCGGTATCATATTCTTTGATAGCCTTTTTAAGGTTTTCAAAAATATCATTGTTCATAATACCTCCTCTTGTACAATAAAAATAATATATTGATATTTTTAATACTCATTGCCTTTAATCCTGGTGGAATACTTCCTCTGCTTCGGCCCACCATTCCCCCCTTTTTCTGGTATCAAGCGGAATCTGCATCGGCTTACAAACGTCCCACCACTTTTGTGTTGTAGGGTCTGCAGCCATCTTTTCCATATCAGATTCGTAATCTTTGCCTGTATATTCAAAATAACTAAAAAGGTAGCCGTCTTTGTGGAAAATTGAATAGTTTTTTATTTTACAGTCGGTTATAACTCCTGCTACTTCCGGCCAGATGTTTTTATGCAGTTTTTTATACTCCTCTAATTTATCCGGTTTTATCTTTATAACTGAACCATACCTTTTCATTTGTATCTCCTATTATTTTTAATAAATAAATTACCAAATAATGATAAAAAAAATATTACGGTTATGATCAAACTAAATGCATATAAATATTGTTAACGATTACATTATATAATAAAAAACACAATAATTAAATTAAATTATTGGAAATTTAAATGAGGCAAACAAAACATAATAAATAACGAAAAAACATGTACTAAATTTAACCGGGATGTTTATTTGTTTATATACTTAAATAATAAGCTGTTGTAATCTTTTTTATAAAAAAGCTTGGCATTTATCTCTGGATAGAGCTCTTTTAATTTTTTAATTTTCCTATTTTTCTTAGTAACTAATTTCTGATTTAAAGTTGTAAGCTCTATATAGAGATCAAGCTCGGGGAGATAAAAATCGGGAGTAAAACTCTTTATGGCATTTCCGTCATTATCCCATTCAAGAGTAAAAGTACTTGGTTCGTATTCCCATCTTATTCTATAAAAGTCCAGAATCCGAGCAAATTCTTTTTCACTTTCATGGGCAAATATAATATTTTCTGCATTTTTATATTCCAGGTCAAGCTTATTATTCTTTGTCACATTTCTTTTTGTCCCTATTATATTGCCAGCCATTTAATTAAAACTTTCACCTCCTTTTTTAAAATTTACAGCATCAAATCTTTTATTATCTAAACTATCTGAGTTACTATAATGTCTTTCAATATCACCTTTAAGGTCTTCATATACCTTACCAAGTGCAATTCCAAAAACACCCTGGCCGCTTTTAAGGGTATCTATAATATCTTTATCTGAATTACATGCAAAAACTGATTCTCCGTCGGAAATAAGAGTGACATTAGAAAAACTGCTGTCTCTGCCGTTATTCTCTTCAAGGAATCTTTTTGCTTTTCTTATTCTCTGAATACTTATACCAGCATCCATCAATTTTTTTACAACCTTTAGTTTCATAAGATCATCGAAATTATACATCCTTCTTGTTCCGTAACCGCCAGCATTATTTACTGACGGTTTTACAAAATCTGTCCTATCGTAATAATCAAGCTGCCTGTACGTTATATTTATAATTTTACAGACCTGCCTGGATGTATAAAATTTTTTTATATCACCAGTCATATTATATAATTTTAATTACATTATGGTAATTACATTATTGTAATTCTACTATCAAAAAAAATTTTAGTCAATAGATCATCCGGATTTATTTTGATAAAAATATATATTATTTGTCCTTAAAATCTTCGGGGTCGACATGTTCGAGAAAATCTTTGAATTTTTCAACTTCTTCATCTATCGTTTGAATCACAAGCCCGCCTGAGTCAAGTACTTTACTTTCTACATATATATTGCATTTACTGCGAACTGCAGTGGCAATTGCATCAGACGGCCTTGAGTCTATCCTGATTATTTTACTTTCATTATCTAATATATTTATTATTGCATAGAATGTATTTTCTTTTAAATCAGAGATCTCGATATTATCTATTTTTATATTAAGGCTTTTTATGATATTTATAATTAGATCGTGCGTCATCGGCCTGGGTGTCTTTATATTTGACATTTCAAGTGCAATTGCAGAAGCCTCAAAAGGGCCTATCCATATAGGCAGATATCTATTTCCTCCCTCTTCTTTTAATAGAATTATAGGCCTCTGGGAAGGTATTTCAATTCTTACACCTTCCAGATTCATTTTTATTAAATTATTTTTTTCATTTTCTGTCATTTATAAGTAAATTGTTAATTATTATTACACTGATTATTATATCATTTAATTTTTAAAATATGTAAGTGATGGATCATATAGGGCAGCCTGGGGAAAAATGGTAAATATTGTTCAGGAATTAGAAGTATTTTTTAATGATTCTATGTCTTTTTTTACAGTGTCTATATTTAATTCATATATTGATTCAAGATTTCTAAATTTTTGTTTGTAATCAAGGCCGTAGCCTACAATATATTTTTCGCCTATTTTAAATCCTGAATATTTTATTTCAATATCAGTGATCCTCCTGATGTCCCTATTAAGAAGTGTGCATATTGTAAGACTTTCAGGGTATCTTGATTTAAGGTTTCTCAAAAGATAACTTATTGTAAGACCCGTATCTATAATGTCTTCTACCAGCAATACATCTTTTCCTTTTATGGTATCTTCAAGGTCTTTTGTTATCCTGACAACTCCCGTGGAGTCGTCGTTTATTCCGTAAGTTGATATCCCCATAAAATCCAATGAAATTGGCAGATCTATATTTCTTGCAAGGTCAGATAGAAAAATTATTCCGCCGCGTAAAATACTTACCAGCATAAGGTCCCTGCCGCGGTAATCTTCTGTTATCTTTTTTCCCAGCTGCCTGACTCTCTTTTTAATATCAGAGGCGGTAAAGAGGACATTTCCCAGTATCTTACTTCTGATAAGCTCTTTTTTATTATATTCTTTCAAATAATTAGCAGATTAAAAAAATAATTATAATATATAGCAAAATCAATAGCTCAACCTGTCAGGACTCTGGATCATGCATACCCATGTCGACCCTGTGTTAAATAATATATTCTTACCATCATCATCTTTAAATTCAAAAGGCTTGTAAATACTGCTTCTTCCCCATGTTCCCTTTATTATATTACCATCCATAAAGTAGTATGCTTTACCGGCATCGTGGGTGCCTGTAGTCCTTACAACCATGTGGTTCGCCTCATCAATGGGCCCGTCAATATTTGTAATCAATACAATTATATTGTTTACGCTTATTTGCTGCCCTGATTCAAAATCAATATGGGGAGAGCCTGCAAGATATTTATAATATTTATTTTCTTCAAGATTATAGGAAAAGTCTACCATATATTCATTGTGGGAGAAATCCACCGATATATCACCAATACCACCTCTTTGAGAAGCAACGGCATCCAGTTTGAATCTCAATGGAGACTGGCCTCCGGTAAGTGAATACCCGTACTCTGCAGCATCTTCCTTTATTCCTTTTATATCAATAAATGCAGTGTGCTCAAGGACATTACTTCTACCGGGGTCCCTCCATCCGGCATCAGTATATGGTACATATACATCACTATTTGCATCAAGTACATCCATATCCATAGATTTTATAACAGGATAAGCATCAGAATAAGTTCCCCAGAAGACGTATACCGGATCAAAACTTCTGGCAATTTCACCGTAGTATATTCTTGCACTTCTTGCAGGTCCTATAATTTCTGCTTCATTTGATGAAAATACAGCAACATATCTTGTTACTCCATATTCGTCTACAACTTCAAAAACAATATCGGCTTTTATCAGGCCTGATTGCGGCCTTGAATCAGGACTATTTTCTACCATAACTGCAATGGGCCTCCCATTTTTTACTGAATCGGAAAGCCCTTTTCCGCTTAGCATATTAATATCACCTTTTATTTCAAGATCTGAAATAACTTCGGTTTCACCTGTCTCTTCCATCTCTGATTCAGCCGGTTCATCCGCTTCTTCAATGTCTTCTGTTTCACGGTCCTCTTTAATTGTTGTCTCCTCTTCAGGTATTGCTTCGTCAGTCCTGCAGCCACCTGTAACAAATAAGATTGTCAGACAGAGGAAAAATACCGCAGTTAAAAGAACTATATTTTTAAATCTTCCAATTTTTTTTGAAATCAAAATAATTACCTCCATTATCTATTGTATTTTTTAGCAGATAAATTTTTAAATATTATAAATATAATTATTAAAAAGTAAAACGACAAAATAATCGAGAGTATGATAATCTTTTTATTTCTTTGTCTGTAAGAGATATCCTGATATACATATGGTTCTCCAATTGATTCCATGCTAATGATGTTTGTGCTTCCGATAAGACCCCCATTCAATAAAACTTCCAGGACACCCATATCATCTGTGGTATCAACAGGCAGCTCCGTTTTATCATATATGGTTTTTTTAACATCAATATTATTGTTTTTAACATGAAGCATCTCTACGACATCATTTTCCGGGTATAATTCTATATTGACGATTGTGCTTGAGCCAATATTTGTGGATGCCACGATTTTACCCGAATCAACAATTTTAACTTCTTTTATATTATCATCAGCCCAGTTTATTAATTTCAATGCATCGTATTCCCTTTTATCAAAGGTACTGTTAAGTATAACTGTGATAAGTTCCAGGCCATTCAAATCTGAATAAGCTGCCAGGCAGAAACCTGCATTTTCGGTGTAGCCTGTCTTTATTCCTTTTATATAATTAAGTTCCAGAAGTTTATTTGTACTTTTTAATGGTATTTCTTCGTCATTAAGCAATATGACATCATGTTCAGTGCTTACAATGTTTCTGAATAATTCATTTTCCATAGCATATTTTGAAATAAGCGCAATATCATGTGCTGTAGTTTTATGTTCCGGAAAATCTGAATCCAGGCCGTTTGTATTTTTAAAATTTGTATTATATGCGCCAAGCTCTATAGCTTTATTATTCATAATAGTAATAAAACCATCAACGCTTCCCGAAATATATTCAGCCAGCGCTATTGTCGCATTATTATGTGAACATATCATTGCTGATTTCAATAGGTCGATAAGGCTTATTCTGTCACCTTTGTTAAAATTAAAAGCCGAATGGTTTACTCCTGCAGCACTCTCAGATATTTCTATGATTTCATTGAAATCATCTATGTTTTCTATTGCCAGAATTCCGGTCATTATTTTTGTCATGCTTGCGGGATATACCTGCTCATTATAATTTTTGCCCCATAGAACATTACCGGTTTTAAAGTCCAGAAGTATTGCATTTTCTGCTTCAATCCAAATCTGATCTTCGTACATGGCCGTAACCTGCTCATTTAGATATAGCTCGGATTTTTCATGCCCTATTACAGATTTGTCTTCTTCTGCAAAAAGTGCGCAGGGTGCGCATATATTAAATGAAAAAAAAATCATTATTATGATAAATATATATAATATGGATCTGGTAATAATGATTTTTTCCATTTAATCCTTTTCAAGAAACTTTCTATTTTCTTTCTTTAAGAGCAGTTCATGGAGGTCGCAGAGATATCTTTCAAGTTTTATTGCCACCTTTCTTCCCTTTTTAATCAAATCTTTTTTTGAAGAGATCATCAGGGGCATTATTATTTGCTGGATAAATGATGAATGCCTTACTGCAAAATTTTCAAACATTTTTAAATGTTTTATCTGTATCCCATATTTTGATAGTTCTTTTACCATCTCAACTATCCGGATATCATTGGCGTTTATCAATAGTTCTCCATTATTATTTTTTGAATCTACAAGATCGTGGTCGATAACATCATCAATAAATGATTGCTGCAGCTTTAATTTCTTCTTTAGCTCTTCAACTGTAAAATACTTTTTGCTTTTTTCTATATCAAATTCCCCCTCAAATTCAAGCTGAATATTTTTAAGACTCATGCCTCTTTCGCCATAATCCTTGAATTCTTTAGAACCCAATTTTTCTTTTATTACATCGAGGGGAAGATAAAAATCCTTTTGCAGCTTTAAGATAAAGTTTATTCTTTTTATATCGTCTTCTGTATATAATCTGTATTTGTTAATTCCTCTTTTTGGATTAATTAACCCCTGTGATTCAAGAAATCTCAGCTTACTGCTTCTTATATCAGGATATGACTTTTTTAATTGTTTTATAAGTTTTCCTATTGATATACCCTTTTTTATATACTTCTCTGTATCCATAACATTATTTATATAGTTGAAAAATAAATAAATATATATTTTCCTATCTGTATCCGGTCGCCGTTTTTAAGCAATGCTTCATCTGCGATATTATTATTGATATAACTTCCATTAAGGCTCCCGGAATCTATAATCCTGTAACCATTTTCCTCTTTTTTTAAAACAGCATGTTTTCTGGAGACAGTAATATCATCAAGAAATATATCTGATTCAGGGCTCCTTCCGATAAGTAATTCTTCCTTAGTGATAAAAAATTTATCACCGATACCGGGACCCTTTATTACTATTAGCCCAACTTTTCCGCCGGGTATTTTTTTAATCTCGGCAATAATATTTTCTGGAAGTTCACCGGCAATATTTATTCCAGGTTCCTTTATTGATTCAGTATTATCTTTTTTAGACATTTCATTCATTTAATTACAAATATTATTAATTGCATTTTTTATATAACTTTTTAATGCTTCAAAATAATCTTTATCTGTAGATTCAATATAGCATCTTATAAGCGGCTCGGTACCTGACGGCCGTACAAGAAACCAGCTTCCATCATTAAAAATTATCTTTGCTCCGTCTATATCTATTAATTTTACGGCAACCCTATTAATTATTTTATCACCGGTAATCTTAGAAAAGTACTCTATTACTTCATTTTTTCTATTATCCGGTATTTTTATATCAAGCCTCGTATTGTAAAATGTCCCGAATCTTGAATATATCTCATTTAAGAAATCAGAAAGATAATAATCTCCATATTCTTTCTTTAGATAAGCCTGTATTTCCAGAAGCATAATATTAGCAAGAAGACCGTCTTTTTCAGGAATATGTCCTTTTATACTCATGCCGCCGCTCTCTTCACCACCAATTATTATTTTACCACTTAACATCTCTTTTCCAATATATTTAAATCCTACCGGTCTTTCTATAAGGTTAATGTTCTTTTCATTGCAGATTGCATCAAGAAGATGGGTTGTTGCAACAGTTCTCACAACAGAGTCTTCTGAATCATAATTTTTTACATTTAAAAGATAATAAAGGCATAAAGAGAGTATACTATTCGGATTCAAATAGATACCCCTGCCGTCTATAACACCAAATCTATCCCCGTCGCCGTCAAGTGCAAGTCCTATATCCAGGTCATTATCCATAATCGACTTCTTTAAATCTTTAAGGTTATTTTCGGAAGGGTCCGGAAGTTTACCTCCAAAAAGAGTATCTCTTTTATCATTTAATATTACTGCATCAAGTTTAAGATAATCCTTTAAAATACAGGGAAATATATTAATTGCTGATCCATGCATCATATCTGCAGAAATTTTTATTTTTGATTCTCTTATAAGATTTATATCAAAAAGTGATAGAAGTTTATCAACGTATTTGCCAAAATCTGAAATATACTTAATATCATTGACATACCGGTTATTTTCGATATCAGCAGGATTGATTATATCTGTGCTGCCTTTTAATATTTTACTCAGATAACCTTCAATTTCATCTGTAATGTTTGAATCTGCAGGGCCCCCATAAAAAGGTATAAATTTTATACCATTATACTGTGGAGGATTATGGCTCGCTGTTATCATGATACCACCGCTCATATTCATATCTCTTACCATAAAAGCAGTTACCGGGGTCGGTATCGATTTTTTTGATATAAATACCCTGTGACCTTCAAATGCAAGAACCTTACCTGCTTCAAGGGCAAATTCTTCTGATAAAAACCTGTTATCATATCCTATAAATATACCATTTTTTTTTGATGAATTTTTTATATATCCACTTATTGCCTGTGTTATGAGACTTAAGCTGGCAAAAGTAAAGTCCCTTGCTATTATTGAGCGCCATCCATCTGTACCAAACTTGATCATATCATTTATATATTAAAAGCAATAAAAAATTATAAAACCTGGTCGGGACGAGAGGATTTGTTCTTCCGTCTCGCTGCCGCTCGCTGCAGAGACGCGGACTCCCTCCGGTCCGTCCTTTCAAATCCGGGATATGGATCCACCATATCCCACAAATAACATTAAACCGGTCAAGCTATAATATTTAGCTAAACCTGGTCGGGACGAGAGGATTTGAACCTCCGACCCCCAGTACCCCATACTGGTGCGCTAGCCAAACTGCGCCACGTCCCGCAAAATATATTCTAAATTAATAATATTAATTAGTAAAGAAACTGCTTTTAAAATTAATTTCTGTTTTAAAATAAATCTTCAATTTCAGATTTAAACTTACGACCCATAAGTCTTTTTACAGACAATTCAGGACTGAGATTATTATATATTATATTGTATATACACTCTGTTATCGGTATTTCTATATTTTTTACTCTAGCAATCTCAAAAACAGCTTTCGTGGTTTCAATTCCTTCAGCAACCATATACATGCTGCTTTTGATGTCTTCTATGTCCTCGCCTCTGCCAAGCCTCTCACCCACATTTCTATTTCTGCTCTGTTCGCTTATGCATGTTGCTATAAGATCTCCCATACCTGCTGCTCCAGAAAAGGTGAGTGGATTGGCGCCCAGCTTAGTCCCAAACTTTGAAAGCTCATATAATCCGCGTGTTATAAGAGATGCTTTTGTGTTTGCACCGTATCCAAGGCCATCTGAAATTCCGCTTGCAATAGCTATTATGTTTTTTACAGAACCGCCTATTTCTACTCCCTTAATATCTTTATTAGTATAGATCCTTAGACAGGATGTGGAAATAACCGGCTGTAAAAATTTCAATAATCCTATATTATTTGAAGCAATTACAGATACGCCAGGCAGTTTTCTGGCAATCTCTGCAGCTATATTTGGCCCTGATAACGAGCATATACTATTTCTTAATCCAGACGGAAGACATTGCTTTAAAACTTCTGATAATCTAAGATTTGTTCCAGTTTCAAAACCTTTTGCTACATTTAATACACATTTTATACTGTTTTGAGATCTTTCGAGATACTTATAAAAACTATTTGCCACTTCTCTCAATGTATGTGAGGGCACAGCAAAAATTATAATATCCATTTTTTTTTCAAAAATATTATTTTTTTCAAAGAAAGGCATTACATTTTCGGGTATAAAAAGATTTCCGGTATACTTAAAATTTTTATGGGTATTTATTATCTCTTTATATGTACTTTCACTGTGAGTCCATAGATAAATATCATAATTTTTTTCTGCAAGCATTACAGATAGTGTGGTACCCCAGCTTCCTGCTCCAATAACTGTTATTCTTAACTTTTTATTTTCCATTTAAAAAAATACTAATATTTAAATTTTAAAAAAACCGGGTTTCCAGTAAAACCGAATTTTTTGCGGATACTATTTTCTACATACCTTTTTATATTTACATGCCTGTTTCCGTCCATATTTGAAAAAATTAAAAATGATGGTGGAGATGTACCGATCTGTCTTGCAAATTTTATCCGAAACTGTCTTCCTTTTATAAAAACTGCATTTTCGGTGGAAATATTTTTTAAAAAATCTGTTAATACATTATCTGAAATTAATTTTGTCCTTTCATTTATTATTTTATTTATCATTTTTAAAAGACTGCCGAACCCTTTTTTTGTTTTTGAGCTTATCTTTAAAAAAGGTATATAACTTGCAAATTTTAGACTATAATCAAGGTCTTTTATAAGATTTTTTAATTTTTCTTCATCAATAAGATCATATTTACTGAATACCGTACAGACGCCTGTTCCTTTTTTGATACACATATCTATAATTTTTATATCCTGTCTGGTTACCTGTCCTAAACTGCTGTCTATAAGTACCAGTGCCAGATCGGAAGAACCAGCCGCTCTTTCAGCCCTTAGATTACTGTAATAATCAAGATCATTTGATTTTATTTTAGTTTTTTTTAATCCTGCAGTATCAATAAAGCGGTAATATTTATTGTTGATCTTTACAATACTGTCTATACTGTCCCTTGTAGTACCTTCTACATCATCTACTATAGCCCGTTCTTCCCTTATAAAAGTATTAAAAAGGGTGGATTTACCTGAATTCGGCCTTCCAAGTATAGAAACCACAGGGATAGCTTCGTCAGCATAATTTTCAATAATGGATTCCTGGTTACCTATATTTTCTACTACAAGGTCAAGAAGGTCACCTATATTGATACCGTGCTGTGCTGATATCTTAATGGGATAGCCGAACCCAAGTTCAAGATAATCATCCGTATGAAGTTTTTCTGTTTTATGATCACATTTATTACCTGCAAAGATTATTTTCTTTCCGGACCTGCGGAGAAGGTCCGAAATATCAATGTCCAGAGCTGATACGGTTTGTGTAAGATCTATCATAAATATTACAGGATTAGATTCTTCTATCGCTTTTTTTGTCTGTATTAATATCTGCAGGTCGAGTTTATTTTTAGATTTTAGATCAGCTCCGCCGGTGTCGAGCAGATAGAAGCTTTTTCCGTTCCATTCAGTAAGAAAATATTTTCTGTCCCTTGTTATCTTTGGCTGTTCATGGACTATAGCTTCCCTGGTTTGACATATCCTGTTTATAAGTGTCGATTTTCCAATATTGGGCTTACCTATAATCGCAATTTTTGGTATTTTTTCCATAATATCAATTAATATATTCCTGTTAACTTAAGGTATTAATAAGCTCAATTTTTTTCTTTACATCGAGTATATCATTTTCTGGAGTTGAGGCACCACCGCATATGCCGATTTTATTATCTTTTCCAAACCATCCCGGGTCCATATCACTACTGCTTTCTATATGATATGTATATCTGTTATTTTCCCTTGAAATATCGGCAAGATGTGTTGTATTTGCGCTGTTTTTACCTCCAATGACCAGCATTACATCCACTTTTTTTGATAGTTTCCTGACAGATTCTTGGCGTTTTTTTGTCGTATCGCAAATAGTATTTACAATGTATAATTCTTCTGAAAAATCCAATAGTTTCCCCGTGATGTCCTTTAGTCTATCTATTTTCTGTGTTGTCTGTACAACTACCCCTATCTTTTTTTTATTATAAACCGAATCCATAATATCTTTTGAATTTTCAATAACTGTTATCCTTTCGGGATTTACATTATCTTTTATACTACATACTTCTGGATGTTCTTTATTGCCTATCACTACAACAAAAAATCCCATTTCTGAAAGTTCAACAGCCCTCATTTGAGCATTTTTAACAAATGGGCATGTAGCATCTATGATGTAAATATCTTTTTTCTTCTTTAGCAAATTTAGAAGTATGGATGACATCCCATGGGACCTTATTATGAATATACTTCCGTCTTCAACATCTTCTATATTATTTACAGATATTAAACCTCTTGTTGAAAGTTTTTTTACTACTCCGGGATTATGTATTATTGATCCAAGAGTATAGACCTTTTTTTTCTTTTTTCCATATTTCTCAAGAGCCTTTTCTGTAATATTCAGTGCTCTTTTAACCCCGTAACAATATCCTGAAAATTTTGCAATTTCTATTATCATAATAATTTCCAGACTAAACTATCCTGGAATGGAGCCTTTTTATGGCCTCCATAGTCTCAGAAACGATAATTGGGACTACCGCCTTTTTACTGTTTTCGGCTATAATTTTTTCAGTATCGATTATATCCCCTATTATTAATTTTATTTTTGGGAAAAAAATTCTTTTATGTGGTTTCTGTATTATATTATTCGTTCCACTTATTGCGACCGGTATTATTTTTGCTCCTGATAGTATTGACAGAAGACCTATACCTTTTTTCCCTTTCCTTATGACCCCATCTACGGACCTGCTGCCCTCCGGGAAAAGCCCCAGCAAGTTACCATTTTTTAAAACTTTTAGAGATCTTTCAATAGGTTTCCTGTCAAAACTATTCCTGTTTACAGGGAATGCATTAAAAAAAGTAACCAGATTTGATATAAAGCTTAATGAAAATAATTCTCTTTTGGCCATAAAATAAATGATCCTGGGGATGGAGGCGCCAATAACAACCGGGTCTACATAACTTATATGGTTTGAACATATAATATATTTTCCCTCGCGGGGTATTTTATCGACACCGGTTATACTCAGCCTGTATAATAATCGAAAAATACATTTCAAAATATGCTGGACCCCCCTGTACATTACCCGGTAGGCTTTTCCGTGCTTATATTTTAGTTTTTGTGCGGTCATAATAAACCTGTTTTATTTTATTTACCACCTCGAGTATTGACATGTTTGATGTATCTATTTTGATTCCATCATCCGGCATTACCAGGGGGCTGTCTTTCCTGCTACTGTCTATGTTATCTCTCATTTTTATTTCTTTCTCAATGGAAATCAGTTCCACCTTCTTATTTTTTTCCTCCATCTGTAGTTTTCTTCTCTTTACCCTCTCAGATATACTGGCTGTAAGAAATATCTTTAACACTGCATCGGGGTACACTACACTTCCAGTATCTCTGCCTTCAAGTATTGCATACCCCTCGCCTGCAATCTTTCTCTGTATTGATACAAGGTATTTTCTTAAACCGGGAAGTTTGCTTACAATTGATACGGCACTGCCAACCTCGGGGCTCCTTATCCTTTCTGTTACATCCCTGTTATCAAGGAAAAGTTTTGTATAGTTCTTTTCATCTGAAGCTACCTGATCTATTTCAAGTTTTATTCCTGATGCAGCTGCAAGTATTGATTTCTCATCTTCAAGAGCTATATTGTTTTCCAGCGCAATTAATGTTATTGCTCTGTACATAGCACCTGTATCTATATATTTCATATCAAGATCTCTTGCCAGTATCTTGGCAATTGTACTTTTACCGCTTCCCGCGGGGCCGTCTATTGTAATAATATTTTTATAAATGGAATTCTTCATATAATCATGTAATATTTTTAAAGATATTTTCAAAACCGGGAAAAGAAGTATTTATGCAGTCAGTATCAGATATATATATTTTCTCCTCCGAGAGCATGGATAGGACTGCAAGCGACATAGCGATTCTATGGTCTCCCCGGCTGTCGAGATTACAACCTTTTATTTTAAGATTTTTATTCCCTCTTATTACCAGCCCGTCTTTTAGCTCTTTTATATCTACCCCGGCCTTTTTAAATTGGCTGGCTATCGCTTTGATACGGTCGCTTTCCTTGTGCCTGAGTTCCCCCGCTCCAATTATTGCAGTTGTACCACCTGCTTTTGATGCAGCAACGCACAGTGCAGGTATTTCATCAATTATATTAGGAATTTTATCAGTGTCTATCTTTACAGGCAAAAGGTTGCTTGATCTTACTTCTATGTCCCCTACCGGCTCATTGCAGACGGTCCTTTGATTTTTTATATCTATAAAGCCGCCCATCTGTTTGAGTATATCAATTATGTAGCTTCTTGTAGGATTTATCCCGATATCTTTTATAAATATGTGGGAATCTTTCAGGATAATTGCTGCGACAATTAAAAATGATGCAGAAGATACATCCCCTGGAATAAAAAGGTCCTTAGCTTTAAGTTTCTTTTCAGGATTTATTCTTGTATGTCTTCCATTATAATTTATATCTGCTTCGAAATATTCCAGCATTCTTTCAGTATGATCCCTGGATATCTGTGGCTGTATTATCTCTGTAGTACCTTCAGCGTGCAGACCTGCAAGGGCTATACATGATTTTATCTGGGCACTTGAAATACTGAGTTCAAATATTTTTCCTTTTAAATTATTGCTCCCAAATATAATAACCGGCGCTTTTTTATTATTGCATCTGCCATAAACTCTTGCACCCATCTCATTAAGAGGTTTGATTACCCTGTCCATAGGCCTATTATTTATCGAGCTATCTCCACTGAGAACGGCAAGAATATTATTTCCTGCAATGATACCGCTTACCAGACGTATCGTGGTACCTGAATTCCCGACTTCAAGTATTACATCCGGTTCTTTTAGCCCTGAGACACCAACCCCATTGACAATGACATCGTCACTGTTAATATCTATTCTTACACCAAGTTTTTTTAATGTTTCAATGGTGTGAATACAATCTTCAGAAAAAAGGAAGTTTTTAATCCTTACCGGTTCCCTTACAAGGGAAGAAATAATAACACTCCTGTGGGATATTGACTTATCGCCCGGTATTTTTACATATCCATTTATACTTTTCATACCACTGAATTCCATATTATTCACCAAGTATTTTTTTTACTTTTACCTCATATCCTGCATTCTCCACCGCTTCCCCTGCAATGTGGCTCTCATTATCTCCCTGTATAAGTAGTTTGAGTATCCCTCCTCCTGAGAATTCTGTTGAATGAAATATTGAAATATCTTCGATATTTATACCTTTTGAACTAATGGCAAGTGTAATTTCGCTTAAAGATCCGGGCTTGTCGGGTATCGCAATTTTTAATTCAAATAATTTGGATATATCCTTTTCAACATATTTAGGCAGGTTTATCCGGGCCTTCTGTGCTTTTAAATAATGTTCTTTTATATAATCCGCATCATTTTCATAAAGACCCTTCTTAAAATTTTTTAAATAATCAATATAAAGGTCTATTGATTTAATGATCTCTTCCCTGTTTTCAAGGGAAATATCGAGCCACATTTTGGTATTTGAAGCTGCAATTCTTGTCATATCCCTGAACCCACCGGCACATAATTTAAAAAGATTTTTCAATTTCTTCTGTTTGTCATTCACGATCTCTATAAGGTTTGTAGAAAGAATATGGGGTAGGTGGCTTATAAATGCCACATTCTCATCATGTTCCTCCGGACTTATTGAGATCACCCTGGAACCTATTTTTGTAAAAATATTATGAAGTACAAGAAGGTGCTCCGTAACGGTGTTTTCAGTTGGGGTGAGTATGTAGAAAACATTTTTAAAAAGATCTGGCCTGGCTGATAAAACACCCTCATTTTCTGATCCTGCCATAGGATGACCGCCTATAAAATATGCATTTTTTGGAAGTATGCTATTTATTTTTTTTACTATTTTTCCTTTTGCACTTCCTACATCAGTTATAATTACACCTTCTTTAAGATTATCTTTAATAGATTCTATTACATCTATAATCCTGCTTAAAGGAGTTGCTATTACAATAAGGTCTGCATCATTAGAGGCTTCGATATAATTTTTAGCTATTATATCTATAATGTTCCGGTATTTTGCAATATTCATTGCATCATTTTCAATATCATATCCAGTAATTGTAAAATTTTCTTCAAGGTCTTTTAAAGCCATCGCCAGTGATCCTCCTATGAGCCCCAGACCGATTACAGTAATATTTTTTATCTCTTTCATATTTGATTAAATAAGTATATTTATAATTAAAAGTAATCTATAACTATATAAAAAATATGTTCTTTTCACAATATTATCAGTTTTTTTGTCATTTAAAAATTAAAAGTGGGCTGGTTTTATCAGTTTTTTTAAAATTTTCACAAGTGTTATGTCTCCTAAAAAATTTTTTGTTTCTTTTTGTTATTTTTATGCGTCAACGTTATTTTAAAGTCTGCTACTTGCCTGCGCCAGAGTTTGTCCGCTGTAATTAAGTTAATAGAATGATGCGCATAAGAATCGCTACCTACAATAGGTTCTCATCCAGTGGAGGATATTGATAGTCTTGTTTAATACCATGCATATTAAGAATCTGATAATAATCAAAAAGAGAAATTTTAAAAAGTGGCTGCCTGTACAAAAAATTAATGTCGAATTCAAATTTCCGGGCCCAGGATTTATTAAGGATTTCAACGGGACCATAAAGATTCCAATTTTTTACAAAATGGCAATCCCTGCGCCTGTTTATAAATACTGTTCCCAGTATTGTATTTATTGAAACAGAAAAGCTTCGTCTTCGCTGTTAGAAAATAGGTCAATATCCCTTTTATTAAATATGGGTGAATCTGCTAAAAATGATATAATATCTATCTAATTTATGCCTATCTTTCCATCAGCTATTTTTATTCCGCTATAAATACTTCAGGTGTAAGCTGAAGATGAAAGCGCCCTGCTGTCTTTTGGGGATTTGAAATACAGAGGAGGGAAGACAGCGGACAAGTGGGACTTGAAGTAAAAAAATGCTATGGGCGTGAGCCCATAGATATCTTTACTATCTTTTGGGCAGTAGAACTCCTGATGGCAAGGTATTTTTAAATCATCTAAACTGGTCTGAGTGCTGCTTTCCTCGTTTGAAAGTATCCTTTATTATTTCAGCAATACCCGCGGTATACATATTTTTATTCAGATATAATTTTCATAATAATATTATTATTTATTTTATATTATGAATAATTCACATAAATGTTATAATAAAAATATTAACTATTTATTATCATGCTTGTTTTGAATATGCCGGAGGCGATGTTTTTTAAAATAATACAGAATGATGAAAGCGCAAAATAGATGAGTATTAATGTTGCAGCATACATCACACTTTCAGGGATTACTATGCTGATATCCTTTTATTTTGGGATCCGCAGCATTTTTAAAGCCAGGAGGAAAAGGCCGGGGCATGCTTTCACAATACTTTCCGCCGCTGTATTTATAATGGCACTTTCTACTATGGTATTGCTTGTCAGCTCTAATACCATCCCCCTGAGGATTTCCGCATATTTATTGCATTCTTTATCTTATATTTTCCCTGCAGCGCTTTTTCATTATGCGGTTGAGCGCATGGATTATAATTTTTTTAAAAAAGATATAGTCAGATATTTTTTCTATATACCGTCTATTGCAATAGTGCTTTTCCTGTCATTTACAGGCGGGGTTTCTTTAAAGAAAGTAAGTTATGGTTATACTTTTCATACTCAATATACGATGGAGCTGGGTTTTTCTTACCTTGCCCCCTTTCTTCTTCTTATTATTTCTTATATAAGCTATAACCTGTACAGGACAAAAAAGACAAATTACCCGGTAACCAGAATTATAGTACTGCTTGCAGGAGTAGTCTTCTTTACTCTGGCTACAGTCATAATGAGGCCGGTTGAAGCATTATTTCGTTTCGGGATCCCATACAATATAATATTTATGTTTGTGCTCTTCATCCTTATCGCAATAAGCGATTATATAGAATATCTGACCATTGATTCCCTTACCTTTTCAAAGATGTTTGAATCAATTGACGATTGCGTAATAATTACTGACAAAATGGGTGACATAGTTGAAGTAAACTTAAAGATGGTAAAGACCATATTCGGAGAAACAGATAAAAGGCATGGCTTTGACAGCAATGAGATAAAATCCAGGATGTTTTCGGCGGCAGACTCCGCAGAGAGGCTTGCCGGCCTTTTTAAGTATTTTAAAGATGATTCTTTAGAAAATATAAGCCTGGAAATAGGCTGCAGTATGCATCAGGAAAAAAGATCATTTGATATAAATGCATCTCCGATCATGTATAGAAAAGACAAGCTGCTGGGAAAGATTGCCATATTCCGGGATATAACCGAGATTAAAGTGCTGCAGGAGAGACTGAGGGATGAATCTATAAGGGATTTTCTTACGGATGCATACAACCGCAGGTATTTTTATGAAATCCTGGAAAACACCATAAAAAGATTTAACCGGTATAAGAAGCCTTTCAGCCTTCTCATGATAGATATTGATAATTTCAAGAAGCTTAACGATACATATGGCCATCTTAAGGGCGATTGGCTGCTTCAGGAACTGACAGGGATACTGGGATCAAGCATCAGGAGCGGCATCGACAGTATTGTAAGGTATGGCGGAGATGAATTCGTCGTGATTCTTGATGATTCGGATATAGACAGGGCAAAAGCTGTTTCCGACAGAGTAATAAAGGAATTTTCTGAAATAGACAGAAAAGGAACCTCTCTCAGCATAGGCATAAGCCAGTACCGTGAAGGAATGTCCCAGGACGAGCTTATAAAAGAAGCTGATTCGGTCATGTATGAAGCTAAATTGGAAAAAGGCGATGCAATAAAATCCGTATATAGGTGACAATATCACTGAATAACAACACAATGTTTTACTTTTATGTTGACATCGGATATTTTTTTTGGTATGTTTTTAATGTCTCAAGACAGGAGGCAACTTTCGGACAAAACCAGAATATGTTTTCGAAAGAAAACATTTCAGGTTAATAGTTTGAAAAGTCCCTGAGAAAAGTCCTGAGGTGAGTCCCGAGATTTTAAGTAGCCTACAGCGGAAGCCATGGTGAAAGATAACTCGGGATTTTTTTATACTTTTTTATTCCAGTTAAAAAATGCTATAAACTGATTGATGTTATAAATTATCTAATCTTATATTTAAAACTTTTAGGTTCTAATTTTCTCTGATAAGTTTTTCATATTCAGGAACAATATCATCAGTAAATTTTTTCATTCCTTCTCTGGTTTTATAATGTGATACAAGTTCCTGTATCACATTAAACGGAACAGTTGCTATATCAGCTCCTACAAGTGCTGCTTCCCTGACCTGGCGGGCATTTCTTAGACTGGCAGCAAGGACCTTTGTTTTTTTGATACCATAGTTATCAAATACCTCCCTTATCATGGCTACAAGGTCTATTCCTGACAAAACTCCATTGTCTTCCAGAATATCATCTTCCATTTCATAACCCATATAAGGGAAATAATCGGATTTTTCGAATTCTATATTATTTTCTGTCCTTATATAATCATCAATCCTTCCAGCAAAAGGTGATACAAAGGTAGCACCTGCCTTCGAGGCAAGAAGAGCCTGCTCTGGAGTAAATACAAGAGTGCAGTTTATTGGGATATTTTTACCTGATAAAGTCTTTATTGCCCTGAGCCCATCAAAATCCGTTTTACTATTTTCTTCAAAAGAAGGATTAACCGGTATCTTTATATAAACATTTTTTGCAACAGGATTAAACATTCTAAATAGCTTAATTCCCTCTTCTACCATTGACTCATAGGTATTGCCGATTACTTCAAGGCTGACGGGCAGGCCTCTTGCAAGCTTAAGGATTTTTATTATGTATTCCTTGATATCTATTTCCGTACCATTTTTTTTAACTTCTTCTACGGCTGCCCTGATTAGAGACGGGTTTGTAGTAACTCCGTCAAGAATCCCGTATGAGTGTGCTTTCTTTATTTCTTCTAATTTTCCTGAGTCGATGAAAATCTTTATTTTGACCACCTTCCCCCTCTTTTTTTAAATTATGCCAGAATCTGGCATTAATCATTATATAATTACTTACATTTTTAGTTTTTTTGATATTACTCCATAATCAAGTAAATTTCCAATATGTAATGCAAAAACTTAAACAGCTCTTAAGTTGGAATAACATCTTACGGACAAAAAACAATAAATACAATTATGACCGGTCAATCTTTTGTTACATCTGAAATATCAAGATCTTCTATCCTGAAAATGAATTCCTGTTCAACATCAGGTATACCTTCTCCTTCCCATGAATAGTCAAAACCGTCATAATAATAGCTTCCAATATCCATGGTCGTATGTTCGTATATGTAGCCAGGCCCTCTTTCTGTTGCTATATTTAGGAAGTAGTTACTCGTCCAGAAGTTTTCCTCAGTAGTTATGTCTATGGGAACCCACCCGCAACCGGGGAATTTAATCTCCACCCATGCATGACCTATATCGATCTCTTTATTTTCTTCATACAGTATAGTATATACAGGAATGCCAGCAGCCAGCCTTGCCGGAATTCCTGCAGATCTTAGCATAGCGGTATATAGTATGGAATAATCGGAACATACGCCGGACCCTTTTTCCAGGATCTCCGAGGCATTCATAAATTCATAATTCCTGTCTTCAGCCCTTTCATAATCATAATACAGGTTTCTCACTACAAATTCATAAATATCTTCAGCTATCCTGAGCGGGCTTGATTTGTTACCTATCAGACCTTCTGTTATTTCTGAAATAACAGGATTATCGGAGTCTATATAAAAATCTTCTCTGGTATAGTAGGATAAATCAGGGTCGTTTTCATCATAGGGGAGGTCAGGGTTTATATCTCCATAATCAAATTCGTTTACCTCGATATCAAAGATTGCCCTGACCGATGTTTCATCACCGTGATTTATATCATTATCTATATCGAATTTTAATATTTTATTCCAGTGATTATCATATATCTCATCAGATACGGGAATATTTGTTGAAATATTACCTACATATTGATATGGTTCGTAGCTTAGCGGGATCCTCATCAAACACTTTACATCACTTAAGGTTTGATTGCTGTTATTTTTAATAATGTATTCTATTTCTAATTTAAAATTATGAGAATTAATATCTAAGACAGGGTTATTTACATCTGCAACATGTATTTTTTCTATAATGCTATCAGCCAGCTGGCCATCAGATACTTCAAGACTGATCTCGTAATAACCCGGTTCCGAAAATATATTATCGATTATTTTTTCATCTATTATAATTTCATTATTTATATTCCAGATATATGAAAGCTCCCTACCTTCAGGGTCGAATGAATCAAGGGCACTGAATACCAGCGGGGTCCCTGTTATATAATAATCACCGACTGTGTCCCCAAAAATATTTAGAGCTGCGTACGGGGCAATATTTCCATTATTCCTGTTATCAAGATCAGGAAGGTTTTCCCCGTCTTCTGTTGACAGTTTTATTATTACAAGACCTTCAAATCCATCAGCTACATAACCATAGTTTCCCTTTAAAGTGATGTCGTATGAAGAACCGCTTGTATTTAGTCTTCCTGCAATAGAAGGGTTGCTTCTGTCATTTACGTTTATAGTGTAAATGCCCCCGGTAAGATCTGAAACATATAAAAACCCGTCTATCATATCAAGTTCCCACGAACCTCCCGGGAGATCGATATTTCCCATTAATGCAGGAAAACCGGAAGATGTATCTATTATCTGTATCCTGCTATTATAATAATCATCATTTTCTGACATATGGCTTGAAAGATACACCGCATCACTGTCAGCAAAGATCCCCCACGAATTTGAAGGCACTTCAAGATTAGACATTATGGAGGGATTCTTTATATCTTCTATATTTATTATGATCAGGTCACTTTTTCCTGTATAGTCCTCGGCTTCATAATCATAATAATTAATATTTAAATATGCAGCATCATCCATAACTGTTATGTTGGAAGGTGAGCCCGGGAGTATAAGCTCACTTTCGATTACGGGGTTTTTCTTATTAGAGATATCAACAATCTCGAGAGTATTCAATTGCTCATCATCATAAGTGCTTGTGTTTAAAAAGGCATGATTTCCTTCTATATATAAACCGAAGACGGATTTTTTGTTTTCATTGCTGGTATCGTAATCCCCTACAACCACAGGATTTTCCTTATCAGAAATATCTACTATTTTAAATCCGCATTCTGAATAATAGTCATTTTCAGCAGGTATCCACTCCGTATATGAAATGTATGCAATATCTCCTTTAACTATAATAATATTTGCTGAATCTATACCGGGGCACTTGCCAGTTATATAAGGGTTTTCCTTATCAGCTATGTTTATTATATAAAGCACACCCAAATCATTGGTAAGATAGGCGTAATTTCCTGCTACATCAACATCTATTGCCTGACCTGAAATAGGGATGCTGCTAATCTTTTGATTAAAAGGTATACCGCTGAAAATGCCGTGGTCCGGCCCCTGCACTTCTTCACTTTTTATCTGGTTATCATTGTCTTCTATAATATCTGATAATTTATCCTGTAAATTAAACGGAATAAAGCAGCATCCTGTAATAAAAAATGCAGCTGCAGGGATAGCTATCAGGCTTAATATATATAATTTGATTCTTACCATAATTTCATTATCTAAATTTTAAAAAATCTATTTACCGTTCTACCGGTATATTATAAAGGCTTAAATATTTTTTGTATTTCCTTATCGTCCAGAATCCTGTAGCGTCCTTCTTTAATATTGCCCATATTAAAGCTTCCTATTTTAATCCTTTTAAGATCCACGACATCGTAACCCTGTTTTTTAAAGGCCTTCCTTATTATTCTTTTTCTTCCTTCGTGTATCCTGATTTTTAAAAAGCTCGAATTGCCGAAATTTCCATAAAATTTTACCAGATCAGGCTTAAATATTTTATCATCTACCATAAGGCCTTCCCTGATATTTTTAAGATCATTATCATTAATTTTCCTGTCCAGTCTTATTTCATATGTTTTTGTTATATTAAATTTCGGATGAGTTATCCTGTATGCAAGGTCTCCATCATTTGTCAGGATAATAAGGCCCCTTGAATCTCTGTCAAGCCTTCCTGCCGGATAAAACCGAATTTCCCCAATATTTACCAGCCTCATTACAGTCTTTCTCATAAAATCATCTTTTACTGTCGAAAGATACCCCCGCGGCTTATTAAGGGCAATAACAACCTTTTTTTGGGGTTTGACTTCTTTTTCACCAAATTTTATCTTATCATATCTACTGACTTTCAGGGATGGGTCTTTTGTCAGGCTACCATTGACCTTTATCCTTCCCTCTTTTATTAAATTACCGCATTTTCTTCTTGAACATATTCCGCAGTCAGCAAGATATCTGGATAATCTAATCTTCTGATGATTCTTCATTTTCATTAAAATCTTCAATTGGCGGAAGGTCGTCGAGGCTGTTTATTCCAAGTGTTTCCAGGAATTTATCAGTGGTTCTGTAGATTATTGGGTTCCCGGGTTCTTTGAGTTTCCCCGATTCTTTTAAAAGACCTTTATCGACAAGAGCAACAACTACGCTATCGGTCCTAACGCCCCTTATTTCTGCTATCTCTGTTCTTGTAATAGGCTGCCTGTATGCGGCAATAGCAAGAGTCTCGATAGCAGCCTGTGAAAGGCGGGGTCTGATATTGGTCTTAATGAATTTTTTAAGTAAATCCTGCAGCGCAGGATTTGAATACAACCTGTATCCCCCGCTTACCTTTTTGATTATAAAACCCCTGTTTTGCTCGATGTATTCCCTACCAATCTCTTCAATGGTTTTCATTACCTCTATTTCCTTAATTCCCAGAGCCCCAGATATTGTCTTTGACCTTACAGGATCTTCTGAAATAAAAAGGATACCCTCGATGCAGGTCTTTATCCAGCCAGGTCCAATGAGTTTTAGGTTATTATCAATGCCGGGGGATAAATTATCTTTGTTTTCTTTATTCATACCGTTTCTTTATTATTATATTTCCGAAAGTCTCAAACTGTGTTATATCTATTTCCTCATTCTTATATAACTCCAGTATGGATAAAAAACATATTATCTTATCGAGTACACTATCATAAAAAGAAGAAATTTCCCTGAAGGTAACATCGCTCCTATTTTTCAGTATCTTCTTTATTCTATCCATTTCACTGAATATGTTTAAAATAGAATGGTTATCATATACTTTTGCTATATCAAAATCAATCCCGATCTGCTTAAACATCCTGCCTGCAGTCATCCAGAGCTGGGCTGGATCCAGTTCATCCATAAAATCTGTCAGGGAATCAAAAAGATTATTTTCCATCTGGCCCTCCCTTATAAAGTAAAGGGACTCTTCCGTAATTATGCTGCTGATATAATTTGATACTTTCCTGTACTTCCTGTATTCTTTCTCTCTTCTTTTTAAAATATTAATAACCATGCCTCCGCCAACATCTTCTTCATTTTTTCTGGATGGCAGCAGGCTGCGGGATTTTATTTCCAGAAGCAGCGAAGAAAAATAGACAAAGCCAGATATAGTTTCAAGGACAGTGTTTTTTTTATTTTTTAAAAAATCCAAAAACCCCTTTATTATATAACTGATTGAAATATCGTAGATATCAACCTTTTTATTCCTGACCAGCTCCAGAAGAAGATCTACGGGACCTTCAAAAATATCACCATATTTCAATATATATCCGCTTACTTTTTTTTCATCCACTAATCTATCCCCATTCTCTTTCTTACGTCAGATATTGTATTTGATGCTTCAATATTGACCTTTTCGCTCCCGTTTTTCAGTACTTCATAAATATATTTTTTATCTTTTAACAATTTAGCCCTATTTTCCTGAAAATCTTCAAGTGAATCAGATATTATTTTAGCAAGTTCATCCTTGCAAGATGTGCATCCTATTTCACCCTTCCTGCACCGGCTTTCAATGGCTTCAATTTCTTTACCCCTGTATATTTTGTAAAAAGTAAAAACATTGCATATTTCAGGATGACCTGGATCTGTTTTTCTTATTCTTTCAGGATCTGTTATCATCTGCCTTACTTTTTTTCTTATGGTATTTCTGTCATCAGAAAGAAAAATGGCATTACCGTAACTTTTAGACATCTTTCTTCCATCAATACCAGGTACCCTTGTACTTTTTGAAAGCATTTCTTTCGGCTCAGAGAAATAATCTCCATATAGGTGATTAAATCTTCTGGCAATCTCCCTTGTTATCTCCAGATGCGGCAGCTGGTCTTCACCTACCGGGACTATATCGGCATTTACTACCAAAATATCTGCAGCCATCAACACGGGATAAGAAAAAAACCCAAGGGTTGACAGGTCTTTTGCTTTCAATTCCCTTATCTGCTCTTTATAGGTCGGACATCTTTCAAGCCATGACATGGGAGTTATCATTGATAAATACAATGTGAGCTCGGGTATAGCTTTTATGTCTGACTGTCTGTAAAGATGTGTCATATCAGGATTAATTCCAAGTGCAATAAGGTCTATGACACATTCTATAAGGTTTTTTTTAATATTATACGGATTTTGATATTCAGTTGATAGTGCATGCCAGTCTACAAGAAAGAAAAAGTTCTCATATTCATCCTGGTTTTGTATCATATTTTTAATATTTCCATGAAGATGCCCCAGATGTAATTTTCCGGTGGGCCTGAAGCCTGTCAACATTTTTTTTAGCATTTCTTCTCCTATTTTTCTGCTGGTTAAAATAATGTTTCAGTTTTACAATATAATATATCAAGGCATATATTTTTTAAATATTTATCAGTTAATCCCGGCTCAACCAATAAGGTACTGCCACCATGTACAGACATTGTAAATTATATTAAAGACAGGAGAAATTATGCTCCAGAATATTCTTCCTCCAAGGAAAAGGAAAATAAATATAAATATAAATCCATACCGCCCAAGAGAAAGGAATCTGTACATGGCATTATCAGGAAGGAAAGATGCCAGTATTTTTGATCCGTCAAGGGGAGGTATGGGTAAAAAATTAAATATAGCAAGGAATATATTAATATATATAGTATTTCTAAAAAGTTGGTTTAATAAATCGAAAAATACAAATCCCGGGCCCGCGGTATCCATAAGACCGTCTGTAGTTTTTATTACCAGATAAAAAAACAATCCGTATACCAGGCCTCCTGCAAAAGCGACCAGAAGATTGGTAAGGGGTCCGGCAAGAGATGTGTACCTCATGCCCTTTCTGTAATTTTTAAAATATGAAGGGTTGATAGGCACCGGCTTTGCATAACCAAATACAATACCTGAATTTAATAGAATAAGAAGGAGAGGCAGGATGATGCTTCCAAATGGATCTATATGCTTCAAAGGATTCAGGGTAAGTCTTCCATAACTTCTGGCAGTTGGGTCTCCGCTTCGGTATGCTATCAGACCATGTGCATATTCATGAAGTACCACTCCCAGTACCAGGCCAGGTAACCATGTAATAATAGATCTAAAAAAATCAATAAACTGTTGTCCGAATGAACCCATTTTGCTTCTCCTTCTGAGAATGATTTTATACCATACCAAAATGTATTCTTTTTGCAAGTATATAATGCATGATATAATGCTGCCGCCCGTGAATGTCCAGGAAATTTTTATTCATTATATATAGCTTTTTCCCTTGGATGGAATTTAAAATAAGCGTCTTTTAAATATTCCTTACTTAAATTAGTATAGACTTCTGTTGTAGATATGCTGCTGTGCCCCAGCAGTACCTGCACGGTACGGAGATCCGCACCACGCTGAAGAAGATGAGTGGCAAAGCTATGTCTGAAAATGTGTGGATGGATATTTTTTTCTATTCCTGACCTTCTTGCATATTTTTTTAAGATTTTCCAGAAACCCTGCCTGGATAATCTGCTCCCCCTTATATTTAAGAATATATAATCTGTTTTAACCTCTTTCTCAAGCTTACCTCTTCCGGAAGAAAGATATCTTTTAAGATAATTAAGCGCCGTATCCCCTATCGGTGTTATCCTCTCCCTTCCTCCCTTGCCGGTAAACATAAGCAGGTTTTCTTCATAATCCATATCACTCCTCTTTAATCCTATAAGCTCGCTTACCCGCAATCCGCAGCCATAGAGGAGCTCGAACATTGCCCTGTCCCTTAGATCTAAAGGAGTACTTACGGGAATAGATTCAAGAAATTTACCAACTTCTTCCTGATCAAGTATTTCGATTATCTTTTTTGAAGTACGGGGATTTTTTATACCGGACAAAGGGTTTTCCATTAATATCTGCTGTCTTATCAGAAAATTGTAAAATCCCCTCAGGGTTGATAGGATCCTGGAAACCGAGACATCATTATGGCTTTTATACAGGTACTTTAAAAAGTCAACAATCTGCTGTTTCCTGATCTTCCTATAATCAAAACCGGGATTTTGCAAAATGTAATATTTAAATTTGGCAAGATCGCTCCCGTATGCCAGTAGAGTGTTTTTGAGCAGAAGCTTTTCAAATCTAAGGTATTCAATATATTCAGAAATATATTTATCAGTCTCCAGATATCTTTTAATATTTTTATTCTTATTATCAAGATGATTTTTAAAATATTCATCATTCATTATTCTATTCATTATTAAGATAATCTCTGGCCATAAGTATTCCTGCAATAGTTTTACAATCCTTTATTTTACCTTCTTTTATCCAGAGTACTGACTCTTCCATTTTCACTTCCATTATTTCAAGGAATTCATCTTCATCAAGATTATTATCAGATCTCTTAAAACCAGTAGCTATAAATAAATAAAGAATTTCATCACAGTATCCAGGAGTAGTGAAAAAAGATGACAGCAGGTGAATTTCTCCTCCAACTGCTCCTATCTCTTCTGTAAGTTCCCTCTCTGCGCAGCTTTCCGGGTCTTCTCCCACGGCAAGCTTCCCGGCAGGTATTTCTATTGTTATATCCGATACGGGATAGCGGTATTGTTTTACAAGCAATATATTATTATCAGAAGTTACCGGCACCATAGCTACAGCACCGGGGTGGGTAATCTTTTCACGGGAAGCAGTCCTTCCGTTGGGCAGTCTTACCGTGTCATGATACAATCCAAGTATTTTTCCGTTAAAAATTTTTTTAGAGCCAAGTCTTTCTTCATGCAATTTTTTATTCAATTTTTACCCCTGATCCCGTACTATATTTATTTTACATATTTCCATTATTAACTCTGCAAGTTTTTCCAGCTGTTTTACTTTTACATATTCTGAACTGGTATGAACATTTTCCATACCGGAACTAAGATTAACAGACCTTTTTCCCCTTGAATTAAAAATATTAATATCACTTCCTCCGCCCGACGGTGCAATGACAGGGGTAATTCCAATATTTTTGAGTGCGGAAACAGATACTTTTACAGGAATCTCTCCGGGATCTATCTTAAAGCCGTCATATTCTCTTATTAATTTGTAATCAAGGCCGGTGCCTGTCTCTTTTGAAGCATTTTTTATGGCACCGATCATAGATTCAGTTATATTTTTTAATTTTACCGGGTCAAGGCTTCTTGCCTCCATCAGCATGCTTGTTTTTTCCGGGACAATATTTCTTGCCTGCCCTCCGCTTATTCTGCCAATATTTACTGTTGTCTCCTTATCTATCCTTCCGGCCTTTATTTTTGAAACTGCCAGGCAGGCCGCTTTTATTGAATTTATACCTTTTTCCGGCTCTATTCCTGCGTGTGCCGCCCTTCCTTTAAATTCAACATCTATGGAATTCTGGTAAGGGGCCTGGTTATAAATAGTACCGACATCACCGCTGGCATCAAATACAAATCCATATTTTGCAGCTATCCTGCCGGTATCTACATGTTTTGCACCCACAACTCCTATTTCCTCACATACCGTAAATATCAAATATATATCACCGGTCAATATTTTATTTTCCTTTATTGATCTTAATACCTCTAATATTGCGGCAACTGCAACCTTGTCATCTCCTCCAAGGATATAATCATTTTTATTTGTTATTATCCCTCTTCGTATCACAGGCTCAATATCCCCGTCTACCCTTACCGTATCAAGATGGGCCCCTAAAAAGATGGGAATCCTCTTGCTCCCGGCCAATCCCTTATATAAAGCTATTACATTTCCGCCATTGGAACCGTACTCCTTTCCGGAGTTATCCACGTACACATCCAGGCCAAGCTTTTCCAGGATTTTAACAACATGGGAGATTATCTCTTTTTCATTTTTTGAAGGGCTCTTAATACCGGAAAGCTTTATAAAAAGATCTATAAGTCTTTTTTTATTTATAATTTCCCCACTCATTTTTTATCTTTTCTCCAGTCTGCCTTGAGCTAAAATCAATATTATACCTGTAATCAATAAAAGCACTGCAATTACTGCCGGTCCAATAATCAATCTTATAAAAAATTGATAAAAAAATCCAAAAGGAAACATAGTTATCAGAAGAGATCCTTCCGGGAACATATAATTACCCTGCGGGAAAAAGGCCGCGTGAAAATTATCAAATAGAGATGGAAAATTATTTCCCATTAAATATAATGTTATAAAGATTAGCAATACAGTCAGGGAAGACCAAAAAAACAAAAAGCCTGTTTTACTTAAATTTTTCTTTTTATCTATATTAATAAGTGAGATAAATAATATTATAAATATTACAGTACTGCCACAAAAAAGATAAAATAATTTTTTTAGAACCTCCCTTACATCTTCCATATGGCTGATCTCATCCTCTGTAAAAGTTGCTGCATTAACGGCCGCAGTATCTGAATAACGGATGCAGCCATCAAGATCGCCCCTGTATTGGAAGAACTTAAATACCTTCATGGTCATTTTTTCAACATCTTCCCTGTTAAGTACTTCAAAAACCCTGTTCTGTGAATAAAGACTGTTATAAAAATTAAAATTAAATATGTATGCACATAAAGGTATAAAAATAATAATTACTGTCAGGAACAAGAAAGTTGCGGCAACCAGTATTTTTGAGACAGCCCTTATATTACCTCCACCTTTCCTTCTCTTCCGGTTCTCATGGAATAGTCCAGTGAAGCTTTAACAAAATCTTTAAAAAGCGGATGGGGTTTATCGGGCCTGGATTTAAATTCCGGGTGAAACTGAACTGCAACAAACCACGGATGATCTCTTATTTCGATTATTTCAACCAGGTTTCTCCCCTCATTGATTCCGGTTATGCCCATTCCATGACTTTCAAACATATTTTTGTATTTATTATTAAATTCAAATCTGTGTCTGTGTCTTTCAGTTATATTCTGTTTCCCATATGCATCAAATGCTTTTGATCCTTTTTCCAAACTGCATCTATAACTTCCAAGCCTCATAGTCCCGCCTTTTTTATCCAGGTCTTTCTGGTCAGGCATTAGATCGATAACTGGATTTTTTGTATCCGAGTCAAATTCAGAGCTATCAGCATCTTCAAGGTTTAAAACATTTCGTGCAAATTCTATTACTGCGCACTGCATCCCGAGGCATATTCCTAAAAAGGGGATCTTATTTTCCCTGGCGTATTTGATTGCTTCAATTTTTCCGTTTATGCCCCTCTGTCCAAAGCCGTATGGTACCAGTATCCCGTCAACGACTCCCAGGAGTTTCTTTTTACTTTCTGCTGTATCCAGCATTTCGGAATTTATCCATACAGGTTCTACATTTTTACCGTGGTGATACCCGCCATGATTAAGTGATTCGACTATGCTTATATAGGCATCTTTTAGATCTGTATATTTACCGACAATACCTATTCTAACGGTTCCCTCAAGGCTTTTGATTCTCTTAACAAGGTTTTCCCAGACTTCAAGATTTGACCTCCTGACCTTCATGCTTAACTTTTCAATAACCCTTATATCCAGGTTCTCTTTTTGCAGCATCAGGGGTATTTCATAAAGATGCTCCATGTCAAGAGCCTCTATCGTATCTCTGGTATCTATATCACAAAAAAGGCTAATCTTTGACTTGATTCCGTTACCGAGTCTCTTCTCGCTCCTGCAGATTATTATGTCGGGCTGTATGCCGATGCTCCTTAACTCTTTAACACTGTGCTGTGTCGGTTTTGATTTTAATTCCCCTGTAGTCTTAAGGTAAGGTATGTATGTTACATGAATATACAGGACATTTTTTCTTCCTGCATCCTCTTTAAACTGCCTTATAGCCTCTAAAAACGGGAGGCTTTCTATATCACCGACTGTCCCCCCTACTTCGGTTATAACTATATCGGTAACTTTTCTTTTTAGGGTTTTTTTAATTGAGTTTTTTATTTCGTCGGTTATATGGGGAATGACCTGCACCGTAGAACCCAGATAATCACCACGTCTTTCATTGTTTATTACATTCTGATATATTTTCCCTGTTGTGAAATTATTGTACTTTGAAAGGTTCTCATCAATGAATCTTTCGTAATGGCCAAGGTCAAGGTCTGTTTCACCGCCGTCTTCTGTTACATATACTTCACCGTGCTGTATGGGATTCATGGTGCCCGGATCAATGTTTATATAGGGGTCCAGTTTTTGTATTGTAATGCTATAACCTCTGGATTTTAAAAGCCTTCCCAGAGAAGCTGCGCAGATTCCCTTTCCAAGGGATGATAATACACCACCGGTCACGAAAATAAATTTAGTTTCCAACCCCTGCCGTCTCCTTCATTAGATTGGTTATTATAAGATTGGCTTTTTTTATCAATTCTTCCGAATGTTTTTTGGATATTTCACTGTCTTTCATTCCGCCAAGCATCCTTGATATCTCTTTTATTTTTTCTTCCGGATTCAGCCTTTTTATTTTTATCTTAGTCCGTCCTTTTTCAGAATACTTTTCAATTAAATAGTGCGCACCTGAAAAACATGCGATCTGGGCAAGGTGTGATATAGCTATGATCTGTTTATTCAGGGACAGGTTAAAAAGCTTTTCCCCTACTACAAATGAAGCTGCTCCGCCGATTCCTGAATCTATTTCATCGAAAATCATTGTCGAAATATTGTCCGCCTTCCCCATAGCAGATTTAAGTGCCAGCATTATCCTTGATATCTCTCCGCCTGATGCGGTCTTTTTAAGGGCCCTGGGACTTTCACCTTCATTAAGAGAGATAAAAAACTCAATATCATCTATGCCGTTTTTTGTAAATTCTGTTATTCCCTTTCCGCCATTCTGTATTTTATCAGGTTCCGGTACCCTGTTTTCTATTCTAAATACCGCAGACCCAAAACCAAGATGTTCAAGTTCGTCAAATATTTTCCCCTCAAGCTTCTTTGATATTTCTATCCTTTCCGAACTTAACTGGATAGCGGATTCTGAAAGCCTTTCAAATGCAGATATTAATTCTTCTTGTTCTCTTTCTATATCCCTATCAAGGCTTTCATAACTGTCCATCTCGCTTTCTAATTTTTTAAGGTAATTGCCTGTATCTGATATTTCTATATTATATTTTTTCTTTATCAGTGAAAAGTTGTAAAGCCTTTCCTGGATAGCGTCAAGTCTTTCTTTGCTGAAATCCAGATCAGATAAATAGCTTTTTATAAAATGGCTTGTTTCCTCGACCAGATCTGTTAGAACTTCCATTCTTTTTGAGAAATCTATGAATCTTTTATCAATGGCAGCCAAAATTTCCAGATTTTTCTGGATTTTAGAAACTACATCCGATAAATTGGAAGAATCTATATCACTGCCTTTTATGATTTCTTCGGTTTCGGAAGCAGTGCTGTATATGCTTTCAAAATTTTTTAATATCCTTAATTCGTTTTCAAGTTCCTGTTCTTCGCCTTCTGATATATTAAGTTTCTTTATCTCCTGATACCTGTAGCGAAGGTCCTTCAATCCGGCATCGCGGTTGCTCTGCATATTTTCAAGGTCTTCAAGCCTCTTTTTTTTATCGTTGTAAAAATGATAACAGCTTAAATATTTTTCCTTTAACGGATAGATTAGATCTTTTCCATAGTTATCCACTATATCAATATGGGTCCGGGGTTCCAGCAAATACTGGTGATCGTGCTGGCCGTGTATATCCAGAAAGCAGTCGCCCAGCTGCTTAAGGGTATTTACTCTTGTAAAAAGTCCGTTTATAAAGGCTTTATTGTTCCCTTTACGGTTTAATTCCCTGGAGATGACTATTTCACTCTTAAAGTCTTCAATATCAACAAGATTGTTTTCAAGAAGAAATTTTTTTACCTTTTTATTATTGTTGAAGTCGAAAAACCCCTGTACCAGGAGTTTTTCCCTGCCTTCCCTTATAAGCTCGCTGTCCGCTCTTTCGCCAATAAGTAGATTTATCGCCTCGATGATCAATGTTTTTCCGGCTCCTGTCTCACCGCTCAACACGTTGAGGCTCTGACCGAATTTAATTTTTACATCGTCTATAATGGCAAAATTTTTTACCTGGAGCTCTTTTAACATAAAAATATTTCCATAAAGAATTATTTACTTCTAAATACAGGCAATACCGGTATTATTATATCCTTTCAATAAATTTTTCCTTAAATACCTTAAAAAAAGCATTTGGATTAAAACTTATCAGGTTTAATCTTTTCCTCGATTTAATTACTTTCAAAGTATAATCAGATGGATTTTCAAATGAAAAAGCTTTTCCGTCAACGCTTATTAAATCTTTTTTATTATCTGAATTTAATTTGACTTCAAGTACATTATCAGGCCCCAGTATTATGCTTCTGGTAAAGAGCGTATGCGCGCATATTGGAGTAATTATCATAATATCTGCCCCGGGTTCGACTACCGGACCTCCTGCAGACAGGGAATATGCTGTTGAGCCGGTGGGTGTTGCTATTATTATTCCGTCAGCTGAGAATTTCTTTATAAAAACACCGTTAACGGTTATTTCTATCTTTATTACTTTTTCAATCATAGACCTTGTTATAGCAAACTCATTTAATGCAAGACAGGGAAACCCGGAATTTTCAATCAATTTATTATCTTTGATAAGGTTTCCTTCCAGAAGCATCCTTTTTTCAATGTGATATGAACCGTTTATAAGATTGTTCATGGCATCTTCTATATTTGCTGTATCTACCTCTGTTAGGAAACCAAGATTTCCTACATTGATTCCCAGAACGGGTATTTCATTTGTAAAACTGTATTTTGAAGCTCTTAAGAAAGTACCATCTCCTCCGACTGATATTATAGCATCCAGACCTTCCGAAAATTTTTCCCTTTCAACCGGGGGAAGAGAATATTTTTCCGGCATAAGGTCCCCGTACGGCAGAATGACCTCTATGTTTTTACTTTCCAGGTAATCATATAAAGACCTGGCTATCTTCTGCGCTTTTTGATTTTTATTGTTTGATACAATACCGATTTTTTTCATATTAAATTATTTTTCTTTAAAATAATTATGAGCTTTTTTTACCACGCCATCGATTATTTTATCATAATTTAGTTTATATTTAGTTGAATTTATAGATTTTCTTAAATAAACCCAGAATTCTATGTTTCCCCTGGAGCCCTTTATCTTTGAGAATGATATTCCTTCAATTGATACTTTAAAGTTTTTTAAAAAATTTATTATTTTCTTAAGTGCTTTTATATGTAATGATTTTTCTTTTACTACCCCCCTGTTTTTGACATCCTTTCTTTCAAGTTCAAACTGCGGCTTTACAAGCAAGAGGATTTCTGCATCCGGTAGAGTCACCTCGAGTATTTTTTTGAATATATTTTCTAATGATATAAAAGATACGTCTGCAACAGCAAGGTCTGCCCTATATTTTAATCTGGATGTATCAAGATGCCTTATATTTGTCCTTTCTAATATTTCAATATTATTAAAATTTCTGAGATTCCATGACAGTAGTCCGTATCCCACATCAATTGCAGTAACTTTTTTAGCGCCGCTCTTTATCAAATAATCAGTAAAGCCTCCGGTAGATGAACCTATATCTATTGCTGCTTTACCTTTTGCATCAAGCTTAAAATCATTAAATGCCCCTTCAATCTTATATCCGCCCCTGGATACATATTTTCTTAAGGGTTTTATTTCAAATTCCGAATCTGATGGCAGCAGATCACCTGGTTTAGAGACTTTATTTAATCCTGCACTTACGCGCCCTTCCATTATAATAGACCTTGCTTCCCTATAAGAAGATGCAATACCTTTTTTCAGCAGAAGTTCTGCTGCCTTTATTTTCTTACCCTTATTTATATTTATCAGACCTTTCTGACCAGTATAAACTTTGCAATATTTTCAAGCAGACTGCAATCCATATCAATTCCCTTAATTGCATCAAGAGCGTCTTCTATCTTTCTTTCTGCTATCTTTTTTGACATTTTAAGACCCCAGACATATGGGAAAGTATTCTTCTCAAGACTGGCGCCTTTTTTATTTTTAGTATCTGCTTCAGTGTCATTTTCTGCCATATCCAGTATATCATCTGTTATCTGAAAGGCGGTTCCTATATTTTGTCCGTAGATTTTAAGTTTTCTTATTATCTCTTCACCGGCATTGCAAAGCATTGCCGGACTTGTTACCGAAACATCTATAAGCCTTGCTGTTTTATTGAGGTGCATTTTTTCCAGGCTGTTTTTTGAAATTCCTGTCAAAGCAGTTGAAATGTCTAAAAACTGGCCGCTTACCATTCCTGATAAACCGGTAGCATCTATAATTTCCCTTAATACTTTTATCTTTGTTTCAGGGCTGCAATCCTGCTTTTTAACAATAAGGCTAAACGCTTCGGCAAATAAGGCATCTCCTGCAAGTATTGCAGCAGCTTCGCCAAATTTTTTATGGCATGAAGGCCTTCCCCGCCTGAAATCATCATTGTCAATAGCCGGCAGGTCGTCATGTATAAGAGAATAATTATGTATAAATTCGATGGCGCATGCTGTTGGCATCACATAATCTAGTTCACATCCCAGGCCTCTGGCGGTAGACAGGCAGAGAACAGGCCTCAACCTCTTACCGCCTCCCGTCAAACAGTAATTTATTGCTCTAAAAAGCCCTTCGGGGATATCTTTATAATCTTTTAGATAATCATTTAATCTATCGTCAACTATTTTAACCAGATATGCAGGATAAAGGCTTTCCGGATTTCTTTCTTCCCTATTTTTTACCCCTCTCATATGCTATTCCTGATATTTTTAGTGAATTTATTATAAGTAAGAAGACACATATAATTATATTGTCGGTAATGAAAAAAAGAAACAAATATGAAAAATTTATTATACAAAAAAATAAATTATTCTTGATATTCGGAAATATTGTTTAGAAACTTACCAAGAATTCCATTTATAAATTTTGGAGTATCATCTTTCTGCCCCAGTGTCTTCGCTATTTCAATAGCCTCGTCAACAGAAACTTTAAGCGGTATATCTTTTTCGTAAAGCATTTCATATATGGCAACTTTTAGTATATTCCTGTCTATTATAGCAATCCTTTCAAGAGACCAGTTTTTTGCTATTCTGCTTATAATATTGTCTATTTCCCCTGAATGGCTATCAACTCCCTTAATGAGATTTAAGGTAAATTCATCAAAGAACTGTCCCCCCAATATGCTGTTTTCTATTAATTCAGAGATCTTCTTATCCAGCAGATCTTTCTGGTATAAGAGTATTATAGCTGCTTTCCTGCATTCTCTTCTGCTTGTCTTTACCATGATTACAATATCACAGCCTTATACCCTTGTAATATACTCACCGTTTCTGGTGTCAATTTTAATTATATCACCTTTGTTAATAAATAATGGAACCTGTACAGCAGCGCCGGTTTCAATTTTGGCAGGTTTATAGCTTGTCCCCACTGTATCACCTTTTACACCAGGTTCTGTTTGCACTACCTCTGCTTCAATAAATATCGGGAGCTCTACAGATATGGGTCTCCCGTTATGGTACACAACTGAAATCTCCATATTTTCAAGAAGATATTCTTTTTCAGCTTTTAATTGTTCTTCACTGAGCTGTACCTGTTCGTAAGTGTCAAGATCCATAAAGTTATAATGTTCATCCCTGTAAAGGTATTGCATCTTTTTTGTCTCAAGAATAGCCTGCTCCATTTTCTCGCCGGCCCTGAAAGTCTTCTCTATTATTGCTCCTGATCCAAGATCCTTTAACTTTGTCCTTACAAATGCTCCGCCTTTCCCTGGTTTAACATGCTGGAAATAAAGGATCCTGTATAATGAATTTTCATATATTATTGTAATTCCGTTTTTAAAGTCGCTTGTGTTAATCATATAATATGAATTACTCCCGCCTGCAGATTTTTTAAAATCTGAATAAAAATTGAATACTTCAGGATCAACGCTTATATTTTATAGATTATGATAGAAATGTAAAACTTTTTTTTGACCTGTAGAGGTTCATACATCCATTTTTACCTATTATTACCATATCCTCTATCCTTACCCCGCCGGAACCAGGTATATATATACCTGGTTCTATGGTGATAACCATATTTTCCTTTAATATTTTTTTGTTCCCGGGACTGACTGCAGGGTCTTCATGGATTTCAAGGCCTACGCCGTGACCAAGGCTATGCCCGAATTGTTCCCCATAGCCTGCATTTTCAATATGTTTCCTTGCTATACCATCCAGCTCATCGCATCTTATGCCTTCACGGCATGCCTGAAGGGCCTTCAGTTGTGCCTCAAGTACTACCTTATATATTTCATCCAGTTCACCTTTTATAGCTTTTTTATCGGCAAAAATGGTGCGGGTCATATCAGAGCAATACCTGTTGTATATGACGCCAAAGTCCATTAGAAGTAATCCTTTTCCAACATGGCTGCGACCTGAAAGGTAATGGGGTTTTGAAGAGGCTGTACCTGCTGCAATTATGAAATCAAAACTGCGTCTGCAACCTCCGTATTCTATCATAAATTTTTCAATCTCCATTCCCAGCAATAGCTCAGACATAATTGATATTTTTTCCGATTGAATCTCGAGAATTTTATTAAATGCCCTGTCCGTAATTCTACATGCTTTTTTTATAGTCTTTATTTCGTATTCATCTTTTATTATCCGGAGTGATTCTATAATACCTGATATGCCTGAAAGCTTTTTATTTGACTTTTCAAGCATCTTCTGAAATTTTACGAAATTCTGGTGGTCTATTGCTGAAGATTCAATAGCTAACTTTTTGGATTTTAGATTATTCAGCACTTCTGAAGCCTTTTTTAATCCGTCTTTTTTATACAATATAACCTCTATATCACTTTTACCTGTTGAACTTACAGCATCTTCAAGGTGGATAAAATTGACCAGAAGGTATGATTTTTCAGGAGTAATAATCAGGATACTGTTTGAGTCTTTACCGTAAAACCCGGTTAGGTAATATATATTTTCACCTTTTAAAACAATAAAGACTTCAGAGCCAGTTTCTTTCAGCTTTGATTTAAGCTTAATTATTCTTTTTTTAAAAATATCAGAAATGATATTTATCATATTCATTGAAAAATTATATCTAGTTTATAATCTCCTGCCAGTTATATGATAGAAGCATATCATTAAATTGAGGTACTGCCGGTCCGAGAAATTCTCCAATGCCGTATCTGTAAAATATTTTCGAATTTTGTCCCAGTGTAAGGGTGTTTGAAACCGAGCTTCCGGTGAGCACGGTACCATCAGATAGTTCCACCTGATTATTGCATATTATCATTGCGGCTATATTAGGATCAGTTTCTCCTGAACCTCCCTGCGCCCTTGTCATTTCAAGGTCTACATTACCCTGTGCTATCAGGGAAAGAAGTGAATTTTCAGGAAAATCATACCATACGTCCGGTATTATTCTTGAATAGACATTAATATTTCCCGTTGCAATAACATTTGCATGTCCGTTATACCTGATAGTATATTTTTTTCCAGAACTTTTGCCTATATCCACATTTCCATTTACAATAATATTTCCGTTTATATTAAGAATCCCATTAGCATCAAAATCAAGATATCCTGCAAGTTCATCTGCAGCATCCAGACCGTTTAATTCAAGGACCCCGTCACCTATAAAAAGGTCGCCTGTAACCTCACAAGCACCCAGATCCCTAACATCGTCAATATAAGCTTCATCTATCTCGGGCAGACTAATATCAATCATTACATTATGAAATTCTTCAACATATACGTAGACATTACCCGGAGGGTCAAGGGGGTCTACCTCGGGGCCGTTATGCTCATACATCTTGCCCCCCATAAACAGGAGTATGGGCCACTCCGGGGAACCTATCTGGGAGCTACCGGCAATTTCTATATTACCCAGTACAAAGAGAGGTCCCTCCTGGAAAAGGGAATTTCCGGTTATCATGCCAAAATCACCAACTACAAAAAGAGGTCCTGTTATATTTGTATTACCGGCTATCTGTGCAGAGCCCATTGCTTCCTCTGAAAATATAAAATCATAAATATTAAGAGATATAACTCTTATCCTGATGGTCCTTTTCATCCCGCTTTCTGCATCCGTACCTGAAGAAATAACAGAATAACCGAACGGCGAATACTTCCAGTCGTTTTCAATATCTGGTGAATAATCCACAGAATACGTCCCTACGGTACTTCCGTCATCATCATATACATTCTCAACATATGAATCATCAAATAAAAAATCATCATCCAGCCCGTTACTGAACCTGTCAAATTTTAAATACCAGTTTGAAAGACCGGCCTCCGCAATATTAAGTGCACTTAATTCTCCTTCATCTACCTCGATAAATTCTATATCCCGCAATAGGAATTTTATCATCGCTGTTACCATGATTATTGCAACAAACGATATTATTAGTACAAGAAGGAATACATTCCCTCTGCTGTTTTTAATTTTAAATATCTTATTCATATGATTTTTAATATATCCTGTTTCTCAGAGTTATTGTTGTACCAAGTGTCATTGTCCTGGGGCTGATTGTGCCGCTCTGATCAATATTTACGGTTATATCCACATACTTTATTGTTTTTAGAATTTCCTCATCGGTAACAGGTACAGTCATCCCGCCTTCCGGTGTGCTTAAACCGCTGTAGTATGTAAAGATATTGTTATCGACAATATTTTCTATAAAAAGGTCCGATGCAGCGCTATCTATCTGCCTGTAAAGGTCATAATGACTTCCATCTGCAATAAGGTAATAGCGGACCCTCTCATAATATTCATCAGAATCTATATTGCTGTCAAATATAACCTCATATTCATTTGCCGCTACTATGTTATGTGTTTCTCTTATGTCCTTGCTTATCCGGTAGAGTGCCAGTCTTGCATCTATTTCAGATTTTACAATGCTTATTATATCCCTGCTGGTATTTTCCGTGCTTATAAGAAGAGAAGACACCAGTGCTACTATTGTAAATATAAGGAGTATTACAAGTATCATCTCTACCAGGCTGAATCCTTCCTGGTCTGGCTTTAAATTTTTATTGTGTTGTCTGTGAATTGCTCGGCCCACTTTCACTATAAAACTCATAAAGAGCGGTTACATAAAAAGTATAATTTTCAGTACCTATAATATTATCAAAAATAATATCCTGGGTACTTTCAATATAAATATCATTCCTGTAGATCATATATTCAACAATAACTAATTCTGTGTCCGGGGGTTCCCACTGAAGGTGTACAGTCCTATCTGTACCTTCGTTGCTATATCCAGTAATAACCAGGTTCTGCGGGGGCGGGTATTCAAGCGGTATACCTGTTGAAATAGAATTACTGTGTGCACTTTCTATTTCACTTTCATATACCGCCGTCACTGAATATGTATAATCGTTATCATCGCCTGGATTGTCCGGGTAATATTCTGATAGTGCAAAACCTGTGATGCTTCCATTACGGTAAACATTATATTTGGTAATTGTTTTTTCTGTCTCCGGACCCAACCACGAAAGCAATATCTCCCTTTCAGCACCTTCACCTGTATCCGAATCAATTTTAAGGTTTTCCGGCGGCGGATAAATGTTACCTCCTGTAGCTTCCTCCCCTGCTGGAGGATAAATCTGGGTCACAACTTCAATAGGCATCTTAAGGTCCTCTCCTGAAACAGATACCTTTAACTGCTTGTATCCGCCTGCTTCTCCATTTGCCCATGTCACTGAATATGCGATATTATAAACATCATCAGATAGTACAGGATATGAATCAGTCCATCCTTCGTTTCCTTCTGTTATTAAAATATCAGAGTAATCAAAAGACTTTAAAATCTCCATTTTTTCATTTGCAGCAGCAAGGGCTCCAGTCTTTGATTTATTTATACCAACAGTATTTACTGCTGTGATAGTCCCCCTTATTAAAACGGTGGAAATTATAGCAATTATGAAAAATGCAACAATGACCTCTACAAGCGTCATTCCGCTTTCATTTTTTGCTCTATAATTAAATCTTTTTTTAAGATCATTTATGAATGAAAACATGGCTAAAAAATTTAAAAATTAAAAAAAATTACACTGGATTATTATGATTCAAGTGTATATTTTAAAGCTATAATATAACCTTCAAGGCCAAACCCGCTAATTACTCCTTCTGCGGCCGGAGATATGACAGACTTAGACCTCCATTTGTCCCTTGCATATATATTTGATAAATGTACTTCTATAACAGGGATTTTTGCAGATAAAATAGCATCGTATATGCTGTAGCTGTAATGGGTTAAAGCTCCAGGGTTTATTATTATTTTATCTATATTTCCTATTGCCTTATGGATCCTGTCAATTATACCGCCTTCGTGGTTTGACTGAAAATATTCTAATTTTGCGTCATTATCATTTGCAATTTTTTCTAATTCAGGCAGTATGTCATCAAAACTTTTACTTCCGTATATATCTTCCTGTCTTTTACCAAGGAGATTAAGATTCGGTCCGTTTATTATTAATATTTTTTTCATAGCTGCAACCGACCAGTATAAATTAACTTAATTATAATGTTATTATATACCAATTGATATATAAATACAATAATTTATTTATAAAATTATTTAACTAAATATTAATACAATTATTTATACTATCTATAATTATATCTTCCTTAATGCTGCTGTAAATTATTGGCCTGTTTATCTTTCTTAGAAGTACGAACCTGTTTGCATCCGATGTAAATTTTTTGTCATATTTTATACCTTCTATTATTTCTTCAGTTTTTATTCCGGAAATTTTGTACGGGATCTTAATTTTCTTAAAAAACTTTATTACTTTTTCTTTTTCATCCTTCTGTAATAATCCCACAGCAGTAGATATCTCTAAAGCTGCTGCCATCCCCATGCTTACAGCCTTACCGTGGCTTACTGATTTAAATCCGGTCATTCTTTCAATACTGTGGCCTACCGTGTGTCCGAAATTAAGAAGATTTCTGTAACCTTTATCAAATTCATCCTTCTGTACCACTTTTACTTTTATTTCTGCACACCTGCGGATTATTTCTATAAAGTCATCGCTTATATCCGTCTCAGAATATTTAAATCTATCATTGTCTATTATTTTTTCAAGCTTGTTTAATATAACCCTGTCAAAGACAAGGCCGTATTTTACAATTTCTCCAAGGCCGTTAATAAACTGGTCTTCATCCAGGCTTTCAAGAAGAGCAGGGTCCATTATTATCATATGCGGCTGATAAAAAGTGCCGATTATATTCTTCATGCCTCCAAAATTTACAACAACTTTGCCGCCAATACTGCTATCCACCTGGGCTATTATTGTTGTGGGTATATGTATAAGTTTTAATCCTCTGTGGAAGGTTGAGGCTATATAACCTGCCGTATCGCCTATTACTCCTCCGCCAAATGCAATTACAAGGTCATTTCTGTGAAAATTTGAGCTTATAAGTTTGGAGTATGCCTTTGCGGCGCTGTCCAAATTTTTATATTCTTCACCATCTTTTAAAAGGATGATATCAAAACCTGCATCTGTTGAATGACAGAGCTTTTTTATGATATCGCCATAGATTTTATAAATGGTATCATTTGTGATAAGCGCCAGTCTGTTAAAATCTGGAAAATTTTTTTTTATTATTACGGGAGCATCGCTCAATATACCTTTTTTTATGTATATGTCGTAATTCCTTAGTGCAGTTTTAGCCTTAATTTTTATCATACTGCATTCTTTTTATAACTTTCTATAATCTCCCTGGAAGTGCTTCCCGGTGATCTTCCCTGGTTGTTTATAATAATATCAGCATATCTTGAGTACAGCCCGCTCCTTTTGTCTATAAGCTCCTTTATCTTCTCATTTTTATTTTTTTCCGGTATCAGGGGCCTTCCAGTTGACCCTGACAACCTGTCGATTGCTTCTCTGGTAGATACCATCAAATAAACTACCGTACTGTTTTTTTTGATAAGACTAATATTTTCTCTTCTTAAAATAGCTCCGCCCCCACAGGCAAAAACACAATATGTGTTATTTATAATCTTTCTTATCACTTTTGATTCAATATCCCTGAAATGTTTTTCTCCCGAATCCCTGAATATTTCACTTATTTTTTTCTGCTCTGAAATCTCTATAATATAATCAAGGTCAAAAAATAGGTATCCAAGCTTTTCTGAAAGGATCCTGCCAACAGTAGTCTTACCGCATCCCATAAAACCGATAAGTGAAATATTATTTTTCAAGGTTATATGCTTTCAATATATTTTTTGTAATTGCCCATATTTTCCAGTATCTCGTCTATATTATCCCTGCCGAATTTTTCCTGTATTGCATTGAATATTTCTATGGAAGCAACTGCCTCTCCTGCAACAGCGGCACTTGGAACCGCACATATGTCCGATCTTTCTTTAAATGAAATTGACTCTTCCTTGTTTAAAATATTTACTGTTTTCATTCCACTGACTGTAGTAGGAATTGGTTTCATGGTACCGCCTATTACAATATTCTCACCATTTGACATACCGCCTTCGATACCCCCGGCATTATTTGTTTTACGGTAAAATCCCTTATCTTCTGTGTAAAGTATCTCATCATGATAATTTAATCCTGATAACGATCCTGACATAAAACCTTTTCCTATCTCAAATGCTTTTACTGCCGGAATACTGATAAGGGCAAAAGCCAGTCTTGCATCAAGCCGACTGTTCCAATCAGTATAACTTCCCAGCCCCGGTGGTACATTCTTTATGATTACCTTAAAGTTTCCTCCCAGGCTGTCCCCATCCCTTTTAGCTTTGTCAATGGCATTTGTCATCTTTTCCGAACACTTTCTGTCGGGACATCTTACTCTGGATTTTTCTATAAGACCAGGCAGATTTCCATCATCTATGTCTGGCGGGATATCCATTGAAACATTTCCTATTCTTTCAACATAGCTAAAAATATTTATATCCATCAAATGCAGGGCAGTCATAGCAAAGGCACCGGTGCACACCCTTGCAGCTGTTTCACGGGCGCTGCTTCTCTCTATTACATCACGTATGGTTTCAAGTCTGTATTTTAATATTCCCGTAAGGTCCGCATGGCCCGGCCTGGGAGTAAGTATGTTCTCTTTTCTGCTGCCACTCTCTTTACGTGGTGCTGCATCCATTATATCCTTCCAGTTTTCCCAGTCCCTGTTTTCTATAATAAATGATATTGGGGATCCCGTGGATTTACCTTTTCTTACACCGGATATTATATCTACTCTGTCATCTTCTATAGACATTCTACCGCCACGGCCGTAACCTTTCTGTCTCCTTGAAAGCTGCAGATTGATAAAATCTGCATCTATAAAAATTCCAGAGGGATAATCTGATATTATTCCGACAAGACTTTTTCCATGTGATTCTCCTGCAGTTAAGAAATTCAAACTTTATTTTCCTTTCTACTAATCTTGAATCATCTCATCTATAAGCAAAGTCAGAATCTCGTCTCCTTTAAGTATGATAACAGAAGATTCATTGATTGACTGTACCATGTATGTTTCGTTAAAAACATCTCCAACCATCAATAAATATGTAAAATCGTTAAATTTTAATTCACAATAACCAGCACCGTCTTCAAAATATATGCTCTTAAGTATTAATATATTTGTTTCATCCTCATCTTCCTGGCCTATATAAAAAGGTTCAAAAGGATTGTTAAGCTCATCTGCAATTGAACTTATCTCTGTTTTAACATCATAGCCTTTTTCCATTTCTGCCTCGAGTGCCTTGATGCTCTCCACTTCACTCTCATCAATATCAATATCCCTTATTTTTAATGGTGATTCATTAAAATAAGTCTCCCTTACCATCTTATTTATTGAACAGCCGCTGATCAATAAAACTGCTGCGAATATAAAGGCAATGCTCAATAGTATTTTTTTACTGTTGGCCATATTACTGCTTATAATATTGGTTTTTATAATAAGTTTTTGCTGTAATAAATGTTAAAAGATTATTGTAATCGGCCGCAGGTGCCTGCATTATCATATTCTCAGCTTTAACTATTCTCGGCATTATTTCAATTGTGTTAACAAAATTTAAGCTCTCGTAATAAGAACCTTCGATAGCTATATCCACTACTATCTCCCTTGCAGGAGTTTTGGTCAGTTTATCTTCTTTGATATCGGATTCCGTGAATGTCAGACTGCTTATATTGATACCTGTATATCTTGCAATCTCATAAAATTCGTCTGTGAGCACTGATACATCATTGGAATCAGGAAACTCCATTGAAAGTTTCTGGTATTCAGCATTCAAAAGATAATACCTGTCTTTCTCATCAATGTAATTATCAAGTTCTGCATTCAGCTGTCTGTTTTTCCCTTCTTCTTCTTTTATCCTTACCAGGTGATTTCCGCTGCTTATAAGTGCCGGCCTTATAATTACAAGAGCTATAAATAGCGATACCGCAAATAAAAATACTATTATTACTATTTTATAAATATTTCTCATATTTTCCTAAATCAACTGTTGATTTCTTCCATCTCGCTTTCAAGATCATCTTCGTCCCGGGCAGTGTCTGCCTGTTCTATATCTTCAATAAAAGGCTCAATTTCCCAGAAAGTATTTATGGTAAAGTTTATTACTTCAATATTGTTCTCTGTAACAGTGCTGTCAACCATACTCTGTATCCATACCGTCTTAACATTTTCTATCTTTTTTAATTCTATTACCAGTTTTAGGATATCGGTATATTCACTGGCATCTCCTGTTATAGAGAATGCGATTATTTTTTTCCCTTCAACAGCTTCACCTTCCCCGTATTTTTCCAGATATGAATAAAGCTGCGAACCCCGGGCATCAAATGTTTTTATATATGCTCCTTCCGGCATTAATCTGCCGATATCATATATCACCTTTGACCATATTAGTTCATTTTTTTTCAAATCCTGCATTAATTCTTTTTTATTACTGACTTTATTACTAAAATCATCATATACTTTTAACTTATTAACCTGGTCCTGAATCTTTGCATTTACACTTTCATAATCGGACAGCCTTAATGTTAGCATATTGTCTATTTCAAATATAAATACAGAAAGAAGGATGATTGATATGAACAATAATATTACCAGCACCATGAATATATTCAGTACTATACTTTTTACATCCCTTTTCTTTTCTTCTTTTGGAAGAAGATTTATTGTTCCTTTAGTCACTTACTTATACCCCTTAATGCCATACCTATTGCCAGAGGATCAAGGACCTGTTCCATATCGGTATTCCTATAAATACTGTTTTTCTTTATCAGCTGCATAGAAAAATTGTCAGAAATATTCAATCTTTCCACTCTGTATTTTGTTCTGTATTGTATGTATTTATCAAAATTTTTCAGATTCTCACCGGTAAGCAGGATCTTTTCAATCTTTACTCCGGGATCTTCCTGAATATAATGCTCAATCGACATTTTTACCTCGTTTACAAAATTATCGGCAATGCTGCTTATAGTTTTAATTACTTCATCATCCTCAAGTGCTTCTTTAACTTCTATGGATATCTCCTGATTATCAGCTGAAGTTTCAACTGGCCCCTCCTCTTTAACACTTTTGATTTCAGTATTTTTTTCTTCTTTATTTTCAGAAGATTTATTACCTGATTTCTTTTTAACGGGGGCATCCTTTACAAGAGTACCGAAATCAAAGCTGTATGCTATATCTCTTGACAGGTTTTTCTCAAAACCTGCTGCGCCCTCAATGCTGTTTATGAAAGTGGAAGTAGAATTTGAAAGAAAACGGGGAAATCTCAGTGTACTATTTTTGATTACCTCTATTATTGATATTTCCGGACCGATATTAACAGCAAAATATGTTTTTTTATCTCCTGTAAGACCGCAAACAAGCTCTAATGTCCTGAAAAGAGAAAAACAGTTAAGGTCTATGGCCTGTACTATAAGACCCGCTCCCCTTACTGATTCGATCACGTTGGAAATCATGCTTTTCATGGCTCCAACGAGCATTATCTTTGAACTTTTTTCCCTTTTTTCCATTATATAATAATCATAGTACAGATTATCTCTTGCTATAGGAATAAAATCATTTATCTGATATTTTAGTGAATTATTAATTTCTTCTTCTTCTGTAAGCGGCAGTGTTGCTTCTTTTACAATAACCTTAAGGTTCGAGATACCTATATATATATTTCTTCCGGAAATCTTGTATCTCTTCCAGGTCTGCCTCAGTCCTTTTGAAAGGGGCACGGGATCCTGGATTTCACCTTTATTTATGGACTCGGGAGGTATTTTGAAATTAGCAGCATTCTTTATCATTGTCCCTTTACGGGATTTCAATAATTCAACAATGGTAACCTTATTCGAACTTATGTCCATTCCTACAGATAACATTAGAACCACACCCCGAATTTAAAAAAAACTTGTATACCATTTTAAGATATTATTTCCCCAAAATAAAGCAATAATACTTCCTATTGATAGAAAAGGCCCGAAAGGAATCATCTGTTTAAGTTTTCTCTTTCTAATTATTACAAAAATTCCAAAAATAGAACCTGCAAGAAATCCGAGAAACATACCCGGTATTACGTTTTTTACAAGGAATGCACCCATCATCATACTCAACTTGACATCTCCCATACCCATACCTTTTGGATATATAAGATTTATAATTAGCATAAAGGCAAAAGAGCCTGCTGAAAATGCCAGGGGGTGCCACCAGTTACCAGCATCCATAAAAATATTAAACCCAATCCCTATAATTGTAAATGGTATTACTATTACATTTGGTATAATTCTAAATTCAATATCTATAAATGATACAGCTATAAGGACGCTGCAGAATATGATTCCGGTTATAAGCTGCAGGCTCAGGCCAAAAAAGTAATAATTAGCAACAAACAATAGGCCGGTAAAAAGTTCTATCAAAAAAGATGATATGGGTATCCGGGCCTTACATTTCCTGCATTTTCCCCTGAGGATTATATATGATAATAATGGAATATTATCATAAAAAGCAATTCTTGCCCCGCAACTTGGGCAATAGGATCGCGGTCTTATTAACGATAATTTTCTTGGAATCCTGTAAGCTACAACTTCCAAAAAACTTCCTGCTGCAATACCGGCCAGGAAAAAAATGATATATATTGCTATATCTATTGACTTCATATATTGCTGCTTTACTACAAATATTTTTTATAATTTTCCTGCAATAATTGCTATTTTTAGCTTTATTTATGCCATATTTTAAAATTATATAAATCTAATAATTTTATTTAAAAATAATTAGATTATTGTATATTAACATTTTTTTAACATGCAGTCAAAA
>CAZLXJ010000002.1:0-42234 GCA_964563645.1 uncultured Actinomycetota bacterium | reverse complement strand
CTTAAAGAACTGGGGATATATGATGTTTAAACCCAATTTTAAATATACTAATAAGATAGTAAATACCCTGGTAGAAATATCTACCGCAAGGGAAGTCCTTTTAAATGCGCCCTTTATTCCAAAATGGGAAATCATTCTGCGCCGTGAAGCAATTATAAGGAGAGCTCATTCTTCAACTGCTATTGAAGGCAATATGCTGTCTCTTGAGCAGGTAAGCGATCTGGCCAGCGGGCGGGAGGTAATGGCATCCCGTAAGGATAAACAGGAGGTTCTAAATTATTTAGAGGCGCTTGAAAATATAGGGAATTTAACCGATGGTAAAAAAATCACGGAAAAGGATATTTTATCCATACACAGGATGCTTACAAAAGAAACTCTGGAAAACACCTCAGACTGCGGAAAATACAGGAATAGATATGTTGTGGTTGGTAACAGATTTACAGGAAAAATTACATTTAAACCTCCATCCAATGAAGATGTGCCGGTGTTTATGAAATCTCTTGTTGAGTGGCTGAATTCCGGCGAAGCAAAAGAACTTGACTCTGTGATTGAAGCAGGGATTGCTCATTATGAATTTGTAAGGATACATCCCTTTATTGATGGTAACGGAAGAACGGCAAGAGTTCTGGCTACATTAGTCCTTTACCTGAGGGGATTTGATGCAAAGCAATTCTTCTGTCTTGATGATTATTATGATTCTGACAGGCAGTCTTATTATAAAGCTCTGCAGGGTGTGGACCAGAAAACGCTGGATTTAACTAACTGGCTTGAGTACTTCGTCGGGGGTGTAAATGTAAGTATCGGAAAAGTTAAGGAAAGGGTAGTTAGATTAAGCAGTGAAAGATTAAGAAAATCAAAGGGCGGCCAGATAGCCCTAACAGAGAGGCAGATGAAAATCATAGAATTTATAAACCAGAATGGAAGGATAAGGAATAAGGATATAAGAGGGATGTTTAAGATTTCAGACGAGGCTGCGCGAAAGGAATTAAATAAGCTTAAAAGACTGAATATCTTAAAAAGTGAAGGCAAAGGAAGGTCAATTTACTATATCCTTAAATAAGTTGGCGAATAGGTTGGTGGATAGGTTGGCGATTAATGATGTTAAGTAATTGCTTAAGACGGAACAGGAGAAGTAAAAAGTTGCCTGTATTATTATATTATGGTGAAAATGGATAAAAAAGAACTGGATATAATTCTAAAAGAAGGTGAAGGTTATAAAATTGAATTTAAAGAAAGCCCTAATAACCTGGAAAAAGAACTTGTTGCTTTATCAAATTCTTCCGGCGGTAAGATTTTTCTGGGCATAACAGACAATTATAGAATTAAGGGAGTCAATATCACTAATAAATTAAAATCAAGAATTCAGGACATAGCTAACAACTGCAAACCCAAAGTTAAAATTAGTACTGAAGATTTTGATAATATTCTCATAATCGATGTACATGAAGGTGACGACAAGCCTTATGAATGTTCTTCAGGATTTTATAAAAGAATTGGCCCAAACTCTCAAAAAATGACAAGGGATGAGTTATTTGATTTATTCAAATCAGAAGGGAAAATCAGGTTTGATGAACTTATTGAACCAGATATTATTTATCCAGAAGATTTTGATGAAAATAGATTCAGGAGATTTTTACAGCTGGCCGGAATAGTAAAAATTAATGATATCGAGAAACTTCTTATAGGTCTGGGAGTAGCTAAAAAAGAGAATGAAAAATTATCTTTTAATAATGCAGGAATACTTTTCTTTTCAAATGAACCACAGAGATTTACCCCCTGGTCAGTCTTTACTGTTGCATTATTTAAGGATAGCGTGGGTGTTGACATTATTGATAGAAAAGAGATAGGAGGCAGCTTATTTGAGATTGTAGAAGAAGTTATGAAATTTGTGAAGCTATATTCAAAAGTAGCTTACCGGTTTACGGGAAGTCCTCAAAGAGAAAATGTATATGAGTATCCTTTTGATGCTATCAGGGAAGCAGTTATAAATTCAGTTATGCATAAATATTATTTTGAGCATGGGCATAATAATATACTGAGGTTTCTTCCTGATAGGATAAGAATTGAAAACTACTGGCAAAAACCATCAAAATTTGTTCTGGGTAAGACTGTATTTAGAAGAAACCAAATTATTGCTGATTTATTCTCAAAGATACATTTTGGTGAAAAAATGGGTACCGGTTTTGACAGGATAAGAGAAATATGCAAAAAAGAAGATGCCCCTTTTCCCGATATAGAATTAAATGATAACTATTTCTATGTGACTTTTAAGCAGAGCAGGGAATATTTGAAAATGGCAGGAATAGAGAAAGAAAAAGAGGAGTTAATAGCTACACTTAATAAAAGGCAAAAAAAAGCACTTAGATATATTGAAGAGAAAGGCAAAATAACAATGAAGGATTACATAGGACTATTTCCTAATGTAAATCGCAAGACATTGACAAGAGATCTTAATTGTCTTATTGAATTGGGATTAATAATAAGAAGAGGTGAGGCGAAGAGAGATTTATATTATACATTTGTTTAATTTTATTGGGACATTTATGGGACATTAAATGTCCCATAAATGTAAAAGTTAAAAAAAATAGAAGCATTCTTATATAAGATTAGTGGGTTCAGTTATTTGAAATGTTTTTTTAAAGTAAGAGGGAAAATGAAAGAGTATTTATTTTATGAAAGTGGAAGTCTGGGAGATTTTTTAGAATCCCAAAAGAGAACAATTAAAGAAGAAGTTTATGAATTCAAGGAGGATTATATTCTTAATGTAAATGAGCAAGATTTTATTAGTTCGATTGTTAATAAATATACTTTAAAACCGCCTATTTTAAAAAAAGACTCAGTTTATACTACTGGGTCGAAGGAAGTTAATGTGGATGTAAGCCAGGACAGTTTGAGAGATATTCCTGATAGAAGCAAACCTTATTATACAAAAGGGACATCTATAACAATAATAATCCCTTTTGAAGGTGATGGGGTTTTGTTTAATTATAGACCATCTAGATTTACCTCAATTCTGCCAAGAGGAGAAATTAATGGTAATGAAATTTATCTTAGTTACACTACTGTAGATTGCGACAATGATGGGGTAAGAAAAGATTTTGAAAGGGATCTTGCTAATATTAAGGAATATTTAGAATGGGTTAGAAATGATGCCGAAAAATATAACCAATTACTTAATGAATATCCCAAAAATGTTTTTATTAAAAGAAAACAAAAATTGTTGAAAGATAGAGAACTTGTTAGTTCTTTAAATATTCCTATAAAAAAGCGAGAAAATATTTCTTATACATATTCGGTTCCACTCCAACCTAAGGAGCTAAAAATTAAATTTCCTAAGGTTAAAGCTGAAAAATTCAAACAAGAACCAAGATTAGAGATGGATATTTATGAGGAAATTCTCAATATAATTCAAAATATGACTATTGTTATGGAAAGAAGTCCAAAAGCCTTTGCACGAATGAGTGAAGAAAATTTGAGGGATCATTTTCTTGTCCAATTGAATGGGCAATATAAGGGGCATGGTATGGCTGAGGTATTTAATTATAAAGGCAAAACAGATATTTTAGTTAGATGGGAAAATAAAAATGTTTTTATTGCAGAGTGTAAGTTTTGGACAGGAGCAAAAAAATTTTTAGAAACTGTTGACCAACTATTAAGATATACAACCTGGCGAGATACCAAAACAGCTATTTTAATTTTTAATAGAAGTGGTGAATTAAGTAATGTTATAAAGGAAATCTCAAAAAATATAAAATCACATTCTTGTTATAAAAAAGAGATAAAAGAAATAAATGAGACAACTTTTTGCTATGCTTTACATTTACCTAATGATTCAAATAGAGAAGTAATTTTAACTATTTTGGTTTTTGATATTCCGAGAATATGAATTATAAAAGATTTAGTAATACAAAAATTAATTTTGTTCCAAAGGATTGGCAAGAAGTGAGACTTAGTGAGGTTGTTACATATATAAAAGGTAAAAAGCCTGCAGGAATGATAGAAGTACACAAGAATGATTATATCCCTTATCTATCTACGGAGTATCTACGTAATAATAGGTCTACAAAATATGTAAAAATTTCAGGTGAAGTATCAATGATTAAAGAAGGAGATTTAATTCTCTTATGGGATGGTTCCAATGCTGGAGAATTCTTTTTAGGTAAAAAGGGTGTTCTTTCGTCTACTATGGTTGTATTTATATTGAAAGAAAAAATATTTTTTAAAAGATTCTTGTTCTATTATTTAAAGATGAAAGAGAATTATATTAAAGGACAAACTAGAGGCACTGGAATACCCCATGTTGATATTGATGTTTTAAATAATCTCCAAGTATTTCTTCCGCCTCTTCCTGAACAGAAAAAAATAGCAAACGTACTCTCAATTGTAGATTATTCTATTGAAGAAGTAGGTAAATCTATAAACAGAACAGGACGGTTAAAGAAAGCCTTAATGCAGGAGCTTCTAACAAAGGGAATTGGGCATAAGGAATTTAAAGAAACAGAGATAGGAGAAATTCCAAAAGAATGGATAGTAGCAGATATGGAAAATATAACTGATATTAATAAAGAACTAAAAGATCCTAGGAAAGAATTATCAGATAAAAAATTTTCCTATATAGATATTGATTCAGTAGAAAATGAAACCGGGAGAATTAAAAATTCTAGAGAAATTATAGGTAGAGAAGCTCCTTCAAGAGCAAGAAGGCAGGTTCGGTATAATGATGTAATTATGTCTACTGTTAGACCTTATTTAAAGGCGTTTGCTATTATTCCAAAATTATATGATAGCCAAATTTGTTCAACAGGTTTTGCGGTTTTAAGGTGTAGGGATAAAATTTTACCTGAATTTTTATTATACACACTATTTTCAAAATTACTTGTTTACCAATTCAATAAAGGAATGGTAGGAGCTCAGTATCCAGCTCTAAATACTTCTCAAGTTAAAAAATTAAGGGTTCCGTTCCCCCCTCTTCCCGAACAGAAAAAAATATCAGAAATTCTTTCTGATACAGATGAAAGAATTCAGCTTCTGAAAGAGAAAAGAGATAAATTAGAAAGAGTAAAAAAAGGGCTCATGAATGATTTGCTGACAGGCAGAAGAAGAGTAAAAATGGAGGCATAATATGACCTTTACCGAAAAAAGTCTTGAAGATTATATAATAGCGAAACTTGAAGAAAAAGGCTGGAAGTTTATTTTTGCAGATAGCCTTGAAAGGGTAAGCTACGAAGAACCCCTTCTTATCACATCTCTCTCAAGAAATCTTAAAGAAATAAATAAAGATACAGGGATTGGAAATGAAGAAATAAATAAAGTAATAAATATATTAAAACTTACCGGTACAGGCATAGAAGGCTCAAAAGCTGTACTTAATTATTATAAGTCCGGTATTCCAATAAAGTTTGAGAAGGAGAAAACAGTAAAATATGTAAGACTTTTTGATTTTAATGATATCAGAAACAATGAATTTGTAGTTTCAAGACAGGTATATTATCACGGTAGAGATTTTATAAGAGTAGATATCATTCTTTATATTAATGGTATTCCTCTTGTTAATATAGAATGTAAAAATCCGCTTAATGTCTCAGAGAGCTGGCATACTGCATACAGGCAGATTATTGATTACATAAATACAGTTCCCGAACTTTATAAATATATCCAGGTCGGAGTTGCTGCCGAGACTACTTCAAGGTATTTTCCAATTGTAACCTGGAAGGAAGAAATTTTAACCCATCTCTGGCGCTGCGAGGGTAAAGACGAAATTGACTCTGCTATTGAGATGCTATCATGCAGTAAATTATTAGACATAATCAGAAATTATATTTTCCTGAGGACTGAAAGAGAAGAGGCAAGTAAAATAATATGCCGTTATATGCAGTATAGAGCTTCAAATAAAATAGTAAAAAGGGTAGAAGATAGCTTAACGGGCAAAGACGAAAAAAATAAGGGACTTATATGGCACTGGCAGGGAAGCGGAAAGACATTTACCATGATATTTGCTGCAAATAAACTTTATCATCTGGATAAACTTGAAAATCCCTCATTATTTTTTATTGTTGATAGAGTTGAACTTGAAGGCCAGCTTAGTGATGAGTTTAATTTTCTGGATATAGAAAAACCAGAAGTTATAGGTACTGTTGCTGAACTTAAGAGGATTTTAAAATACGATGATTACCGCGGCAAGAGGGGCATATTTATAACTCTTATTCATAAATTCAGACCTGAGGAACTCAGTGAGATCCAGAAAGAGATTGAAGAAATTTCAAAAAGCAAAGAATCAATAATGAATAGAAAAAATGTAGTAGTCTTTATTGATGAGGGCCACAGAACCGAATACGGGTTGCTGGCTTCCCAGATGAAAAGTATTTTTAGAAATGCATTTTTCTTCGCTTTTACCGGAACTCCGATATCAAAAGAAGGGAGGGATACATACATTGAATTTAGTTACCCACCTGATGAACTTTATCTTGATAAATACTTTATAGCTGATTCCATAAAGGATGGCTTTACAGTAAAAATAGTTTACCAGCCAAGACTCATAAAAGGTGCTGAATTAAAAAAAGAGCTGCTTGAGAGTTTCCTCGATTCTGAACTTGAAGAGCTTCCGGAAAATGCTGCAGAGAAAGTTAAAGGAAGAATAGGTGAAAAATTAAATTATATTAAAGTAGTAATGGAGGACCAGAGGCGGATTAACCTCATAGCCAGTGACATAGCAGAGCACTTCAGGGAGAATGTTGATGGTAAGTTTAAGGCAATGGTGGTGGCCGCAAGCAGAACAGCATGTGGCAGATATAAGAAGGCACTGGATAAGTATTTACCACCGGAATATTCTGAAATAGTCATGACCTATAATAGATTTGAAAGGCAGAAGGAATTAACCGAGAGGGTTGCGGAAACTGCAGCAAGATTTGGGACTAAAGATATTGAGGATGTCAGAAATCTAGTAGTAGATAAATATAAAAATGAGGAATACCCTAAAATACTGATTGTTACCGAGATGCTTCTTACAGGATTTGATGCTCCTGAGCTGGAGGTTATGTATCTTGATAAACCACTTAAGGAGCACAGATTGCTTCAGGCGATTGCAAGAACAAACAGACCATACAGAGATTTAAAAGAAGCAGGGCTTATTATTGACTATGTCGGAGTGCTGGGGGAGCTAAAAAAAGCTTTTAAAATTTATAATGAAGAAGATATAAAGCATGTGCTTCTAAATTATGAAAAAATAGAAAGCGAATTTAAAGAGCTCATTGATAAAATATTTAAAATATTTGAGAAATTAGTCAGAAATTATGATAGAGAGACTTTGCTTGAAGCTGTCGAGATTTTGACTACAGATAAGGCAAGTGAGGGAGAGTTTGTTGCATATTATAAAAACCTCAGGAAACTTTTTGAACTGCTCGGTTCAAAACAGATAAAAATTGATTGCCTTGAAGGCTACAGATGGATTTCTGCTGTTTATACTTATTATATGAAAGTAGTAAATCAGGAGCCGCCGGCTGAAGATTATGTAGAGAAATATTTTGATAAGACAATGAAATTTATTCACCAGTCTATTGAGATAAAAAGTCTGGAAACCGGGCTTCCTGAATTTTCTTTTGATGAAAAATATCTTGAGAAACTTGAAGAAAAAATCAAGAGCACTAAAGAAAAAGCTGCAAATATACTTTTTGCATTAAATAAGTTGATTCTTGTTGAAAGACATAAAAATCCTGTATATGAATCACTGGTTAAAAAGGTAGAGAGACTGCTTGAGCTGTGGAAAGAAAAAACAAAAGATTATGAGAAGATATATCTTGAGGCCAGAAATATATTTCATGAAATAAATAGTCTCAGCAGCAGGAAAAAAACTTTAGGTCTTTCAGATATTGAGTACTCATTACTGCTTGCACTTGAGGAAAAATTTGGCAGGAAAGAAGAATTATTAAGCCGGATAGAAGAAATCTCAAGAAAACTTGATGATTTACTATTTCCGGGGTGGTTTAATCAACCCACAGAAGAAAAGAGAGTGGAAAGAGAAGTAAGAAGGTTTTTAAGAAAGCTAAAAAGAAAATACGGTATTAGCCTTGAAGAAATGGATGAGTTATATAAAAAATTTATGGAGCAAATTAAAATTTATGGTAGTTAATAATTATTTATATAAAGTTTCTTACAGGGATATTAAATATCCGAGAGTTGAGCTAAAAACAGGAAATCTTCTTTTTGTTCTTCCTTTTGGTTATAAGTCTGATATTTTCTTCGAAAAACACAAAAACTGGATTAATAAAAAGATTAATTTTATTGAAGAATGCCTGGATAGTGCAAAAAATAAGAAGCTTGTAGAAAGAACTGAAGAGGACTTTAAAAGATTGATAAACGAGCTAACAGGAGATGTATCTCCTGAACTGAAAGTAGAAATTAACAGAATTTATTTCAGGAAAATGAAAACGAAGTGGGCAAGTTTAAGTCAGCTTAAGAAATTATCTGTTAATAGATTTATGAAATATTTACCGGAACATCTGATAGCCTATATTATATTTCACGAGCTGGTTCATGTTATTGAAAGAAAACATAATAATAGATTCTGGGAAATAGTGGGAGAAAGATATAAAAATTATCAAGAATTAGAAAAGGAACTATTTGAATACTGGTTTAAGGTATCTGAGATAATATAATACCCTCTAAATCAGGTTAAAGCATATTAACATCTTTTATTTAGCCAGCTAACCACATCGTCAAATACCTCATACCTGTTAAGCTCATTAACCAGGTCATGTCTGGCACCTTCATAAAGCTTTAAAGCCACATCTTTGATTCCAGCTTTTTTAAAATTATTATAGACTTTTGTGACACCTTTCTTGAAATTTCCAAGAGGATCATCTGTCCCCGATATGAAAAGGACCGGCATGTTTTTCGGTATTTTTAAAATATTGCCGAATTTATTTATTCTGAAAAGTGCCCTGATAAGATCAAGATAGAAAGAAGCACTGAAGCCTCTATAAAAGTAAGGGTCACTTAAAAGCTCGTCCAATCTTTTATTATCTCTTGTTATCCAGTCTGATTCTGTCCTGACGGGCTTGAAATAGTTGTTATATGATCCAAATGTAAGTTTTAAATGAATGGGGCTTTTTACACGGGGTCCATATCTTCTTACCAGGTATTTAGCTAATAATATCCCGAAAATTCCTGCTGCTGCCGGGGATGCGGCGGTTGAGGACAATACTGCTCCTTTTAAGTGACGGCCTGATAAAAACATAAGCTCCCTGGCAAGAAATGAGCCTGAACTATATCCAAAAAGAAAAATACCATTATCCTTAAATTCATTATTTATTTTTTCTGTAAAAGATATTAAGTCGCCAAGTACATTTTTCCAGCCATCTTTATCACCAAAATGTCCATATTTATAAGGGCTCCCTGCCGTTCTTCCATGTCCGCGCTGATCCAGAGCATACACAGCAAAACCCCTGCCTGTTAAAAAACTGGCAAATTCCCGGTATCTGCCTGCGTGTTCTCCCATTCCATGGATAATATGTACTGCTGCTTTTATTTTACCAGACACATCAGGTGTCCATCTGTAAGCAAATATTTTTTTATTGCCATTGCCTGTAAGTTTAAAATTTTCTGTTTTCATTATTTTTGGGCCTCTTTTTATGATTTATTTTTCAAAAAATTCTCAGAGACTGCTTTAGGTATTTTTATTTATTCCATCTACATGGCTTTATTGCTGCTATAATCATATCATTTTAATTAGTGGACTAAATACTTGAATATTTAAAATAAATAAATACTATCAAAATTATATCAGAAGGTGATATTATTTTAAGAAATTGGATTATAATTTTTAAGATCATGTAAATAATAATAAGAAAGGATAAATCAAAATGAAAACAATCCTTTGCTACGGCGATTCCAATACTTTCGGCTGGATACCTAAAAGTTTCGACCCCATGCAGGAAGAGCCGGTTCCTTCAGAAAACAGATTTTCAATTAAAGAAAGATGGACAGGTATTTTAAGTAATGAACTGGGAAAAGATTACATGGTAATAGAGGAAGGTCTTAATGGCAGGACAACCGTATGGGATGATCCCATAGAAGGAGAATACCTGAATGGTAAGAAATATCTGCTTCCGTGTCTGAAAACTCATACTCCCGTGGACCTGGTAGTTTTGATGCTGGGTACAAATGACCTGAAAAAAAGGTTCTCAGTTACAGCTTATGATATAGCAATGAGTATAGCTGTCCTTATAGATATGGTCAGGATAAGTGCTTCAGGACCGGAGGGCGGACCGCCGGATATACTCATAATAAGCCCTCCGCCGGTTGGACCGCTGACAGAATTTAGTGAAATGCTTGAGGACGGGACTGATAAATCTAAAAAGTTTTCCCTTTATTACAATATGATTGCAGATCAATTTGGTTGCGGATTCCTTGATGCAGGTAGGATTATAAAGTCCAGCAAGGTAGATGGGATACATTTTGACAGAGATGAGCATGAAAAGCTCGGTGGGGCGGTAGCAGAAAAGGTCATTGAGATATTTGAATATGAAAGGCATTGATTTATAAAGTTTTTGAAATTTATTGAGTCTTTAAAAAAGAGTGACCCTTTATTTAAAAAACATATTTAGAAAATATATAAACTGTGAATCTGGCTATTTTAGGAGCACATTGCATAGCGCATATGGAAGAGTATTGATAAAAGTACATAATGTAACGAAAATTTGAGATAAAAATTGGATCCGTTAAAGCTGAATATGTACTCCAGGTAGGACTTGTACATATTTGTAGATTATTTCCAAAACTTAAAAAATAGGGCTTTTTATAATATAATTTTATGGGTTTTTCCCATGGAATCTAAGAATAAAAAATGGAGAGATGGCTGAGTCCGGTTGAAAGCGCTCGACTCGAAATCGAGTGTACTGCCCTAAAGCGGTACCGTGGGTTCGAATCCCACTCTCTCCGCCAGTTATCCCATGTATAGAAGTCAAGTTATAATAAAATTAGACTGGCGTACGTGGTGGATCCACGTGCGAGGATTCGAAAGGACGGACCGAGCATAGCGAGAGAGTCCGCGTCTCTGCAGCGAGCAAAGCGAGACGGAAGAACGAATCCCACTCTCTCCGCCAGCTGTACACAGTTAAAAGTTAAAAAACATTGCAGCCAGTAAGTGTAAATATTATAATAAATAGAAATATTAGTGATTTTTTAAACTTTCATTTGCTTCTTCTAATGATTTCCATCCATATGATTTTACCATGTTTAATAAAGATATAGCGGATGCATTTATATTATCAAGTTTATTCTGTTTTATGTCATTACGATAGAGTATGAGCGTATTAAAAGAATATGTTGCAAGCTCTCCCCTTAAATAAGTTTCTATTGAAGTTGTATATTGACTGTCACCAGAGCTATGGGCAGGCCTACCTCTGGATTTGATATACGGGAATTTCCTGGACAATTCATTTTCCCATTCTAAAATATCCCTTACGATTTCATTTATAAGTTCAAGATTTTTTTTATTTATAGCTGGAAGAAACTGTGCAATATTTTTATATTCCTCTGGCGATGTAAATTCCATCATTCGGGCATATTTTTCAGTCATCAGATTTCTTCCCTTTTCCCTGGCTGATATCAGATCATTTAAATAACTTTTTAAGACGTCATCAGACCATGAAGAAAATTGGCTTGATCTCATTATTTTAAAAGTTTCTGGATCTTTCTGACATGAAGCCTTATCACCTATATTGGATACATTTTCAAACATGTTCCATTCAATTTCTATGATTTGATTGATTGAATCTTTCTTCATATATATATTGTAATATTTAATAAGGAAGACATAAAGGTGAAACGATAGATTTTATGAAGATTGCAAATATAAATAATGTATGGTTAGTGGTATAAAATTAAGTATATTGTTATAAATGGTGTTATATTTATGTGTAATAACACAACAGATTCAGGCTGGTATAGTATTAGAAGAAGGATTCAAATATTACATCTGTTATCTTAACCGGGTCATGTCTTGCAAATTCTTTGTTACTTACAACATCAGCCTTTATTACTTCTGTCCTGCCGGCCAGTTTGCTGCTGTCATCTTTGATTTCGAAGGAGTTTTTCTTTGTATGCTTTTTTATAAGTTTTTCGGAAATCTTACCATTATTTATAACCAGATGATTAATTCTGTATCCCAGATATTTTTCAACTGTAAAGAGATGATCGCAAACCGTAAAACCGTCGGTTTCTCCCGGCTGAGTCATGATATTGCATATGCAGACTTTTTTTGCCCTGGATCTTTTAATAGCTTCAGCGACTCCGTTTATCAGCAGGTTGGGTATTATACTGGAAAAAAGGCTTCCTGGTCCCAGTATTATTAGATCAGCCTCCGTTAAGGCTTTAATTACTCCTTCGTGTGCGGGAGGGTTTCCGGGAACCAAAAATATTTCCTTTATAGGACTTGGATAATCAACGATTTTTGTCTGTCCAAGGATACTTTTGCCGTCCATTAGTTTTGCTCCCAGCACCACATTTTCCAGCGTGGAAGGAAGGACCTCACCCCTGATTGCAAGAATGCGGCTGGTCTCCAGTATTGCTCTGGCAAAGCTACCTGTAATAGCCGTCATTGCTGCAATATATAGATTTCCGAACGAGTGTCCGGAAAGATCGGAACTGCCGCCGAATCTATACTGGAAAAGCTCTGAGATTAGCGAATTAGAATCTGCAAGTGAAACGATGCAGTTCCTTATATCGCCGGGGGGCGGTATATTAAAGTCCTTTCTCAGACGGCCCGAGCTGCCTCCATCATCTGTAACGGTGACTACTGCTGTAAGATTATCTGTCTTTTGTTTTAATCCTTCAAGAAGGGTAGACAGGCCTGTGCCGCCGCCTATGCCTACTATTTTTAAATTTCTTTCCATACCAGTTATTCTTAAATAATTATTAAAGCAAATCAAGAATTTATATTTTTATTTTAATATATAATTGATAAATATATAATGTAGAAAAAATTTATTATTCTTAGTGAAAGTGGAAATTATGGAATTATATGTTAAAAAAGATTATGAGGAGATGAGCAGTAGCGCAGCGGCTATTATAAAAGAGCAGGTTGAAGAGAAACCGGACTGCGCGCTCGGTTTTGCTACCGGGGCCACCCCTATTGGAACATACAGGGAGCTTGCAAGAATGCACAGGGAAGAAGGTCTTGATTTTTCAGGTGTTAAAACTTTTAACCTTGATGAGTATCTGGGTATCGGGCTAGATCCTGATAAACCTTATGGGCAGGATCAGAGTTATGCACGTTTTATGTATGAAGAGTTGTTTAAGTATATAAATATAAAAGAAGAAAATATACATGTTCCTGACGGTCTTACCAGAGAGCCGGAAAATTACTGCAGGTGGTATGAAGAGGAAATAGAGAGAGCCGGAGGCATTGACCTCCAGCTGCTTGGAATCGGCGGAGACGGTCACTGGGCATTTAATGAACCGGGGTCATCGCTTGCATCCAGGACAAGAATCCAGAAGCTGAACAGACAGACACTGGATGATAATTATGGGAGTTTTTACAGGAAGGCCGGTGTAAGAAAAAAGGATATGCCCCATTATGCAATAACCATGGGGATAGGCACAATCCTTGAATCAAAACACGCATTAATGATTGTAAATGGTTCTAAAAAAGCAAAAATAGTTGCAGAAGCACTTGAGGGATGCATTACCCACCGCGTCACTTCATCTGCGATACAGATGCACCCGGGGAGAGTTACTGTTATACTGGACAGTGGTGCAGCATCAAAGCTAAAATGGCTTGACCGGATAAAATGAGGCCATTTTTATAATCAGGATTTAAAATATTTCTTCTTTTTCTTCTGTTGTGTAAAAGAGATTTTTGTATTCATCATTTGAAGGAGGGTCTGATCCTTTTAAAAGATATGACCTGGCTTTCTCCCTGGCAATGGTTGCAGTATTTTCCAGATCTGAAAGTTTCTGCGGTATCTTTTTCTCAAACAAAATTTTAATTATATTGTAAAAGAGACGCCTGCTTCCGAAAAGGAATTTTCCTTCATTAAGTATCTTGGAGGCTACCATATGTTCAAAGCAGTCAAAACCTGCCTGTTCTTTCACCCTGCCTATATCTTTTATAATATAATCTAATTCTTCCCGGTAGGCCGGCATTTTTAGAAGATAATACTTTTCCTTATAAATTGACTGATCCAGCTCATCTATGATTTTTTTTGGTAGGTTTTCCGTTACGACTATAATATCCAGGTCCGATCCGTTGACTATCATGTTTGTGGAAGGCTCGGGCCGGGGGTCTTTATGTGCCATATTGTATACGATGTCACCGGCAATTATAAAGACAGCTTTTTTCGAGATCTCCTGACTGTTTTTTTGATTTCCGACAATCCTGGTTATGATTTCTTTTGACAGGTTGAACTTTTTTTTGCTTATGTCATGTATGTCCGAATAGAGTTCTTTTGCTTTTAATTTTATGTTTTCAGTATCGCCATTTAGACCTATAACTGTGTATGTAAGAAATTCCCTTAATATAGATGGTGACAGTCTGGCGTATCCTTTTAAATACCTGTCAAGTCTTAGATATCTTTTACCTGTTATTTTTGTTGATATGGACTCCGATCCATTACATTCACGCCAGACCGACAGGGAGTCGTTAATGCTCTTTTTAAGTAGCTCTTTACCTGTCAGGGGGCCGGTTTTCTTTAAAATATCTATTATTCTTTCCATGTATTAAAACACAGGTTATTCTGGACAGTGCTAACCAAGTTTTTTTTCTACGGCACCGGCTATCAGGACGGCAAGTTTTTCTGTTTCTTTCTTTGTCGGGCCCTCGACCATTACACGGCAGATAGACTGCGTTCCTGAATATCTGACGAGAACGCGTCCTTTTTCACCAAGCATTTTTTCTGCATCTTTTATGGCATATTTTACCTCGTCCAGCTCTTCGAGCGGCGGTTTGCTTTTAACAGTCACATTTATGGTGACCTGGGGAAACACTTTCATGATTTTTGAAAGCTCGGAAACGGGCACGTTTTCCTTCTTTATAACTTTGAGGAGCTGTAATGCTGATAATATACCGTCTCCAGCAGTATGATAATCCAGAAATATCATATGTCCCGATTCTTCACCTCCTATTATTGCATTTTTTTTCAGCATTTCCTCCAGCACATATCTGTCTCCCACTTTTGATTTTACCTGTTTGACGCCCATTTTTCCGAGTGCCAGTGAAAGGCCTATATTACTCATGACAGTTGTGACAAGCATATTGTTTTTTAGTCTACCCTCTTCCTTGATGTATTTAGTGCAGATTGCCATTACATGGTCTCCACTCAGAATATTTCCTTTTTCATCTGCCACAATCAACCTGTCTCCATCGCCATCGAAGGCAAATCCGATATCGGCAGCTGATTGAACTACCTTACCGGCAAGCCCTTCAGGATGAAGTGCACCGCAGTTTAAATTGATGTTTACACCGTCGGGTGATACATTGATAGCCTCAAGTTTTGCACGCATCTCCTTGAATAGTAGCGGAGCGGCCCTGTATGTGGCCCCATTAGCGCAATCAATAACTATTTTCATGTCTTCGAGGCTTAAGTTCCCTGGAAATGTCTGTTTGAGAAATACAATATACCGTCCGGTAGCATCGGTTTCCCTGGAAGCTTTTCCGATATCCGAAGATTTTGACAGCCTTTCTGAAATATTTTTTGAAAATATGAGTTCTTCAATATCATTTTCCCTGTTATCCGACAGTTTGAAACCCGATCCTGAGAATATCTTTATGCCGTTGTCTTCAAATGGATTGTGCGATGCTGAAATTACTATTCCTGCATCCGCATCCATATTTTTCGTAATGAATGCGATACCGGGAGTGGGGAGCGGTCCTATGCTTACGGCATCGGCACCCATGGAAGTTATCCCCGCTACCAGTGCATTTTCAAGCATATATCCTGAAAGCCTGGTATCTTTTCCTATTACAATTCTGGGACGGCGGCCATCACTTTTAAGTATTAGAGATATTGCCTGTCCTATTTTAACTGCCATTTCTGGAGTCATCGGATATTTATTTGCAATTCCCCTTATTCCATCTGTTCCGAATAGTTTTCCCATTCCTATCTCCTTTTCCTTGTTTCAGTGATATTCTTTAACTTAATAATCGAATAAGGCGGATAATATCCCCTTGCGGTTGTATTTGGATACAGAAGAACGTTTCTGGAAAGGAGGCTTCCTGGCATGGCTACACTATTACACCCGGTTTCAACACCATCCGCAAAAATTGCGCCAAATTTACGGAGTCCGGTTTCATATTTCTTTCCATTGACCAAAAGGTCTATTTTTGAATCAACCATTTTTAAATTTGCAAGTTTTGTTCCTGCTCCGAGATTTACCCTGCCGAGTATGCTGTCACCTATATAGGCAAAATGACCGGCCTTGCTTCCGCCCAGCATAACGGCATTCTTCATCTCTGTATTATGTCCAACGACACATTCATCTCCGATGATAACATTTCCACGTATGTATGCTCCCTGACGGATTTCATTGTTATCTCCTATAATGGCAGGCCCCTTGATCAATGCTCCCGGTTCTATTACCGTTGATTTGCCTATATATATTTCATCATCCATAAGAGAGACTCCAGAAAATATAATCGAGGCCCCCTTTAAGATTCTTCCGTCTTTTATGACAGTTTTTTCACGGATATCGATTGAAAATCCTGACTCCAGTACTTCACCGTTATATATGACCATTTCTTTATTTAAAAAAAAGGAACCTTTTCTGAGGCCTGAGACATTTGGGGCAATGTTTTCTTTAATATATTCTTTAATGTTTTTAAGACCTTCCCAGACAAATTCAGTATTTTTAAAAAGGCCTTTTAGCCTGTTTCCTTCAAGGTCAAAGAAATCCTGTTGCTTTAGCATATCCACCTCCCGTAATAATAAGATGATACAGGAAAATCATAAAAAATTCATAACAAAATTATAGATAGTTTTTTGATATTGGCAATATAATAGTATGCCTACCCTATTATGCCGAATTTACGGGGCGAACAATCATTTACTGTGAAAGAATAATCCCTGTCCGTACAGTATTTTATGACCTCATATGTTAATTTTCTACTGCCGTACAGAAAGAATTTCTTTGAAAATAAAATTCCCGATTGGTAGCCTTCACCACTCAGGTTATTAATATTATTTCCATTTATAAGAAGTTCCTGGAGGGTCAGCTGGTCTATTGAATAATATTCGAGCCTGTCGAGGCACCCAATCAGCTGTTTTTTCTGTTCCGGATATGCCGGTACTTCTACTGCCAGATAATTAAAAAGTTTTCTGGCTGCCCCAAGCCTGCCGATAATTTTGTTGTTATAGCCTGAAGCTGCCAGATTAAACCTTATCTCATCTATTCCAAAATCCCTTACGGTCTTAAGGTTTTTAAGTGATGCCTCTATTCCATTTGTATAGATCCAGAAATAAATATCCGGTTTCTCCTTCCTTATCTTTTCTGTGTATTTTGCAATTTCATCAAGATACAGGAATGTCTCGCCTCCAGTAAAGCCTATTCCCTGGATCCTATCCTTATCCCTGATGAAACGCTTAAAGCATGCACGTCTGCTATATTTTTCATCTTCGTCGCATTTCTCACTTTGGTATGAGGGGGCAAAGCAGAACTTGCAGCCGGCATTGCAGCGGTAACCAAGAACAAATGTCATACTTTTCATTTTTGTGCATATCCGGCAGCCCCTGATAAGCGGACCGGTACTGTTAGCCTGGTAAGAACCGTGAGATACCAGACCACTTATTCCGGATTTTATGCGGTCTATTTCCTCAACGGCCTCTTTTTCACTGTGGTTAAAATCCATTGCTGTCCCTGACAGATAATTTCTTTATAAAACAATATCAATAAATTATAATATCCCGGTAAGATTATATAAAAATTATATTTTAGGGGCAAAAGCTATTTTATTGAAAAATACTTAAATATCAACTGTATGGTTTATAAGAAAGGCAAGGTTAAACAAATATTGGAAAAAAAGTATGTAGATAATATCTCAGGGATCCTGGGTATTGGAAAAAAGCAGGTAGAAAATACAATAGGCCTTCTTGAAGATGGCTCAACGATACCATTTATCTCAAGATACAGGAAAGAAGCTACAGGCGGTCTGGATGAGACCCGTATATCAGAAATAAGAGACAAACTTTCAAAACTTTTGGAGATTGATAACAGGAGACAGACAATAATAAGGGAGATCGAGAAACAGGGTAAGATGACCGGAGGGTTAAAAAAGCAGATAGCCGGGGCTGAAACGCTTACAGAACTCGAGGACATATACCTGCCATACAGGCCCAAAAAAAAGACAAGAGGGACCGCTGCAAAAGAGAAAGGCCTGGAGGGGCTGGCAGAGATAATATTCAAGCAGAAAGAGATAGATCCTGAAAAGGCCGCCGGAGATTTTCTAAATGAAAATGTCAAAACCATAGAAGAAGCAATGCAGGGAGCAAGGGATATAATTGCTGAATGGATAAATGAGGATAAAAAAGCAAGGGAAAGCATAAGGCAGATATTTGAAAAGGAAGCAGTGATAAAATCAGAAATCCATAAAGGTCTTGAAGAGAGTGGTTCCAAATACAGGGATTATTTTGATTTTGAGCAGGAACTTAAAAAATGTCCCTCCCACAGGCTCCTGGCGATGCGTAGAGGTGAAAAAGAGGAATACCTTAAGGTATCTATTAAAGTAAATAGGGAGGGAGCCGTAAAAGAGCTTGAAAAAATATTCATTAAAAATTCAAACAGCTCTTCAGAGCAGGTAAGACTTGCCGCAGCAGATAGCTGTAGAAGGCTTCTCTTACCATCCGTTGAAAATGAATTTGCCAGGATATCAAAAAAAAATGCAGATATGGAGGCAATAAAAGTTTTTGTATCCAATCTGAGGCAGCTTCTTATGGCTCCTGTTCTGGGCGGTAGGAGGGTGATAGCCATTGACCCGGGCTTCCGGACGGGCTGCAAGGTTGTTTTATTAAATGAGCAGGGTGACCTGATTTCGAATGACACTATTTTCCCCAACGCTCCACGGAATGACAGGGAAGGATCGGAAAAGATATTAGCCAGCCTGGTATGCCAATATGATGTAGAAGCAGTGGCAATAGGCAATGGGACTGCAGGCAGGGAAACGGAAGAATTTGTAAAAGGAATGGATTTTGCCAAAAAAATCCCTTTTTTTATGGTAAGTGAAAGCGGAGCTTCCATATATTCGGCATCAAAGACCGCCAGGGAAGAATTTCCGGACCAGGATGTCACTGTAAGAGGTGCTGTTTCCATAGGGAGGAGGCTGATGGATCCTCTGGCAGAACTTGTAAAAATAGACCCAAAAAACCTGGGGATCGGGCAGTACCAGCACGATGTGGACCAGGTTGAACTAAAAAAAAGCCTTGGTATGGTTGTTGAAAGCTGTGTAAATACGGTAGGTGTTAACCTCAATACGGCCAGCAGGCATCTGCTTATGCATATATCAGGGCTGGGTCCCGGGCTTGCTTCAAGCATAGTGGACCACCGGACGGTAAACGGACCTTTTAGGTCAAGGAAAGAACTTCTTGAAGTGGCGGGACTTGGAGAGAAAGCCTATGAGCAATGCGGGGGCTTTCTCAGGATACAGGATGGTGAAAACCCGCTTGACAATAGCGCCGTTCATCCGGAAAGCTATTACATAGTAGAGAAAATGGCACGGGACCTTAAAATGGATATCAATTCCCTTATAAAAGACGATGATGCACACAAGAGGATAAATCTGGATAATTATGTAGGTGGCAAAGCTGGTCTTCCTACCCTTAAAGATATCATGCAAGAACTTGCGAAGCCGGGGAGGGACCCGAGGGAGAAGATATCGGCATTTGAGTTCAGGAAAGGGATAAACTCCATAGAAGACCTTAAAACAGGTATGGTGCTTCCGGGCATTGTTACCAATATTACAAATTTCGGCGCCTTTGTCGATATCGGGATAAAGCAGGATGGACTTGTGCATATCTCCAATATTTCACAGGATTTTGTAAAAAATCCGGCAGAAGTCCTTATGCTTAATCAGGAGGTAAAAGTAAAAGTTCTTGATATCGACCGTGAAAGAAAAAGGATACAGCTGTCCATAAAGGATGCTAGCTGAAACCTTTAAACTTTTTTTCATATACCTCAGGGATAATAAGTATAAGTATCGAGAGAGCCGGTCCTGCTAACTCATAGTTTATCAGAGGAACTATCCCTACAATATCTGCTGCTCTGCCCAGGAATATAATTGTAACACCTGCCAGGCCAGGTCCCAGACCCAGGATAAGAGAAGAGGCCAGACTCATGTTTTGCGGGAGCATGTCCTGTGCCATTCTTATACAGACAGGTTGGACCGCTATGAGAAAAAATCCCCCTGCAACAAAAAATATTATGGAAAATATCCCCCCTGCCCTGAAGGTGAAAAAAAATAAGGTTATTGCTATTGCCAGTAATATCTGAATAATCAAGTACCCCCTTTTAAAATGATCGTAGAGGTAGCCTGAGAATAATCCCGCGGTCCCACCCGCGGTGCCGAATAGAAGGAGTATCGTACCGATGTTTATAAGGCTTATGTTATTTTCAGTATAGTAGAGAGGCATGTATGTGATCAAGGTTATCCATACTATGTAGAGCGTATAGATAACAAAAAGAATAACCAGAATCGTGTAAAGCTTTTTTTTATTTACCCTTTTTATTTTTTCAAGAAGATTGTTACGCTTACCTGACAGCTCAATTTCATTTTTTTGCGGGGCGTACCTTAAAAGGACCAGTGCTGTTATTATCCCCGGTACCATTACAGCGGGAGTATATTCAATACCTGCTTTTTCAAGAATAAGTATTATTATAAGGGAACCTATCGCATTCCCTATATTGCCTCCCATATTGATAAGTGAACTGCTCAGGCCTTTTCTTCTTCCGCCGTAATGACCGGCAACTGCAGCGCTTGCAGGGTGATATGCAGCTATACCCAGATTACCAAGAAACAAAAACAAAAGTACCAGATAGAAACCGGGCAGGACACCCAGGGTACTCAGGAAAATCGACGTAAACAGAGGGCCGGCAACAAGATAATATTTTAGGCCGTGCCGGTCGGAAAGTATCCCGAAGAACGGCGAGAAGAGGCTATTTGCAACTATGCTGGATGCAGTAAGGAGGCTTACCTGAAAGAGGGAAAGGCCGAATTTTACTGTTAGAAAAGGTATAAGTCCCACATAAGCGCTCTGGTATATATCAGTTATAAAATGGCTTCCTGCAGAAAGGGCGACCTGGGCCCTGCTGGATTTTTTAATTATGGAAGATGTAATGATGCCCCGTTTCTACTTATTTTTTCAATTATCCCGGCCATTTAAGAAATTCTACACTTTTAAATTTATTAATCAATTATAATCCCATATTTGTTGACCGGGATCTATAAAATAATGATACCGTTTGTTTAATTTTTTCTATTATTTTTATATAATCAAATTGCCGTGCTAGGTGGGGAGCTAGCGGTGCCCTGTAACCCACAATCCGCTCCAGTGGGACCGATCAACAGGCTGAGGCTTATAATAATAGGTTATGCTCCTGTACAAGTGGTGATGAAGGCCGGGTCCTGTGCGGCGGAGGGTTATAAACCCCGTCAGGTCCGAAAGGAAGCAGCGGTAAGTAACATTCTCCGGGTGTCACAGGAAAACCTGACTGGAGCTAACTATACCGGAAGCACCTTGTTATTATATGTCGAAGCTGGGGCACGGCTTATTATAAAGGTGAATGAAGCACCGGGTATTGAAAGTCTGATAATGGGATATATCTCTTTGTACCGTAAATGGCGTCCTCAGAGTTTTGATGACGTTGTAGGCCAAAAATATAATATACAGACACTGAAAAATGTTCTTGCCAGTAAAAGGCTTTCCCATTCTTATATATTCTGCGGTCCCAGAGGGACAGGTAAGACCTCTACTGCAAGAATACTTGCAAAAGCAGTGAATTGCAAAAAGGGTATCACACCAGAGCCCTGCAACAGGTGTGAAAACTGCAGGAGCATTACAGACGGAAGCAGCGTTGATGTAATAGAGATAGACGCAGCTTCAAACAGGGGCATAAATGAGATAAGGGAACTCAGGGAGAAGGTCAAATATCTTCCCAACAGCCTGAGGAAAAAGGTCTATATAATCGATGAAGTCCACATGCTTACCGTAGAAGCATTTAATGCCCTTTTGAAGGTCCTGGAAGAACCTCCGGAACATGTTATTTTTATAATGGCTACCACTGAACCGGAAAAGGTAATTCCGACAATCATGTCAAGATGCCAGAGATTTGATTTCAATCCTGTACCTCTTAAATTAATTGTGGGCAAGCTGAAGGAGATAGCAGCAGCCGAGAAAATATCAATAACAGATTCGGCTCTTGGGCTTTTAGCAAAATATGCGGATGGGAGCCTCAGGGACGCTGAAGGAATACTCGAACAGCTTGCTGCATATGGTAATGGTGAGATAGGACCCGGTGAAGTGGTTTCACTTCTTGGTGTGGTGGATCTGGATGTACTTTTTGAGTTTATTGATGTTCTGGCTGTAAGGGATGTAAAAAGAGGCCTGTCGATGATAGAGAGGATAATAAAGGACAATCATAACATAAGGGATTTTGTATCCAGCCTTATCGATCATCTGTACGATGTTTATGTTGTGAAAAATTATGAAAAATCATCTGAAATAATAGAAATTGCAGGAGATTACCTGGACAGGTACGGAAAACAGGCTGAAGCGCTGCAGAATGAAGAGATCGAGTATTATATGGAGCATTTCACTGAACTTTTAAAACAGGTAAAATGGGGCCAGAGCTCAAAGACTTTCTTTAAATCCTTCATGATAGGGGCCATAAATTATACGGTTCTCGATGCCAGCAAGTTTGAAAAAAAGGCCAGGGCACTGGATGCAAGATTAAGTGCTATAGAAAGAAAAATTAATAGTTTACCGGATAAAAGACCTGAGGGGGGAAAGCAGCCGCAGGGTCCTGATATGATAGATGAAAAAGTTACAAATTCTGCAGGTGATAAAAATGAAAACAGTACCGGTGCAGCTGAGGGAAAGATAACAGAAAATAGCAGCAGGGTGGATAAGGGGCCAGAAGATTTAGAAAAAGAAGGAGCGGTACCGGTAAAGGGTGGCGGCGATTTTGAAACCATAAAAAAAAGTATGGACATGGTGCTTGATTCATTAAAAAAGAAAAAGATATCTGTGCATGCGATGTTTGTAGAATCCGTTCCCGGCCGGATTGAAGAAAATACTTTGTATTTTTATCTTGGTGAAGATAAAAAATGGCACAAGGATCACTTAAATAAATCTGTAAATTCAGGCATAATTTCTTCGGCTATCATGGAAGCCACCGGGATGAAATATCCTGTAGTGTTTGAGACTATAAAATCTGCCCCTGATGACAGATCATCGGATGTTTCAGACGATACCACGACTATTGAAGAGGTTGTTGATGCAGGAGTGGAAGATAGAATGGATGATAAGATCTCTGAAAAAGTTCCAGGATATTTACACGGAGTGGAAAATTCTACAAAACATTTAAAGAAATCCGGGAAAGTAGAAGAAGGACCGGAAAGTGATCAGGAAATAGCGGCCGGTAAAGACAGCAGTGAAGATATGATAAGATATTTTAAAGAAAAGTTCGGGATAAAGGAGTAAAATTGAATTTCAACATGCAGCAGATGATGAAACAGGCCAAAATGATGCAGAAGAAAATCATGGAGGTCCAGGAAGAGCTAAAGAAGATGGAATTTGAAGCTTCCGCAGGCGGAGGGGCTGTAAAGGTAAGGGTAAATGGGGACCAGGAAGTGCTGGAAGTAAGACTTGATAAAGAAATGATAGATATAGAAGATATGGAAATGGCAGAAGATATGGTCCTGGTAGCTGTAAACGATGCTTTGAGAAAATCAAAAGATGAGGCAAAAAATAAAATGTCTGCCCTTACGGGAGGGATGGAGCTGCCCGGCCTTTTTTGATTTCTTTGATTATTATTGAAAATATAAGATGCCGCTATATATAAAGAGTGTAGAAAAACTGATAAATGAATTCAGGAAACTCCCCTCAATAGGTCCCAAATCTGCGGGGAGGATAGTATATTATCTGTTAAAACAGACTCCGGAACAGATAAATAGCTTTGCACGCAGCCTTGTAGAGATGAAGGAAAAAGTAAAGTTCTGCAGGCTGTGCCGCAATATTTCGGAAGAAGATATATGCCATATATGCAGGGACACCTCCAGGGATCATAAAAAGATCTGTGTTGTGGAAGATGTGGGAGATGTTGTAATAATAGAGAAAACAGGCAGATACCACGGTTTGTACCATGTGCTGCGGGGACTTCTTTCACCAATAGAGAATATAGGTCCTGAAGAGCTGGGGATTCCCCTTTTGATGGAAAGGGTCAAGAAAGAAAAGGCGGACGAGGTAATTGTAGCCCTGAACCCGACAGTAGAGGGAGAGAGCACAGCAATGTTTGTAAAGAAGATGCTTTCACCCCTGGGGATAAAAACAACCATGCTGGCAAGCGGTCTTCCGGTAGGGGGAGATCTTGAATATGCGGATGAGATAACTATCGGGAGGGCGATTTCAGACCGCAGGGAAATATAAGTATTTTTAACCGGTTCGACTTTCCCTGTTTGTTAAAAAAAAGTTCTTATTATGATATAATCCATAAGGTTTTGCCCTGAGGCAATCCATAATATTTTTGTAGACTGATTAAATTAACAGGATTTTAATTATAAGCTCAATAAAAATTAAAGGGGAATCAGGAATGAGAAAAATGAAATCCATGGACGGCAATATGGCAGCTGCACATGTTGCTTATGCATTTACAGAAGTTGCAGCAATATATCCAATTACGCCGTCTTCAACGATGGGGGAATATGTAGATGAATGGGCGGCCCACGGAAGAAAAAATATGTTCGGTCAGGTTGTAAATGTCAGCGAACTTCAATCCGAAGCCGGAGCAGCTGGAGCCGTACACGGTTCGCTGGCTGCAGGTGCGCTAACATCTACTTTTACAGCATCGCAGGGGCTTCTTCTAATGGTACCCAACATGTATAAGATATCAGGAGAGCTGTTGCCGGGAGTGTTTCATGTTACCGCAAGGTCAATAGCCACTCATGCATTGTCAATATTTGGGGATCATTCTGACGTGATGGCGGTAAGACCGACAGGTTTTGGGCTTCTTGCTTCCGGTTCAATACAGGAAATAATGGATCTGGCGGGTGTCGCACACCTTTCTGCGATTAGATCCAGGATTCCTTTTGTACATTTTTTTGACGGGTTCAGAAGCTCCCACGAAATACAGAAGATAGAAGTTATAGATTACGAGGATCTCAGAAAAATGGTAGATGAGGAAGCGCTTCTCCAGTTCAGGAGGAGATCCCTGAACCCTGAACATCCGGTAACCAGAGGAACAGCCCAGAATCCGGATATATTCTTCCAGGCAAGGGAATCTTCCAACAGGTTTTATGACGCTCTTCCCGGTATAGTAGATGGTTATATGAAACAGATGAGCAAACTGACAGGAAGGGATTACAGGCTATTTAATTATGTTGGTGCAAAGGACGCCGACAGGGTAATAGTGGCCATGGGCTCGGTAACCGATACCATAGATGAGACAGTAGAATATATGAACCGCCAGGGAGAAAAGGTAGGAGCTATAAAAGTTCATCTGTACAGGCCTTTTTCAGCAAGACACTTTATGGAAGCCCTGCCGGATACTGCGGAAAGGATAGCAGTACTTGACAGGACCAAGGAGCCTGGAGCTCCCGGAGAACCGATGTATCTGGATATAAAAAGCCTTTTCTACAATACGGGCCGGCAGCCTTTAATAGCGGGCGGAAGATATGGACTTAGTTCCAAGGATACCACACCGGGACAGATAAAAGCGGTATTTGATAATCTTAAAGAAGACAGGCCAAGGGACGGTTTCACTGTCGGAATAAATGATGATGTGACCCATACATCACTTGAAGTAAAAGAAGAGATAGAAACAACCCCTGAAGGTACGATAAGGTGCAAGTTCTGGGGTCTGGGATCAGACGGTACTGTTGGAGCCAATAAAAATGCAATCAAGATCATTGGAGATAACACCGATATGTATGCGCAGGGATTCTTTGCATACGATTCAAAGAAATCAGGAGGTCTTACAATATCCCATCTAAGGTTTGGAAAGAAGCCCATAAAGTCAACATACCTTATAACTCAAACAGACTTTGCAGCCTGTCATAATCAGGCTTATGTAAACCAGTATGACCTGCTCAAGGGGCTCAAAAAGGGCGGTACATTCCTTCTGAACTGCCAGTGGAAAGCTGATGAACTTGATGAAAAACTTCCCGCAAATATGAAGAGGTATCTGGCTGAAAATGATATCAACTTCTATATTATTAATGGCACCGATATAGCTCAGGATATAGGACTTGGAAACAGGATCAATATGATAATGCAGGCTGCATTCTTTAAATTATCCAGGGTCATCCCTATTGACGATGCTGTAAAATATACCAAAGATGCCATTAAAAAGACCTACGGCAAAAAAGGCGAGAAGATAGTGAATATGAATTATGAAGCAGTAGATAGAGGAATAGAAGCAGTAGAAAAAGTTGATAAACCGGATAACTGGAAGGATGCGGTAGAAACAGGGGATGTGGCTGAAGCAGAGGAACCTGATTTTATAAAAAATATTCTAAGGGTAGCAAACCGGCAGGAAGGTGACAGCATACCGGTAAGCGCATTTGTGGGCGTTGAAGACGGGACCTTCCCTCCGGGAACTACAGCGTATGAAAAGAGGGGAGTTGCAATAAATGTGCCGGAATGGCAGAAAGATAACTGCATACAGTGCAACGAGTGCTCTTTTGTATGCCCGCATTCAGCAATAAGGCCGGTCCTTCTTAACGAGGAGGAAGCAGCAAAGGCCCCGGAGGATTTTGAGGCCATCGATGCAGCGGGGAAGAGCCTGAAGGGTCTAAAATTCAGGATGCAGGTAGATATCCTTGACTGTACGGGGTGCGGAAACTGTGCTGATATCTGCCCGTCAAAGGAAAAGGCTCTTGTAATGAAACCACTATCTTCACAGGAAAAGCAGATAAAAAACTGGGAATTTGGACAGAGCATACCGGTCAGGGATGATTTGATGTCTCCCTATACTGTTAAGGGAAGTCAGTTTAAAAAACCATTATTTGAATTTTCAGGGGCATGCGCAGGATGCGGCGAGACACCATACGCAAAGGTTATTACACAGCTTTACGGCGACAGGATGATGATAGCAAACGCTACAGGATGTTCATCGATATGGGGCGGGTCGGCGCCTTCAATACCGTATACGACAAACAGCAGGGGCCAGGGTCCCGCCTGGGCTAATTCGCTTTTTGAGGATAATGCCGAATATGGATTTGGTATGGTACTTGGAGTCAAGCAGATAAGAAGTAAAATAGCAGATTATCTGAAAGAGCTTTCAGCTATGGATGCAGACAGCACCCTGAAAGAGGCAATAGATGAGTGGATATCGGGTATGGAAGATGCGGAAGCAAGCAAAAAGGCTTCAGAGAAGCTTTCCGGGTTGCTTGAAAGCTCCATGGGCGATGGCAGGGCTGAACAGATAAGGCAAAAGTTAATAGAACTTAAGGACTATCTTGTAAAGAAGTCGGTATGGGCATTTGGAGGAGATGGATGGGCCTATGATATAGGTTATGGCGGACTTGATCATGTAATAGCTTCAAGGGAGGATATAAATATCCTGGTGTTCGATACAGAAGTATACTCAAATACCGGAGGCCAATCATCAAAGGCTACTCCCCTGGGAGCAGTTGCCAAGTTTGCTGCTTCTGGCAAAAAAGTAAAGAAAAAAGACCTTGGACTGATGGCAATGACCTATGGATATGTGTATGTAGCACAGGTTGCAATGGGTGCCAGTAAAAAGCAGACCTTAAAAGCAATACAGGAAGCTGAAAGCTACAGGGGGCCATCAATGATAATTGCTTATTCTCCATGTATAAATCATGGTATTTATATAGGGATGGGTAAATCACAGTTCAGGCAGAAACAGGCAGTAGATGCAGGATACTGGCATCTATACCGTTATAATCCTCTACTTAAAGACGCGGGTAAAAATCCGTTTATACTGGATTCCGGCGAGCCAAAAGGGTCTTTCAGGGAATTCCTGATGGGAGAGGTCAGGTATGCATCTCTTACCAAAACTTTCCCGGATATAGCCGAAGACCTGTTCAGCAGGGCAGAAGAAGTTGCAAAAGAAAAATATGAGACATACAGGGCTCTGGCAGGGAAATAAAAATCTACTGACGGGATTATCGAAAAAGCAGACAGGTATGTTAAGAGGTAAAAAAGATATTATTGTTATGAAATTTGGCGGCACATCCGTTGGAGACGCGAAAAAAATAAGGAGAGTTGCAGCCAGGATAATTGATGCTAAAAAAGCAGGGAAGAGTGTTGTGGTAGCTGTTTCTGCAATGGGGGATACTACAGACAGATTGATAGATATGGCTTACGGAATAGCCGGCAATCCCTCAAGAAGGGAAATGGACATGCTCCTCTCTACAGGAGAGCAGGTCTCGATTGCAATACTTTCAATGGCCATACATTCAAAGGGCCATTTTTGCGTATCACTTACAGGCAGTCAGGCAGGCATATTGACAGATGACGTGTACTCAAATGCAAAAATATTGAATATTAAGACGGACCGCATACTGAAAGAGTTAAAGAAAGAATATATTGTAATTGTAGCAGGCTTTCAGGGTGTCAATACAGCAGGGGATATAACCACGCTGGGAAGGGGCGGTTCCGATACTACAGCTGTTGCGCTGGCAGCTGCGCTGAAAGCAGATTACTGCGAGATCTACACAGATGTGGGAGGTATATATTCTGCTGACCCGAACCTGGTTAAAAAAGCAATGAAAATGCATTCTCTGTCGTATGATGAGATGCTCGAACTTGCATCTTCAGGGGCAAGAGTGCTGCATCTGAGGGCAGTTGAGTTTGCAAAGAAAAACAATGTTGTGCTGCATGTTCGGTCAAGTTTTAATAATGATGAAGGGACGTGGGTCATGAATGAAATCAATACAGATATGAAAATGGAAAAACCAATCATAACCGGGGTTACATTTGATACAAACCAGGTAAAGATATCAATTTTTGAACTGGAGGACAGACCGGGGGAAGCAGCAGGGTTGTTTGGAAAATTTTCAGATAACAACATCAATATAGACCTTATAGTGCAGAATGTAAGCGAAAAGGGCCTTGCTGCCATATCGTTCACAATCAAACATGAAGACCTCTCTATTGCCAGGGGAGTCCTTAAAGAGCTGAAGCAGGAACATGCAGCGATAGATACAGATGTAGCAAAGATTTCAATTGTAGGAGCAGGAATGCAGACTCACCCGGGTGTTGCAGCCAGGATGTTCAAAATTTTGGCAGATAAAGGAATAAACATCGAGATGATATCAACCTCGCCCATAAGGATATCCTGTATTATAAGGAAATCAAGGGTGAGGGATGCCGTCAGGTCGCTGCACAGCGGTTTTGATATAAAATAAACGGCTGCATTTTTTAAAAGCCAGGCTGGTATTTAAGAATAGATCCGGGCTTTTATATTATTAATGTTAAATATTTCCAATTTAACTGGCAGCCAATTAGCCCGACGGCAGTAACATCCTTGTTTTTATGCTTTTATTGTTTTAATATATATCCTTCAACTTTTATGGATTAAATTATATTTTATTTTAAGTCCTATAAACTGCAGGGTGATAAATATGACTGAAAAAGAGTACAATATAGCCATTGCCGGGGTGACAGGAGCAGTAGGAAGTGTATTTTTGTCAATCCTTGAGCAGAGGAAGTTTCCTGTTAAAAACCTGATCCCGCTTGCATCAATACGGTCTGCAGGGAAAACTGTTGATTTTGCAGGCGAGAAGCTTGAGATAAAAGAACTTAAAAAAGATTCTTTTAGAGGTGCAGATATCGCCCTTTTTTCAGCAGGTGCGCCAAGGTCAAAAGAATTTGCAAAATATGCTGTTGAAAGCGGAGCAGTGGTGATAGACAATAGCAGTGCATTCAGGCTTGATGATGACGTACCCCTGGTAGTGCCCGAAGTAAATCCCGGGGATATATGGAAACACAGGGGTATAATTGCAAATCCTAACTGTACCACCATTATAATGGTGGTGGCTATTAAGCCGGTATATGATATATCACCCATTAGAAGGATAATAGTCTCCAGCTATCAATCAGTTTCTGGTGCAGGGGCAAGAGGGATATCGGAACTTGAAGAACAGGTAAGGGAGATATCCTGCAATAAGGCGGAGAATATCAAAGCTTCCGCTTTTCCGGTGCAAATCGCATTCAATGTAATACCCCATATAGATGTTTTTTATGATAACGGTTATACAAAAGAAGAGATGAAAATGCTGTACGAGACCCGTAAGATAATGGGTGATGATAAGATCCTGATATCTGCCACATGTGCCAGGGTTCCGGTAATGACTTCTCATTCGGAATCGATAATGGTGGAAACAGATAAGAAAATACCCCTTGATGACATACGCAGCGCCCTTTCTTCTGCAAAAGGAGTGGTACTTATGGATGATTTTAAAAATGGCGTATATCCTACAACTCTTGATTCTTCGGGAAGGGATGATGTATATGTGGGAAGGATAAGGGAGGATATTGCCATTGACAACGGCATAAATATGTGGGTGGTGGGGGACCAGTTGAGAAAAGGAGCCGCACTCAATACGGTTCAGATAGCGGAGGAGCTTATAAAGAAGTAGTATATAAATGTAAGATATATCATATTATGAGTTTGAGACTCTTTTCCGTACTGCTTAATTCCTTCAGAAAACTGGTATGTGCAGCCTCTGATTTAAGACTGATATCCTTAAGGGAATCGGGATTCAGGAATGAAGAAAATCCTCCATAAAACTGCTTTTCTTTTGCGAGGTGTTCATTTTCACACCTGTGGGCATAGCTTAAAAATTCAGGCACATTTATTTTTAAAAATTCTTTCAGGTAATCGCCATATCTGTTTTCAAGCATTGATGCATACTCTATTTTTTTGTCAAGATTCTCTTTTTCCATGTCAAAAAGGCCCACGAGACTGTTGATGTCATTGAGGTATTTATTTGCCAGGCTCCTGTATTTTTTCTGGAAGTCCCGGAAGTTTTTTATCTTCTCGCTGTCTCTTTTACTATCCAGCTTCATCAGCATAAGTATTCCCGCAGAAAGGGCGATTATTATAGAGCTTATGACACCGTAGAGAATGGCCAGGCTGAAGAGTTCGAACTCTACAATATTCTGTAATTTTAAAAGATATAATGTCAGGGTTACTATTTCAAGGATAAGTGCGGCAACTACCATTATAAAGTATTTTAACCTGATAACCTTGTATCCAAAGTCCCTGAAGTATGTCCTTAATCTTGCCTTTATCATTAAGGTATTCCTCTTGCATCTATAACAATTTATAAATAAAAATATAATTAAACCTTTACATTTTATCATCAAATAATAATTAATCCAATGTTAATAAATAATATTGATATATGTAAAAATTATATTGTTAATAAATGCATGTATTTACAAGTTAAAAATGAGCGGTATAAGTAGATTAAGCTCCTGAAGATAAAACTTTGTGGAAACAATCCTGTATGGGAATGATTATTTATTCCTTTTTCTAATCTGTTCTATTATATTAAGCCTGTCCCTGAGTTTTTTCTCAAAACCCCTGTCTCCAGGTGAATAGTATTTTCTTCCGAGAAGCTTTTCGGGAAGGTAGGATTGATCTGCAACGCCTCCTCTAAAATCGTGGTCGTATTTATATCCTTTGCCGTATCCGGCTTCTTTCATAAGAGAGGTGGGAGCATTCCTTATATGAAGCGGGACCGGAAGTGACAGAAAATTCCTTATATCCGCCGTAACTTTTTTATATGCGGCATACAGTGAGTTTGATTTTGGTGATAGCGAAAGATAAACAGCAAGCTCTATGATGGCAAGGTAGCCTTCAGGAGGGCCGATGAATTCAAAGCTCTGTCTGGCAGCAATGGCCAGCCTGAGAGCCTCAGGGTCTGCAAGGCCTACATCTTCGGAAGCAAACCTGACCATCCTCCGCAGTATATACATGGGATCTTCTCCGCTTTCCAGCATTCTTACGGTCCAGTATACAGCGGCGTCGGGATCGCTTCCCCTCATGCTTTTGTGAAGGGCTGAAATCAGGTTAAAATGCTCTTCACCGTGCCTGTCGTATAGAAGGGCCTTCTTCTGGGTTACATTTTCAACGGTCCTGCGGTCTATGACAAAGGTGCCGTCATCTCCTTCCGGAGAAGAGTCAAAAGATAGCTCCAGTATGTTATATGCTATTCTTGAGTCGCCGTCAGAGACCCCGGCTATAAAATCTATTGTTTTATCATCTATTTTTATATCATATTTGCCAAGTCCATTTTCTTCATCGGCAAGGGCCCTTTTTAAAAGGTGGATTATGTCACCGGTGGAAAGCTTTTCAAGAATATATGTCTTTGTCCTTGAAAGAAGTGCTGAATTGACTTCAAATGAAGGATTCTCAGTTGTCGCACCTATGAGTATTATGGTTCCATTTTCGACGTAGGGCAGAAAGGCGTCCTGCTGGGCTTTATTGAAGCGGTGGATCTCATCAATAAACAGTATTGTCCTGGTGCCCCCTGTCTTTAGTTCGTGCTCTGCTATCTCCATTATATCCCTGATCTGCTTTATGCCCGAGGTGACAGCGGAGAAAGATATAAACCTGCTTTGTGTACTGCCGGCTATTATTCTGGCAAGCGTTGTCTTGCCTGAGCCGGGCGGACCCCAGAATATCATGGAATGAAGCCGGTCGCTTTCAATAAGCCCGTAGAGCACCCTGCCCTTTCCCACAAGATGATCCTGTCCAACAAATCCTTTAAGATCGGAAGGACGCATCCTGTCTGCAAGGGGGGTGCCGGATTTTATCTTTTTTGAAAAGTCTGATGTGGAATTATCAAAAAGAGTCAAGAGAGCTATCCTTCTATGGTTTTAACATAGATCATTCTATCCCTGGGTCCGTCAAATTCACAGAAATATATACCCTGCCATGTTCCCAGCATAATCTTTCCTTTTTCGATTATAAGCGTAAGGGCCGGGCCTACAAGGGACGACTTAATATGTGAATCTGAATTTCCTTCGGTGTGCGTATAACCTTCACTTCTTGGTATCATTCTGTCAAGCTTTGATTTAATATCAAACCGGACTGCAGGATCGGCATCTTCGTTAATTGTTATACCCGCTGTTGAATGCGGGATATGGATACAGCACATTCCGCTTTCAATTCCTGATCTCGATACGGCTGCGCTTATTTCACCGGTTATATCTATAAGGTCAATTCTTTTTGTAGTTGAAAGTTCAAGGACTTCAAACATCCCGCAACCCTTCCAGTGCTAAAACAGATAACTTATAAGTGTAATGATTATAAATCAAAACAGCCCTTCAATAAATAAATTTTTGCTTGTAATATCAAGCTATATTATATATAACATAAAAGGATGAATAAAGGGATAAAAGAAATCATCATCTCATATGATCCTTAAAGGTCTTAATTGCAAAAAAATCTGTCAGGTATACGGCATCTGCCGGAGGTAGTGAGCTGTTGAAGTTAAAAAAGGGCTTTAGAAAAGAAAAGAGATACGGAGTTGTAGGCATAGGGAATGCGATAGTCGATATACTTGCCAGCGTGGAGGAAGATCTGCTGATGGAACTGAAGCTTGAAAAGGGCATGATGAAGCTCATAAGTGAAGAGGAAATAAGGCTTCTCCACGGAAGGGTTGCAAATTCAAAGCAGATATCGGGGGGATCTGCAGCAAATACAATTGCAGGCATGGCCATTCTCGGCAGCAAGGTTGCTTTTATTGGAAAGGTAGGCGACGACCAACTGGGGCGGTCATTTGAAAGAGGGCTAAGCGATATCGGGGTTTTCTACCGTACACGGAGATATTCCAGTATGGGTTCTACGGGCTGCTGCATTGTTATGACCACTCCAGACGCACAGAGGACCATGAATACATGTCTGGGAATATCGGGTGCCCTGGAACCCCGGGATATTGATGGGGATACAATATATAATTCAGAAATAGTATACCTGGAAGGCTACCTTATGGATAGTGAAAGTGCCAGAAAAGCGTTTGCAAAAGCTGTTGGGCTATCCAGAAAAAGCGGCGGCAGGATAGCGCTTACCCTATCGGATACATTATGTGTTGAAAGACACCGGAGAGAATTTATGAGGCTTCTGGCAGAGGACATAGACATCATTTTTGCAAATGAAGACGAGATAAAGATGCTTTTTCAGTCTTCAGGATTTGAAGATGCGGCAGATGCCTGCAAAAAATATGATAAAATATTTGCCCTTACACGCGGAGAATCCGGATCTGTAGTGATCAGCAGCGGCAGGCGGTACGATATAGAGCCGGAGAGAAATATTGAGATTGTAGATACCACAGGAGCAGGTGATATGTATGCGGCAGGTTTTTTGCATGGATATATAAATAACAGGCAGGTGGATATATGCGGAAGAATGGGAAATCTGGCTGCAGCTGCAGTCATAACCCATTTCGGAGCGAGGCCCGGGGTGGCAATTTCAGATCTATTGAGGCAGCGGTGTGATGAATTATAGGATTTTATTAATATAAATACTATATAATGGAAGGAATTGAGATGCCGGAAAGAATTAATGCCGAAGTTGGAGTATTCGGAGGGTCTGGTTTCTATTCATTTCTTAAAGACACAGAAGAAGTAGAAGTCACTACGCCGTACGGCGATCCTTCGGATAAGGTAGTCCTGGGAGAGGTCGGGGGAAAAAGGGTGGCCTTCATGCCCAGGCACGGAAGAAATCATGATATTCCGCCCCATATGATAAATTACAGGGCAAATATATTTGCAATGAAAAAACTGGGAGTAAAATATATATTTGGCCCGTGTGCATCCGGAAGCCTTCAGCCTGATGTAAAACCGGGACACTTTGTAATATGCGACCAGTTTGTGGACAGGACGTGGGGACGAAAGGATACTTATTATGACGGTCCGGAAACAGTCCATATATCCATGGCGGAGCCTTACTGCCCGGATCTTAGAAAAATAATTTCAGAGAGCGCGGAAGAACTCGGCATAGAATACCACGGCAGCGGAACCGTTGTAGTCATCCAGGGACCGAGATTCAGTACATCTGCAGAGAGCAAATGGTTTTCGTCTATGGGATGGAAAGTGGTCAATATGACACAGTATCCGGAAAACTACCTGGCAAGGGAGCAACAGATATGTTATGCAAATATATCCCTTATCACGGATTATGATGCTGGTCTGGAGAGCCACCCCGATATAAAGCCTGTGACCCTGGAGGAAGTGGTGAAGGTTTTTAATAAAAATAATGAGAAGGTAAGGGAACTTCTATTCAGGTCTATTGAAAAGATAAGAGGAGAAAGAAAATGCCCGTGCTCAAGGGCACTGAAAGATGCTATTATAAACTAGTAAAATAATAAGGATAAGGATTCCGGAACCGACATGATTATAGTAGTAGCTTCTGATAAATATAAGGGAAGCCTCTCTGCAACCAGGGTTTGCGCCATAATCTCAAAAACAATCAAGAAGGTTGAACCTTCCATAGAAGTGAGGGTAAATCCCATGGCTGATGGCGGAGAGGGAACGGTAGGGACCCTTGTAGAAAGCCTGGGGGGAAAAATTGTAGAGATTGATGTGACGGGCCCTCTTGGCGGTAAGGTCAGGGCGGAGTTCGGGATGATAGAAGATACGGCTGTTATCGAGATGTCGGCTGCTTCCGGTTATGTGCTTGTTCCCGGAGACAGAAGAAATCCAATGTTGACCACGACTTACGGAACCGGACAGTTAATAAAAAAGGCCCTGGAAATGGGTAGTAAAAAGATAATCGTGGGAATAGGAGGAAGCGCAACAAACGATGCTGGGATGGGCATGGCCCAGGCCCTTGGATATGAGTTTATCGGAAGCAGAGGGGAAGTGCTGGGATACGGGGGCAGTCAGCTTTCAAGGCTGAAAAAAATAAAAACCGGCAGCGTAAACGGCCTTCTGCCTGCAGCTGAAATTGAAGTAGCCTCAGACGTCGACAATCCCCTTTATGGAAGGAAGGGGGCTGCATATGTGTATAGTCCCCAGAAGGGAGCAGATCCCGGTATGGTTAGAGAACTTGACAGGGGCCTTAAGAATTTTGCGCGCGTAGTATCAAGTGAACTGGGAATTGATGTATCCAGTATACCGGGTGCGGGAGCCGCAGGGGGACTGGGAGCGGGTCTGGTTGCGTTTGCAGGAGCAGCGCTTAGACCCGGGGCAGATATCGTGGCAGAGATAACAGGCCTTGAAAAAAAGATAATGGGAGCAGATCTGGTAATAACGGGTGAAGGATCAATGGACGAGCAGACATTCTACGGAAAGAGCCCCTTCGGGGTTGCAAAGCTTGCTTTAAAACACGATGTACCCGTAATTACCATAAACGGGTCTATTATTACAGGAAGGAAAGATATAAAAAAAGAGCACTCTCCGCTTTTTTGCGGAAATTTTTCAGTAGTTAAGAAACCTATGCAGCTTGAAGAGGCCGTAAGGAATGCTCCACGGCTTCTTGAGGATATAACAACAGAGTTGATAAGTTTTTATTTGAGGATATTAAAGAAAATAGATTGCAAATGATATCTGGAGGTTAATATGAAACTTGTTGGAGGGGTGGAAATACCCGGGATGAAAAAGATAGCAAGCGGAAAGGTCAGGGAGATCTTCTCGTTCAATAATGAGCTGTTGATCGTTACCACGGACCGTATTTCGGCTTTTGATTATATACTGGGATCGCTTATACCGCTAAAAGGGATTATTTTAAACAGGATTTCTGTTTTTTGGTTTAATTACCTTAAGTATGTGATAGACAATCATCTGCTGGAGGCCGATGTGGAAAAGTTTCCAAAATCTTTAAAAAAGTACGGTGAGACACTCAGCGGCAGGTCTGTAATAGTGAAAAAGGTAAAAATCTATCCGATAGAATGTGTTGTGAGGGGGTATATAACAGGTTCAGGATGGGAAGAATACAGTAAAACAGGAAAGATAGGCGACCTGAAACTCCCAAAGAATCTGGAGAAATGCGACCGGCTTCCAGAGGCGGTTTTTACTCCTTCGACAAAGGAAGTAAAGGGACATGATGTTACTATTACAATAAAAAGGGCCAAGAAAATATTTGGAGCCCAAACAATAAATTATCTGCAGGAAAAGAGTATAGAGCTTTATATGAAGGCATCAGAATATGCAATGAGGAGGGGGATAATAATTGCAGATACAAAATTTGAGTTTGGTGCTTCAGAAGATGATAAAATAATACTTGCTGATGAAGTGCTGACACCTGATTCTTCACGTTTCTGGCCGCTGGATGAATATAAACCGGGCAGGGACCAGGATAGTTATGATAAACAGTTTGTAAGGGATTATCTGATGTCAACCAGCTGGGACCGCAATTCGAATCCTCCGAAGCTGCCCGATGCAATAATAAAAAAGACCACTGAAAGATATATTGCCGCTTATGAAAGCCTTACGGGAGAAAAGTTCAAGCTATAGGGGAGGTACGTACTTTTGGTAGTAGATGCGGTTTTTTCAAATAATTTTTCTCCGGACAGCCTTAAAGCTGATATAAACTCTTCTGTTTGCGCGGTAATAGATGTCATAAGGGCAACCTCTACCATTGCTGCACTTTTTGGGAGCGGCGTACAAAACATTATAATAGCGCCTACTATTGAACTGGCACACAGCTTAAAAGACATCTTTCCGGAGAGGCTTTTATGCGGCGAACAGGAAGGTCTTCCGCCCCGGGGATTTGATTACGGTAATTCCCCGCTGGAGTTTTCCGGAATGGAGCTTCCGGGAAGGGAAGTGATACTTAAGACCACAAACGGGACAGAAACATTTTTAAAGGCTGGATTTTCTCCCGCTATTTTTTCTCTATCGGCACTCAATTTCAGGTATACCATGGATAAGATCCTGGGTTATACTATGGGGAAGGAAAGGGATATTCTCCTCCTCTGTTCGGGCGAAATGGGGAGGATAGCCTATGATGACGTGTATATAGCAGGAATGGCTGTTAAATATATTCTGTCAAAGTCTGCAAAATTTGATTACAGCGATAGTGCGATGGCGGCACTGTCAGTAGTTCTGGGTGAAAAGAGCATGAAAAATGCCCTGGAGAAATCAGCAAGCGCATGTGCGCTGAGAAAAATAGGACTGCAGGAAGATATACAATTCTGTGCCCGGCTGAACAACTACAATATCGCTGTAAGAGCAGAAATGATCGAGACAGATGCAGGAAGATTGCCGCTGCTTAAAATGGTTTAAACACTAACGTTGATCCATGCAGCTGTTAAAATATACATTTCCTTCTATCATTTGTACTTCTCTTGATGAAAACCAGTAGTAACCCTCCAGGACAAGGTCTATCTGGATAACATATTTTCCTGGATTCTCAATGTCGTTTATAAGGACATCCACGGTTGCGGTCCCGCCAGGTTCCAGATTTTCCGGGAGCACGGTTCGTATATTACTGTCATATTCGACATAATCGACATCCTGGCCGAAATAATGGTAGCTCAACCTTACGCTGTTGGGACCATCTGCGCGCCAGGTAAAATCCGAGGTGTTTGTGACTTCTATACTTACATAATTATCAGTATCGGTACAGAGATAAGATGGAATGTACCCGTACAGCTCTGCACCCGCCTTTGCATTTTCATAATCTACTACTTCAATATATTCTTCCTCGATCGCTTCTTCTATCTGTTCGACCTCTTCTCCGGCAGGTGTTTGTTCATCCTCACTTTCCTCAATAATGCCGGGCGCAGCAGGGCTGCAGGATGATGCAAACATAAGTGTCATTATAACAATCATTAAAGCATAAGCCGTAGCTGTGTATTTTCTGTTTTCCATCTTAGATAAATGCCTTTCCGGATTTAATTTAACGGAGCCTGAGCTCCTGCTTATTGCTTATTATAGATTAGATTTATTATTTTTTGAATAAAAGACCTTAAATATATATAATAATACCTGTATGTTTATACCAGGATCCAAGAGGTTTAGATTATGACATTATTAGAGATTGTCGGACTTGCAGCAATAATACTTATTTCTGCTTTTGCTGTTGCAGCCATTATTGTAGCCATCCCGCTTTTCAGGCTCATTAACAGGATAAGGTCTATGGCGGATAAGTTGAGCAAGAGCCTGCTGCCCATGATAGAAAAGCTAAACGATACTATAACTCATCTCAATACAGAGGTTGGGTCCATTTCAGACCTCACCGGTAGCATAGCCTCAATAGTGGAACAGCTGGAAAAAGTAATAAGGCTTGCAAGGATTTTACTGACAAGCCCGATAGTCAAGCTTATAAGCGGTTCTGCCGGGATAATAAACGGCATTAAGAATGCTGGTTCTGAAGATGAAGAGCAATAAATAGTAATTATCTAAAAAAAAGGAGAAATCCGGAATGAATCAAAGAAATAAAAATTATACACCTGGGATAATGGCCGCTCTTTTAGTCGGTGCTGCAGCCGGTTTCTTAGCCGGAGTGCTGCTTGCTCCCAAAAGCGGGGAAGAGACACGGAAAGAACTTGTTGAAAAAGGCGAAGAGTTTATTGGAAAAAGCAGGGGAGGACTGGAAACTGCAAAAACAAAGTTTGCACAGGCAAAAGATGCGGGAAAAGAAATTTTGGACAGCAGCAGGGAAGTTATTCATAAGGCTATAAAGAATGTGGAAGCAGAAACAGAAAAGGCAAAGAAAAAGGTGGACAGGGCTGTTAAAAAAGGTAAAAAAACTGCAAAAAAAGTAGAAGATTCACTTTCATAGACAGGTTTTAGATATTGATAGACAATAAAACTGCCATTAAGATTTTGGATGTGCTAAATTCCGGAGGAGCATCCTTTTCAGAGATATACGTCCAGAGAAACATAAGCAATTCAATAAGGCTGGAAGACAGTAAGATAGAGAATTCCAATAGCGGATTTGATTACGGCTGCGGCCTGAGGATGTGGAAGGGCGAAAGCACCTTTTATGGATATATTGACTCCCTGGAAGAAAAAAGACTTATAAAAGCTGCGGAAATCTTAAGTGCTGCAGGGAAAAGCTCCGGCCGGGGAAGGGTGCTTGATCTTAACAGGAATATAAAGGCCTCCCCAGGTAGATATAATATAACGGTCAAAAAATATCCCTCAGACACTCCGGCACTCTCAAAGAAAAAAATCCTCTTAAACATTGATAACCTGTGCCGCCATTTTGATAAAAAAATAATACAGGTAACGGCTGCAATATCCGATGTCGAACAGGAAGTATATACGGTAAACTCATTCGGAAAAAGCTCACACCAGAAAGCAGTGAAGGTATTTCTGTCCGTAAATGCTGTTGCAAAGAAAGATGGCGAGATAAGAACCGGTTATAAATCCCTTGCAGGGACTGCAGGATTTGAAATACTCGAAGGGAAAGCCTGCAGGAGTACAGCGGAGCAGGCATCAAAAATAGCGGTTACGATGCTTGATGCAGTCGATGCGCCTTCAGGTGAATTGCCGGTTGTGATAGGGCCAGCTTTCGGGGGAGTTATATTTCATGAAGCATGCGGCCATGGGCTGGAAGCTGATGCGGTACTCAGGGATGCTACAGTTTTTAAGGACATGACCGGAAAAAAGATAGCAACAGGTGCGGTGACTGCAATAGATGATTCCGGCATGCCATACCACTGGGGTTCCTATAAGTTTGACGGAGAAGGTATCCCGTCACAGAAAACTGTCCTTATAAGGGAAGGAGTTCTCGAAAGCTTTATATATGACCTCAGGACTTCAATAAAGATGGGAAGGGAGCCTACGGGCAACGGCCGCAGGCAGTCATACAGGCATATTCCGATACCAAGGATGTCCAATACATATATAGCACCTGCCAGCAATAAAAAGGATGACCTTATTTCTTCCGTTAAGAGGGGGATATATGCAAAGGAATTCGCGGGGGGACAGGTAGATCCTGCAACAGGGGATTTTGTATTCGGCATAAGCGAGGGATATCTGATTGAAGGAGGAAGGATTACCGCACCCATAAAGGGGGCAACCCTTATAGGAAACGGTCCCAAAATATTGAAAAAAATAGAAGCGGTAGCCGATGATCTTGATTTTGCTCCGGGTTTCTGCGGGAAGCAGGGACAGTCGGTACCAAATGAGGTGGGGCAGCCGACTATCAAAGTGAGCAGAATGACCGTCGGGGGAACGGGCGGATGATTTCAGGCACAAAGTTATTATGAAAGAAAATAAAAGTACAGGTTTAAAGACAAAGGAACTTGAGAGGAACTGCGAGAAGACAGCGGCATTGATACCGGCAGGAGAGGTGGACCAGTGGGAGATTTTTGCCGCAAGGGAAGTTGAGAATGACATAGAAGTTTTTAATGGCAATATTGAAAGTCTTTCATTCTCCGATTCGACAGGAATAGGCATAAGGGTTTTCAGGGACCATTCGGTAGGTTATGCCTGTACATCAGTAATGGAAGAAGGGGCTGTAAGGGATGCAGTAGAAAAGGCCATTGCAAATTCAGAAGTTACCGGAAGAGACCTGTTAAAATATCTTCCTACCGCACGGGATTTTAGGATAAGCGGCAGACTGTTAAAAAACAGGGACCTTTTTGACGGCGGGTTTCTTGATGTAAGCATAAAAGATAAGATAAAAATGGCTGTAGAACTTGAATCGGCTACAAAAAAAGTAGATAAGAGGATAACTGCAGTAGCCGATCTCAACTATGGCGATGCACTCTCCGAAGTATGCATCCTGAATTCTAACGGTTTTTCCGGAAGTTACAGCAGCACTATCTCAATGATGTATCTTAGCGCTATTTCAAGGGAAGGTAGCGACGTGTCAACCGGGGATTATTTCGGGATAGCAAGGAACCCGTCAGGGATAAATATTGTTGAGATAGCGGAAAAAGCAGCAGAAAGGTCGCTGGCAATACTGGGAGGGAAAAAGATAAAATCAGGCAGGATGAATATAGTAATGGATCCACTGGTATCGGCACAGTTTATGGGAGTGATAGCTTCAGCACTTGATGCAGATTCTGTCCAGAAGGGCAAATCACTTTTCAGGGACAGGAAAGGGCAAAAGTTATTTGAAATAGATATAGATATATTTGACGACGGGACGCTGCCGGAA
>CAZLXJ010000001.1:0-27712 GCA_964563645.1 uncultured Actinomycetota bacterium | reverse complement strand
TATATCCGGCATAACTGCCTGCATGGTATCAGCTGCCGCAAAAAGTTCGGGAAGAAAAATTTCTTCCCTTGCAAATGCATCTCCAATAACCTTCATGGTGGTAGTGACCACTTCCAGTACAGTATTGGGGTCTATTTTTTCAGCGATTATTTTATTTATAGAATCCTTTGCCAGATCACGGTCAAAGGTCATCAAAGATTTTTTAAGCTGGTCAAGTGGTTCCTTTGTAAGCTTATCAATTGCTTCGCTTAAAGATAAATTTCCGCTCATATCGCTCCCATCTCTTTTTAATCTCTTAGCTATTTTATCAATAAGTTGAACAACCCTGGAGATTCACCGCCGCTTTTCAAAATTATAATACTTACATAGTTTTGTCAAGAAGTTTTAAAATTTAATTAAATAATTCAATTTTTTATCTTATATAATTTTGTTTTTTATCTTATAATATGTAAAAAAATATTTATTTTATTAAAAATATATGGACGTTATAAGAAAACCAAAAACCCTCAAATACATCAACAGGATGGCTATACTGAATATACTCAGGACATCCGGGGAGATCTCTGTTGCAGAACTGTCCCGGAAAACCAGACTTAGCAAGACCACACTAATGAAAATAATGAATTATTATGCAGTTAAGGGACTTGTATCCAATATGGGTAAGGGCACTTCTACAGAAATCGGCGGTAAAAGACCCAGTATTTTTAAATTCAATAAAAATGGCGGATTTGCTGTCGGTATAGATATTTCTGCGAACAGACTTATGTCTGTTGTTACCAATCTTGATGGTGAAATAATAAAAAAGATTATTATAAAATTAAAAACTAATGAAAAGTTTGATTCCATTTTAAAGAAGATAATAGACTCTTATGAACAGGTCGTGGGGGAAGCATCTCTTGACCGGAAAAAGGTCATAGGTCTCGCAATAGGCCCTTACGGCATAACAAACTACAGGGAGGGCACGGTTATATTTTCACCCCACTTTCCATCATGGGGAAGTAATGTAAAATTAAAAGAGAACGTACTTAAACATCTTCCTGACAGAATACCTTTATATATTGACAACAATAACAGGTTTCAGGCTATTGCAGAAAAAATTGCGGGTATCGCACAGGGGAAAAAAGATATTGTAGCCCTTAAAGCCGGAAAGGGACTGGGCTCAGGGGTAATAATGGATAATGAGATTAAAAGAGGCGACCATAATTTATTTGGAGAAGTCGGACACATAACTTTAAGTCCGGAAAGTGATGAGATATGCTCATGCGGTGCAAAGGGGTGCTTCGAGGCAATGGTCTCTACCAGAAGGATGCTCAGGATGGCCGTGGAAGGCTATAAAAGATATCCTTCCTCGCTGGTCTTTAATAAGGATAAACCTGAAAATATAAATATTGATGATATATTTGATGCCTATAAAAAAAATGACCCTCTTGCTCTTGAGATTTTAGAAGATGTGGCTAAATGGTTTGCTATAGGGATCTCCAATATAATCCTTTTATATGATCCAGAGATCATTATAATACAGGGTATTTTCATCAATGCTGGAAAAGATTTTTTAAATAATATCAGAAAAAAAGTAAACGGAATTTCGCTGCCAAGAATCAAGAAAGAAACTGAAATCCAATACACAAAACTTGGCGACGAGGTAGGTGCACTGGGAGCTGCATGTTATGTTATATCTGAATTTTTTAATTTACAGCCGTTATGACAGCTGTTAAATGCTTTTGGTGTTAAATATTGTTAATCTTTATGCCATAATTAAAATAAGCATTTTTATAAATTTGGAGGGATTTGTTATGAAGGAATACTTCCCGGATACAGGCAGAATAGAGTACTCCGAAGACAGGTTTAAAAAAGAACCGTGCTTCAGACAGTATAATGCAGACCAGACTGTAGGCGGCAAAACCATGAAAGAACATCTGAAATTTTCGATGGCATACTGGCATACCATGGGTTATGGAGGCAGCGATCCTTTCGGGGCGGATACGATGGAGCGGCCATGGCTTAGCGGTTCTTCGCCGATGAAAATTGCAGAAGAGAAGGTTTATGCAGCCTTTGAGATCATGCAAAAGCTGGGTATAGGGTACTTCTGTTTCCATGACAGGGATATAGCGCCGGAAGGCGATACCCTTGCAGAAACCAATAAAAATCTTGACAGGATAGTAAAACTCATAAAGAAGATGATGTCCGATACGGGAACCAGGCTTTTATGGGGTACGGCCAACCTTTTCACTAACCCGAGGTTTATGCATGGGGCTGCGACCAGCTGCAATGCTGATGTATTTGCCTTCGCGGCAGCACAGGTAAAAAAAGCTATGGAAATTACCATGGAGCTGGGAGGCGCAGGCTATGTCTTCTGGGGAGGCAGGGAAGGATATGAAACACTTCTAAATACGGACATGGGTTTAGAGCTGGATAATATGGCGTTCTTTATGCAGATGGCAGCTGATTATGCAAAAGAGATAGGATTTGAGGGACAGCTTCTGATAGAACCCAAACCAAAAGAGCCGACAAAGCACCAATACGATTTCGATGCAGCTTCGGCACTTGCCTTCTTAAAATCATACGGTCTGGACAGGGACTTTAAATTTAACATAGAATCAAACCATGCCACGCTTGCAGGCCATACCTTCCAGCACGACCTGAGATTTGCCAGGATAAATGAAATGCTCGGTTCAGTGGATGCCAATCAGGGCGATATGCTTCTCGGATGGGATACGGACCAGTTTCCTACAGATATTTATTCTACAACCTTCTGCATGCTCGAGATACTGGAGATGGGAGGTTTTAAAAAGGGCGGACTTAACTTTGATGCTAAAGTGAGAAGGGCTTCTTACAGGCCCGATGACATATTCTACGCCCATATAGCCGGAATGGACAGCTTTGCAAAAGGCTTAAAGGCGGCCCACCGGATAATAGAAGACGGGATACTAAAAGATTTTATTTCAAAAAAATATGAAAGCTACAGCAGCGGAATAGGAAAGAAGATATCAGAAAAAAATACCAATTTTAAATCCCTCGAAAAATATGCTCTGGGGCTCGAAACCATAGATAACCCTTCAGGAAGACAGGAATATCTGGAGTCTATATTGAATGAGTATATAATGGGTGCTTAGTAACTTTAAAAAAGAGAAATATTTAAATCTTAAAAATTTTCTTATTATAAACTTACTGAAGCGGGAGAACCAATGGAATATCTTATGGGTTTTGACATTGGAACAACTTCTACCAGGTGCATTCTTATAGACAGGAATGGTAAATTGATTTCCTCGGCCACAAAAGAGTACCCCATGGATACTCCAAAACCGGGCTGGGCGGAACAGGACCCTGAAAGCTGGTGGGATGCAGCAATTGCTACTGTTAAGGAAGTACTTAGCTTATCAAATATAGACCCGGGTGATATCTCAGCCATAGGCCTTTCCGGACAGATGCACGGATCGGTATTTCTGGATAAAGATGGTAAAGTAATAAGGCCGGCGCTTCTGTGGTGCGACCAGAGGACAAAAGACCAGTGTGAAGATATATACAGAACCTTCGGCGGTGAGGAAGAGTTTGTAAAACTCTCGTTTAACAGGGCACTTACCGGGTTTACGGCACCCAAAATATTATGGCTCAGGCAGATAGAACCTGAAAACTACAGCAGGGTCGTAAAGATACTTCTTCCCAAAGACTATATAAGGTACAGGCTCTCCGGTACATTTGCCACTGAAGTATCAGACGCATCAGGCACCATCCTTATGGATATAGAGAAAAGGACCTGGTCAGATGCAATAATCAACGGGCTGTCCATAGACCGGGGCCTTCTGCCGCCTGTATATGAGTCAGAGCATATATCTTCCCGTGTTTCTAAAGAAGCTTCCCTGCTGACAGGCCTGCTGCAGGGTACTCCCATTGCGGGAGGAGCAGGCGACCAGGCAGGCGGTGCAGTGGGTTCCGGAATAGTTTATGAGGGTATGATCTCGGATTACCTGGGAACTTCAGGGGTGGTTTTTGCCCACTCGGATTCACCTGTATATGATCCGGAGGGAAGGCTACACTGCTTCTGCCACGCCGTCCGGGGAGCATGGCACCTCATGGGAGTGACCCTTGCAGCAGCCGGTTCATATAAGTGGTACCATGATAATTTCGGAGTATCTGATACAATAAAAGAAAAATACAGTGAGCTTTCAGGTTACGAGCTCCTGAATAAGCAGGCAGAAGAATCACCCCCGGGGTCGGAAGGCCTTATATTCCTGCCATATCTATCCGGAGAGAGGACTCCGTATGCAGACCCGGATGCAAGAGGCGTATTTTTCGGGCTTTCCTACCTGCACAATCAGAGGCACTTTTCCAGGGCAGTAATGGAAGGGGTTTCTTTTTCCCAGTACGACTGCCTTAACCTCATGAAGGAACTGGGGATAACTTCAGAAAAGATAGTACTTTTCGGAGGAGGGGCCAGATCAGAGCTCTGGAGGCAGATTACTGCTGACATTTTTAATACACGGGTAGTAACATTGAATGTAAGTGAAGGACCTTCTTACGGAGCTGCAATAATTGCCGGTGTAGGTGCAGGCATATACGAAGATGTAAGAAAAGCTGTTGGATTGATTATAAAGGAAGTCACCACTACAAGACCGAAAAATGAAAATGTTGAAAAATATAATAAATACTACCGGGTATACAGGTCCCTTTACGGCAGCCTGAGGGAGGAATTTAAGAAAATATCCGGGGTATGAACATCAGGAAAATTACCTAATCCAGGTCTTCGACTCTTATTATGCTATTTATACTCCTCACTACATCCAGTTTTTTTAACTTTTCCACTGATAGGTACAGGTCTTTATTTTTCACCATATGGGTAATAAAAATAAGCTTTGCACCATCGGGGACATCTGTCTGTTTCTGGACCATTGAGTTTATGCTGACATCATGTTTCCCAAAAACTGATGCTATCTTTGCCAGGACCCCGGGACGGTCAATTACATCCATTGCAAGGTAAAATTTTGATATAGTGCTGTCCATGGATCTAATCTTTTTGTTTTCAAAACATGTGCACCCGTAGATTATTCCCTTCCTCTCACGGTTAAAATTGCGGGCTATATTAATTATATCTCCCACAACCGAGCTGGAAGTAGCCCTGTCCCCTGCCCCCCGGCCATAACTCATTATGCGGTCAATATATTTTCCGTAAACATATACGGCATTGAAAACATCTTCTATTGAAGCCAGTATATGGTCTCCCGGTATAAGTGATGGATGAACCCTTGCAGATATTACTCCATCTTCATCTGTCCCAATAGCCAGAAGCTTTATGCTGTAACCCATTTCCCTGGCAAATTCTATATCGCTTGACGTAATTTTTGTAATACCTTCCCTGTAAACATCTTTGGGGGTCACTCTTGAGTTGAATGCTATTGATGACAGTATCGCCAGTTTGTATACTGCGTCATATCCTTCTATATCGGAAGATGGATTTGCCTTTTCGGCATATCCCATATCCTGTGCGGATTTCAGTGACTGGTCAAAAGAAAGGGAGTCTTTTTCCATCCTGGTCAGTATGTAATTGGTAGTACCGTTTACAATCCCGACTATTTTATATATTCTGTCTGATGCCAGCGTGGTCTTGAGAGGGCCTATTATCGGTATCCCTCCGAGGACGCTTGCCTCAAACAGTATGTCGACGTTATTCTTTTCCGCTATCCTGTAGAGCTCTTTCCCCCGGTTTGCCATAAGGTCCTTATTTGCGGTTACCACGTACTTGCCTGCAGCCAGGGCAGCGCTAACAAAGTCGAATGCCGGCTCTATGCCCCCTATAAGTTCCACCACTATATCGACTTCCGGATCGCTGCAGACATCTGCCGCATCTGATGAGACTTTAATATTACCGACCATATCCGCCGGGATTTTTCTTATTTTCCCGGGATCCTTCTCGGCTATCCTTATTATATCAAGCTGCCTTCCTATCTTTTTTGCAATGTATTCCTTCTGGCTTGAAATAAGTTCGAATACGCCGTGGGCAATATACCCGAATCCTATCATTCCTATGTTTATCTTTTTTATATTTTTACCCTTCATCTGAAACCTCATCTCCTATTGTCTTTGACAGGGTTGATCTCAGTAGATAATTATATACTACACTACATTTTTTCCGGAGCAGAAATATTCAATATTTTCAGAGCATTCTTAAGGACCTGCCGGACCAGCAAAACCAGAGCGAGCCTTGAACGGTTAACAGAAGCCATGCCATCCCTTACTTCTATTATCCTGTGCTTATTGTAAAATTGATGAAACTCTGCAGCCAGCCTCAAAAGATACTGCGATAATATATGGGGTGCATTGTTCTGGCAGCTATTAAAAACTGCATCCGGATACATAAGGAGCACCTTTGCTATTTCCTTTTCGCTTCTGCTTTTTATCTTGATACCAGAAAAGTCGATGCTGTCAACGTTTATATCATCCCCTGAAATACCTCCGGGCTCTTCCTGTTCTATTTTCTTAAAAATACTTTCTATCCTTGCATGGGCATACTGTATATAGTACACGGGGTTCTGGTTTGATTTCCGCCTGGCCAGAGCTATATCAAAATCCATTGGTGTATCACATGATATGCTTGTAAAAAAATACCTTACTGCGTCTTTTCCCACATCATCTATCAGGTCCCTGAGTGTATAGACCTTTCCCTTCCGCCTTGACATCCTGACAGCCATTCCGTCCTTTACAATATTTACAAGCTGGCCAATTATCACCACCAGCTTTTCTCCTCCGGCCCCCAGTGCTTTACCAATAGCCATCAGCCGGTCCACATACCCGTGGTGGTCTGCTCCCAGTATATATATTATCCTGTCAAATCCCCTCCTGGTTTTATCCTCCAAATACATTATATCAGAAGCAAAATATGTGGGTTCTCCCCCGCTCCTGACAACAACCCTGTCCTTTTCATCCCCGTATACGGAAGATCTGAACCAGAGTGCTTCGTCATCCTTATATACCAGGTCTTTTTCTTTCAAAAACCTTAAAATCCTTTGTAAATTACCCTCCCTGTAAAGGCTGCTCTCATAAAACCAGTTATCAAACCTGACGTCCATCTTCTCCAGAGTTTCTGCTATCCGGTCCACCATTGTATTTATTATCTTCTTTTTAAAAGCTCCGGTTTCTGACAGCCTCCCCTCTTCATCAATAAATATTTTTCCTGATGTTTCTATAAGCCTGTCCACGGCTATGGAAACCGCATCAGGCGGATAACCGTCTTCAGGATATCCTGATTTATATCCAAAATGCTTAAGATAAAGAGCTGCAGCGCACTCGGCAAATTTTGCTGCCTGGCTCCCGTAGTCGTTTACATAATATTCCCTGGATACCGTGTATCCATTTGCCATGTAAATGTTAGCCATGGCATCCCCGAGAGCCCCCCACCTGCCGTGGCCTATGTGAAGATCCCCCGTGGGGTTGGAGCTTACATATTCAAGGTGTATTCTTATGCCATTTCCGCTGTTATTGGTCCCGTAGCCTTCCTTCTGCCCGCCAATTTCACCCAGGGCGCCTATTATGAATTTTTCCCTCAGGTCAAAATTGATAAAGCCGGGTCTTACAGTCCTTATATTCTCCACTTCTTCCCAATCAGATATCCCGTCTGTAATAATCGAAGAAATCTCCATCGGGCTCTTTCCCATCACTGGAGAAAGCACCATGGCTGCATTTGTGGAAAGATCTCCGAATTTCTTATTTTTTGGCTCCTCCACTGTCAGGCCATCAGGAACAGCTTCTTCAAGCATCCCTGATAGATATCTAACCAGTCTTGCCCTAAACTCCCTGATCAGCATATTTTATCTCCTATTATCATTGCCCGGCAACGGGATGATATCAGTTTAAGAAAAATTTAAAATAATGCCAGCTGCCATTTTTATAACAGCCAACATATTAAGCAAATATAATTATAATGTGGATAATGATATATTAGAATAATCAAGGTATCAAGGCAGAAACAAAACTGGTGATTGGAGCCGACGACCGGACTTGAACCGGTAACCTGCTCATTACGAATGAGCTGCTCTGCCAGTTGAGCTACATCGGCAGAATATTCCTTATTTATATTCAGAAAATCTTCCGGCTTTATTTTTTTCTCCGGTTTTTCTCCTGATTATTTCTGTTCCCTTTTCCTGATCTTCCGAACAATCCCTTACCCTTATGGCCCCCATTTTTACCGGGACTTTTATCTGCATCAGTATCTGTATCTGCATTATCTTCAGAATCTTCCTGTGCCCTTACATAATCTACATCACAGGGTTCCCCGAATTCATTAAGCTCCACCTTTTCACCGGTCACTTCTACTTCGGAAAGCGGCACAGATTTCTTGCTTGCGTTTTTAAGATATAATACCAGGGAATCTTTTAAAGGCTCGTAGCCGCACACTATCCCTTCACCGTGGGGAGATTTTACCTTTACTCCGGGTTCGGGGGCCTTTACAAGAAATTCCTGATATGAGTCGTATTCATACCTGAGGCAGCACATAAGCCTTCCGCAGATCCCCGATATTTTAAGGGGATTTAAGGGCAGGTTCTGGTCCTTTGCCATTTTTATGGAAATAGACTCAAAATCAGTAAGGAAGCTCTTACAGCAAAGATCCCTTCCGCATGGGCCCAGCCCTCCTATTATCTTGGCCTCATCCCTTACTCCGATCTGCCTCAGCTCAATCCTTATCTTAAAATTGGAAGCAAGCTTCTTTACCATATCCCTGAAATCTATTCTTTTCTCAGCTGTAAAGAAAAATATCATCTTGCTCTTATCAAACATAACATGGACATCTACAAGTTTCATTGCCAGATTATTCCCCTGTGAAAGCTCGTTAAATTTTTTAAAACCCTCTTGCTCTCTTGACCTGTTCAGGTCATCTACAGAGAGATCATAATATGTTGCTTTCCTGACTATTTTTTTCAGCGGAGAAGTTATATCCTTTTCTTTCACATCAAGAACCGGAACGGTTACTTCTCCAATTTCAAGGGCACCTTCAAGATGGCATATTACCTTGTCTCCTACCTCTACTCTTATCCCGGCAGGATCAAAATAATGAACCATATCATTCTTTTTAAATATTATTCCTGTCATCAGCGCCATCGACATTACTCCTGGCTTTTTAATTTTTTAATCTGGAGGAAAATATTATCCAGGGCCAGTTCAGGATTTATAGAATACCCCAGGTGCATCCTGTTTTTCTCTATATTTCCCATAAGCCTGAGTACTTCGTCCATCCTGACTGCTTTTAAACTGTTATCAATATAATTATAATTCTTTATAAAATTCAATCTTTCCCTGTCTGATCCCATCTTCACCAGGATAATATCTTCCAGCCAGGCTGATATTATATCAAAAACATTGCTTATGCCCAACTTTCTGAATTTTGCTAGCTTCCTTTTGTGCCTCGATTTAAGAATTGAGACATACCCCTCGATATCATCCCCTGCATATCCACTTTTTTCAATTAAGGCTGCCTCCTTTTCCAGATCCGTCTTCATGCCTTCCTCCATTTTTTTTAATATTTCTATTATGCGTATTGAAAGATCCGGTAATGATGGCGTTATCTCACTGTCAGCCATTATTTCCTTAAGCCCTTCATCAATATATTTCTCCATAACCCTGAAATTTGTGTCTGCTTCTTTAATTTTAGCAAATTCAATATTCCATTTATACACCAGGCACCGCGATACAATCGTCGGAAGCATGGATGATATATCTTCAGAAAGTAATATAAAAACGGATTCAGGATCAGCTGGGTCTTCCAGCGTTTTGAGCAGCCTGTTTGATGCTTCCTTATTCATTAGCTCTGCTTCCTTTATAATACATATCTTTCTTCCCGGACCATATGCGCTCATGCCCATAAATTTTTGAAGATTCGATATCTCCTCCACCCTGAGGATGTTCCCGCCAGGCTCTACTGTAAGGATATTCGGATGGATGCCTTTCAGCGTAGCCCTGCATACAGGACACTTTCCGCATCCGCCATCCGGGCAATTTATACAGGCTGCAAATGAAAGTGCCAGCCTGTAAAGGTTCCCCGCGCCATTGCCGGTAAATAGATATGCATGGGATATATGGCCTTCCTCTAACATGCCCGAGAGGAGGTTTATGTTTGATTGGTTTATGCTATCGTCTAAAAGAAACTCAAGTCCGTCAAAACATCTCATTTTTCATCCATTTTGCTATCGACTTTTTCCTTTATAAAGTTAAATATCTCTTCTATTTTCATACCTGCATCTACAGGTATTATTCTTTCCCTGAACTTTTTTGCAAGCTTTAGATAACCTTTGTTTATATCCTCCCTGAATCTCTTTTCCTCCATCTCTATCCTGTCCCTTTCCCTCAGAGAGTTTGATATCCTCTCATCGCCAAGACCTGCTTCAAGCTGCATAAGAAAGGTGAGGTCGGGTACCAGCCCTCCGGTTGCCCAGAGGCTCATGTCAATAATTTTTTCCATTCCCAGGCCTCTGGCTATTCCCTGGTATACTATTGTTGAGTCAAAGAATCTGTCGCAGATGACCGTGATGCCGGATGCAAGCGCAGGTGATATCACCTTTGAGACAAGCTCTGCCCTGGAGGCCTGGAAGAGCAGGGTCTCTGCCCCTGGCGACATGTCTTTGTTTTCTCTGTCCAGAAGGATGCTCCTTATCTTTTTACCCAGGGATGTCCCGCCTGGTTCAACAGTAGTCAATACTTTTCTACCCTTCTTTTTAAGATATTCAGAAAGAAGTTTTATCTGAGTGGTTTTCCCGGAGCCATCTGGCCCTTCAAATGTAATAAACAATCCATTCATAAAAACTGTCTGCTAAAATAATAAATCATAATTATAAGAACAAGTTTATCGTCAATCCCTGTGATAATAGTAACATGCATTTTATCTTTTGTATTAAATTTATTCAATTTAATATACTGCATATGGAATTATAGTCAGATTGATAGGTCTTCATCCAGCCTCACTTTTCATGTGCTGTTACCTGTAATCAAGACATTTGTTCTAGTGCTGGTATTGCCAGAAAATTCTGCTATCTTTCGGCAGTTATTATCGCTTTTATCCCATATGTAAATCCATCCCAGTATATAAAGCAATTTCCCTGCTCCGGGCCTGTAATACAAATACCGGTAAAATACTGCTTCCGGTGTGATAATAAAGAGACCTCCCGACAACTTTCTCTACAATATTGGTTACTGATATGTTAATATTTTAAATATCGGAATGTGAGATGAGAATAAATTTTATTATGAAAGATGGTATAAAAGTTTTATTATTTTTTATCATTATTCTCATCATCCCGGTCATCTCAGGATGCGACCCCACTTTTGTAGACATATACACGCAGCTAAATGAAGATTATTCAGGAACAAGGACAGTAGATATCGCCGTTAAGACAGAATATATCCGAAAGGGTGAGGTTACCCTTGAAAAGAATCAGTCGCTTTTCAATAAAATGCTTGAGATACTTCCCGAAGGGGAAATAGAGACTTTTGAAGAAGAGGGTTATACCCATTTTTCTTCTGAAACAGCATTTGATGATATAAATTTTCTAAAGCATATTTCAATAGACGATTTTTCAGAAGATCCCTCACCGAGGTTCCTGGCAAAAATGGAGATAGACGATTACTTTTTTTACCGGGATGTGTTTTTTGAAGACTACCTGGATATGAAAATCGATGAAACACTTATTTCGGAAGATTCAAATTCAGACTACAGCCGGATGAATGGCCTGGCAAATGCAGATAGTGAAATACTGAATATTACCTACCAGGTTAATTTCCCGGTAAATATAATAAATTCCAATGCAGATCTCATCGGCGATGACAATATTGCAATATGGAATATAAAGTACGGGGAGGAAAAGAATATAATCATAGAAGGCAGGAAGAGAAAATACCTTTCATATTTTTTGATCTTTTTGCTCGGCATTATAGGGCTTTTTATAATATTTATAATCTTTGCCCTCCTATTCAGTTCCAGAGCCAGGAAAAGGCCCTCGCGGAACAGGAGCGACAGGGCTTATGACAATTATTTTAAAAGAGACAAATATTTCAAAGATGACGAAAGCGACGAACTCTGATACGGAAAAATTCCAGGACATAATTTATCTGGACACCCCCCTTGGGAAGGAAAAGATAAATAGGCTCAGGTCGGGTGATATGGTATATCTGAGCGGCATAATCTACGGAGCAAGGGATGCTGCCCATAAAAGAATGGCGGATTCAATAAAGGCCGGACGGCCCCTGCCTTTAGGTCTTAAAGATATGGCGATATTCTATGTAGGGCCCTCTCCCACGCCTCCCGGTAAACACAGCGGAAGCGTAGGCCCTACTACCGCTGCAAGGATGGACAGCATCACGCAACCTCTTCTGGAAAAGGGTCTTAAGGCAATGATAGGCAAGGGAAAGCGCAGCCGTCGCCTAAAGGAGATGTGTGCAGAGTATGGGGCTGTCTACTTTGCTGCACCTGGAGGAATAGCTGCCTATCTTTCTTCAAAGGTCCTCAGTATAGAATCTGCTGCATATAGTGACCTGGGAGCTGAAGCGATTTATAAGATAAAGGTCAAAGACTTTCCGCTTTTTGTGGCCTATGATATATACGGAGGAGATATTTTCGAGGAGGCTGTCCGCTAGATAAAGACTACGCCTTATTATTTTCATCCCTCATATAGACATTTGTACATGGGAAAGGTATTTCAATTCCAACTTCATCAAATTTATCTTTTATCCTCTTCCTTAGCTGCCTGCCTACATCCCACTGATTTGGCGGGACAACCTTGCATATTATCTTAAACATCACAGCCGAGTCACCCAGGCTGTCGACTCCGCCCTTCCCCAGTATCTGGGGCCTTTCAAGAATAACATCCTTAAACTGGTCATCGGCCAGCAGCTCATCAAACACTTCCTCCAGGACCTCTACCACCCTGTCGGTGTTTTCCTTATAATGTACGCCAACTTCGACCATTGCCCTTGCCCATACATGCGTCCTGTTGCTCAGGATATTAATCTCGCCATTGGGGATATAATGTGCTATCCCCTCCAGGTCCCGCAATACAGTAGTCCTGAGATTAAACTTTTCTACAACTCCAGAAGTATTATTTATGGTAACAATATCATTAACCTGAAACCATTGCTCAAAAAGAATAAATGTCCCGTTTATTATATCCTTGATAAGGCTCTGGGCTCCAAATCCTATCACTATTCCGGCAACGCCTGCACCTGCAAGAAGAGGCGTAACACTGATCCCCAGCTGTTCCGCTATTATCAAGATCCCGGCTACAATGCTTATTACTATAATCAAATTGGAAACTACTGAAGTAAAGGTAAAGGTCCTCTTTTTGGTCTCTATCCTGTCATCGCTTATCCTTTCTTCGAACATTCTTATTGCTCTCCTGGCAAAAACCTTTATAATAATCATAACGGCAACGACGATGCCGATTATGATCAGTATGCTTATCCAGCTGTCGAGGAAGTTTTCTGCAATATTATCTGGTATAACCTGAGCCTTCCCGGTGCTATTTTCTTCCATCCAAATACCTCCCGGTCATTAGATTTGCCACTTCTGCTCTTTATGCCTTCTTATATATTGTACTAATTTTTACCTCAAAGGTCACCCGGTCCGGATGATTTTATCAGAAAAAAAGGAGGTCACCCCGTTATTACAGTATCCTTGATGCGGCTCTTCTCAGGGAATGGCACTGAAGGAATACAGATACCGGAAGTGTCGCCATATGGCAGGGTGCGGACTCGATATTACATCCTACTGCAGTGGTGTCTCCCCCCAGCCCCTGGGGGCCTATGCCGGTGCTGTTTATTTGTTCAAGTATCCTCTCCTCGAGCATCCTGTATCTTTTATCGGGGTTTCTTATATCCAGTCTCCTGAAAGCTGCAGCCTTTGCAAGCCTTACCACTTCTGTTGCGGTGCCCCCTATTCCTATGCCGGCTATAACAGGGGGGCAGCATTTTGTCACATTCTCCCTTACAATTTCAAGTACCATTTCCACAATCCTCTCCTGTCCTGCGGATGGGTTTTCCATTGAGAGATATGAACAGTTCTCGCTGCCTCCCCCTTTAAGGGTCACCGATATCCCCAGCCCCGGACTGCTGCTGTATCTTGTTGTGATAAGCGCAGGGGTATTATCTTTTGTATTGACCCTTTCAAAAAGGGGGTCGGCGACTATTGACATCCTGAGGTAATTGTCCCTATATGCTTCTGCAACTGCCCTGTTTATATGTCTGTACAGGTTCTCGCTGTCCTCAATAAATATACCGGGGCCCACTTCCAGGTCAATATATGTATTTCCGCAGTCCTGGCAGAGGGGCAGACTTTCCTTACCTGCTATCTGCGCATTCTCTATAATAAGGTCCAGGATTTTGCCTGCAGAACTTCTCGTCTCCTTTTTCCTGAACCGCAATATAGCTTCTTTTATGTCTTCCGGGAGATTGAAGCTAGCCCGGGCTATCAGTTCGCCTATTCTGTTTTTTATTGTTGTAATTTTTATATTTTTCATCTTTACCCGGACAATCAGGATTGATGCAGAGATTCCAGGGCCTCCTGCCCTTATTGATTATCTTTACCACGGGATAACCGCAGTGTTTGCATAAGTCCCTTGTAGTCAGAAGAAGTCCCTTCTGCGGGAGGGAGAAAGTGGTCCTGCATTGTGGATAGGCGCTGCATCCTATGAATCTTTTCTTTGAAGTCCTGGCAACTCTTACTATAAGATTGCCGCCGCATCCCTCTACCGGGCACTTGCCAACGACCAGGTCTTCCTTTATACCTTTCTTTATTTCCCTGGAAATCTCTTCCTTTTCCTTCTCAAGGGTTTCCATTATACCCCTCAGCATATTCCTTGACCTGTCTACTACCTCGTTCCTGGTCTCATCTCCGTTTACAATGCCGTCCATATACATCTCCAGCTCCGATGTCATATCCGGAGTAGATATTTTCCCGGCATGCTTTTTAAGCATCTTTATCAGGGCAATAGCCTTCTCCGACGGCTCCATGAGGCTGCCCTTAACATATCCCCTGTTCAGAAGGGTCTGTATTATGCTGTGCCTGGTAGCCTTTGTACCAAGGCCAAGCTCATCCATTTTCTGAACCAGTTTGCCCTGGCTGTACCGCGGTGGAGGTTTTGTATATTTGTCCTCCATATGCTTACCTGTTATCTTGAGTATCTGTTCCGCTTCCAGTCCGGGGACAAATACATCCTGGTGCCTGTAATAGGGATAATGCCTGGTCCAACCGGGTTCTATCACTGTTGATCCGGTTGCTATAAAGGTCTCTCCACCTGCATCTATCTTTGCAGAAATGCTCCTGTAGCTCGCAGCCGGCAGCAGGGTCGATGCAAACCTTCTGACAACAAATTCATATAATTTCCACTCATCTGCAGATAGGTCTGATTTACCCGCAGGCGATGTCGGGTATACTGGCGGGTGATCTGTGGTTTTCTTCCCTCCCCTTGACGGCTTTATCTTTTTCAGGGACAGTATCTCTTCAGAAAGCTGCCTGAAATGGGGGACCCTGCCGAGCATACCTGATATATCAATAAGGTCAATAGATGGCGGGTACACAGTATTATCTGTCCTTGGATAGCTGATGTAACCATTCATATAAAGGCTTTCTGCAAGACTTATTGTCCTTGAGGCAGTAAATCCCAGAAAATTCCCCCCCACTATAAGACCGGTGGTATTAAGCGGTACGGGCGGCCTGATATTCTTTACCGATTCCTTCGATTCCATCACCCGGGCGGTTGTGCCTATCCTGGCAAAGGCTCTTTCTGCTTCATCCATTTTAGTGAATTTTTTCTTCCTGTGATATGCTTCGAATTCCTCGCCTTCATCTGTTTTCAGCTTAATCTTTATTACCCGGTACGGAGCGGGTTTAAAATTCTTTATTTCCATCTCCCTGTCTACAATAAGGGCAAGGGTCGGGGTCTGTACGCGCCCCACTGAAAGAAATCTGTCCTTTACCTGGTATGTTGTAAGTGATATAAACCTTGTAAGCACTGCGCCCCATATAAGATCGATGTCCTGCCTTGCCCTTCCGGCAAAGGCAAGATTTAAGTCCATCCTGCCCGGTTTTGAAAAAGATTTATTTATATCCCCTACAGTTATGGCTGAAAATTTTGCCCTTCTTGTCAGGAGCTGGCTGTTTAGTTCCTGTATGACCTGAACTGCGTCATAACCTATCAGCTCTCCCTCTCTGTCATAGTCTGTAGCCACTATTACTTCACTTGCATCTTCGGCAACTTTTTTAAGGGCCTGTATTATCTTTTTCTGCACAGGAGCCTTTTCCGGTTCCACATCTATTAGTTTTATTGGATCTACTTTAAACCAGTTTGAAAATTCTTTCGGGTAATCAACTTTGAGTATATGCCCCCTGAGCCCTATTACCTCATATTCCTGACCGCCGGTCTTAAAATAATGGACCGGCACTCCATAGACTTTCTTTTCCGATACCCCGTCCCCGGAAAGTATCTGTGCAATTCTTTTTGCAGCTATTTCTTTTTCACTTATAATAAGCTTCATAAATTATTATCAACACTCTTCCGATTTATAGTTTTTGATTTTACAGCTTCTGAAACTGAAATGATAACATTAAAATAAATAAAATTACAATTGAAAAAATTTTTCCTAATCCTGTTATAATCTTACATAGAGGGTTTTTTATTAAATGACAGAATATGCTGCAGCAGTAAGGAGACCCTGTAAAAACAAGTATTGATTTATTTTTTAATGCTGATGGTTTAAAATAACTAGAATCGGAAACCGCAGGGGAAGACATTATGAATAATGATAATATGATTATTGACAGGATTGCCGATTTAAAACAAAAAAAGGATGCTGTAATCATCGCACACAATTACCAGATAGGCGAGGTCCAGGATATAGCAGATTTTATCGGTGACTCCCTGCAGCTTAGTATCGAAGCAAGCAGGACCGGAAAATCAATAATAGTATTCTGCGGGGTGCACTTCATGGCTGAAACCGCAAAAATTCTCAATCCGGAAAAGAAAGTACTTATACCCGATGTCAAATCAGGCTGCCCCATGGCTGATATGATAACAGCCGCCCGGCTCAAACAGTTAAAAAGCGAGCACCCCGGTGCAGTTGTAGTCTGCTATGTAAATTCTACTGCCAGCGTAAAAGCTTTAAGCGATATATGCTGCACATCCTCAAATGCGGTCAGGGTCGTGGAATCAATTCCACCGGATAAAGATATCATATTTATCCCTGACAAATACCTTGCAAGCTATGTCCAGTCAAAAACCGGCAGGAAGATGATTATCTGGAATGGATACTGTCCGACCCATGTCATGATAAGCGCAAAGAATATAATACTTTTAAAGAAAAAACACCTGGATGCCGTAGTAGTGGTCCACCCGGAGACCACACCTGAAGTTATAAGTGTAGCTGATGCAGTGGAATCAACGGGCGGAATGCTAAAATATGTCAAGAAATCAAATAAAAAAGTTTTTATAATAGGTACCGAGACAGGCATCATACACAGGCTCAAAAAAGAAAATCCTGAAAAGGAATTTATTCCTGCTCTTCAGACAGCAATTTGCCCGGATATGAAGCTTATTAATCTTGAAAAGATACTGGAGTCTCTTGAAGAGGAAAAGACAGAAATAACAATACCTGAAGATATTGCAGGAAAGGCAAGGTCTGCAATTGACAGGATGATTGCCCTTAAATAATTTGTAATCAAATAAATTTTTTATCATGACGCCCAGATATTTAATTAACCCGGGATTTTCAGCAAAGATCTACCCCTATTCTGATTGCATTATAATAGGGAGCGGAATAGCTGGCCTTTCTACTGCAATAAGGCTGTCAAAGCATAATATTAAGGTGCTCACCAAAAGCTCTCTTTCCACCTCGACCACCTGGTATGCCCAGGGAGGTGTCGCAGCCGCAATAAAGAAGCCGGACTGGTGGAAGAACCACTACGAAGATACAATTGCCGCCGGTCAGGGCCTGTGCGACAGGAAGGCTGTAGAAATACTTGTAAAAAATGCTCCGGCAATGATTGAAAACCTTATAGAGATAGGTACCAATTTCGATATAATAGACGGTGAGATAAGTCTTACCACGGAAGGCGGGCACAGTTATCCCAGGGTATTGCATGCCGGAGGAGATGCAACCGGGGAAGAGGTAGAAAAAAGTCTGGTCTCGTTTACAAGGGAACTAAAGAAGGTTGATTTCATCCCTGATTATTTTATACTGGATATTCTTACTTCCGGAAACAGGTGCCTGGGGGTGACAGGTTTTGATGTTAAAAGGGGGGATATCGAAATACATCCCTCCTCAAATGTGCTTATTGCAACAGGGGGCATCGGGCGGCTTTACGAGATATCCACAAATCCTTCTATTTCTACCGGAGACGGCATAGCAATGGCATACAGGGCAGGTGCAGAGATAATGGATATAGAATTCGTCCAGTTCCATCCCACCGTTTTCAGGACCAATGACGGAGAACTTTTTCTTATAAGTGAGGCTCTGAGAGGTGAAGGGGCATACCTCAGGGACTGCAGGGGCAACCGTTTTATGGCCGGGAAGCATCCTCTTGAAGAACTTGCACCGAGGGATATAGTCGTAAAGGAGATGATAAAGACAATGGACAGGAGCAAGTGCAATTTTGTATATCTGGATGCAACCCATATTCCTAAAAGCCGCCTTAAAATAAGGTTTCCTAATATAATATCAAAACTGAAGGAAAACGGACTGGCCCTGGAAAAGGATCTGATAAAAGTATCTCCGGCAGAACATTATCTGAATGGCGGCATATGGACTGACTATAACGGCAGGACCAGTATAGAAGGCGTATTTTCCTGCGGCGAGGCTGCGGCAACAGGTGCGCACGGGGCAAACAGGCTCGCAAGCAACTCGCTTATGGAAGGCCTTGTATACGGATGGAGGATATACCAGGATATAGAGGAAAAAATTAAAAAATCAGACGGTGACAAAAAAGAGACCCTATCGGATTTAAATAAGATAATAGGAAAATTCAAAAAAGACATCCGGAACAATCAGATCATCCAGGACAGATATATGGATACAAAGACCCTTATTTCAAAACTTAGAAGCATAATGAGCCAGAATGCCGGTATACTCAGGAATAGGTCAGGTCTTGATGGGGCAGGAGAATTCGTCAGCTTCCATATTGAAAATAAGAATCTTTATGATAGAAAAGATAAAGACGCTCTTGAATTTGCAAACATGCTTGCTGCTGCAAATCTCATAATAAAGGCAGCCGTAATAAGAGAGGAAAGCAGGGGGACACACATGAGATCTGATTTCCCTGAAAGGGATGATAAAAACTGGAAAAAACATATAATATTAAAAAAGGACAAAGTAAGCTTTAAGAAAGTCAGGTAACAGCCTTAAATGATTTTCAGATTAGAAAAAAATGAATTAACAGGGATCATAAAGAGTGCAATATGCGAGGATCTTTCAGGTTATGGAGATATTACTTCAAAATACATTTTCCCCGGCAATGGTCCGGGTCCCTGCAGTGCTTACATGATATGCAAGCAGCCCGGCGGCGCAGTTCTGAGCGGGATTGATGCTGCCGCATTTATTTTTGAGGAAATAGATCCCGGCATCTCCGTAAAGTACCTGAAGGAAGATGGCGGCAGCCTCGGGTTTATGGAAAAGATATGCAGCATACAGGGGCCTGCCCTTTCATTGTTGAGAGCAGAGAGAACCTGCCTTAACTTCATGCAGCATATGTCGGGAATAGCCACCCTTACCCGAAAGTTTGTAGATATAGCCAGGCCCTATGGAGTAAGGATAGCCGATACAAGGAAAACCATGCCAGTGCTGAGAAAGATAGAAAAATACGCCGTATTATGCGGCGGAGGCTATAATCACCGCTTCGGTCTTTTTGACGGAGTACTTATAAAGGACAATCATATTGCTGCAGCAGGCGGTATCCTTGAGGCAATAGGATCTGTTAAAGAGAATGCTCCCCATACGGTAAAGATAGAAGTCGAGGTCAAAGATTTCAGGCAGCTGGACCAGGCTATTGAGGGAGGGGCTGATATAATAATGCTTGACAATATGGATCCCGGAAGCATGGCAGAGGCTGTAAAAGTTATAAAGGGTAAGAAAAAAGGTACGCTGATAGAGGCTTCGGGAAACATAAACCTTGATAACCTGGAAGAAATCTGCAAAACAGGTATAGACATCGTCTCAACAGGTGCCATCACCCATTCCGCACCTGCGGTGGATATCTCGATGGAGTTTGACCTGTAAAAAATTCCCCATTAGCGCCGTTTATAATCCAAAAATTGATATTAACCTGACTGTAAAGCCGAAAAACTGGTTTCTTTTATTTTTCGGAGCTTTTATTTTTCTTCAACCTAAACTTTTTTTGGGCTAATATCCGGAATCATCAATTACTTATTGACCTGGCGCTGCCTTAATTACCGGATAAAGCAGGGTACATTTATTGATTTTAATTAAAATACATATTATCAGCAATCATATACTGGAAATTCTTCCCCTCCGTCTCATTCGGTTTTTTATGCTGTATTATATCTTTAAGACGCTCTGCGTCTTTTCTCAGCCCGGTTGAAAGCAGCATATCCATAGCTCCTGCAAGAGCGCCGTTGCCGAATCTTATGAATTTGCCTTTATCGGCCCCGGGCAGCAGCCCTATGGTAACGGCATTATCTATATTCATATAATTACCAAAGGCTCCGGCAAGATAAATCCTATCAACATCCTCTACGGAAACCCCGAAATACTTTATCAAAAGGTCCTGATCGGTCCTTAGGCCTGCCTTGGCGATTATCAGCTGGTTTATATCATCCTGTGTGATATATACGCCTTCGTTCAGGTAATAGTCTTTTTTTATCCTTGTTTTTGAGTTCATTACCCCATTCCTATGCATCTCGGCCAGCAGATCGATAACCCCCGAGCCGCATATCCCGACAGGAGGCTTGCCGCCGATAGTGCTGCATTTAATGCGCCCGTCATCTATGCTCACCCCTGTTATAGCACCTTCAACTGCACCCACCCCGCAGCTTATCTGATATCCTTCATATGCTCCGCCGGCAGCGCAGGAAGCAGTGAGCATCTTTTCTTCATTGCCGACGACAACTTCGCCGTTGGTTCCAATATCAACTATCATGCTTATCCTTTTACTCTTATAGATCCGGGAAGCTATTATGTCTGCCAGGCAATCGGCCCCAGCATGGCCGCCGATAAGGGGGGCTCCGTATACCATTGCATTACTGTTGATCCTGAGCCCGAGCTGTCCCGCTCCCACCAGTATGGACCCTTTATTTTCAGGCTCATACGGAATAAGGCCCAGACTTTTTACGTTATTGCCAAAAAATATCTCCCTCATAGTACTGTTGCCCACAATTACTACATCATAAATATTATCCTTTATTGATCCTGGGATTACCTTTGAATCCTGCTCAAGTCTTTCAAGACTCTCATTAATGCCTTCGATGGCTGCGGCCTGAACTTCTCCCAGACCATCAGGTTTTTCAATTGTATAGCCTATCCTGGATATAATGTCGTTACCATAGGTTATCTGCGGGTTTTTAAAAGCTACGGGCCTGAAAATATTTTCACCTGTCTGAAGGTCGATGATCTGCATGACTATGGTAGTGGTCCCAATATCAACAGCAGCTCCATAAATTTTGCCCCTGTAGGGGCCCAGGTCCTTTCCATTTTCATAAATTACCCTGCTGCCCGACCTTTTTACTACAGGGTCGGGCCGCGTATCCCTTTCTATAATATCTGTCAGGATAGTATATTTACCAAAACTGGACATAAACACTACTATGTCTCCGGCGTCATCTATAATATTTGCATGGCTTGCGAGCCGCTGGCCCTTCTTCAGTCTGCCATTTGAAATCATTTCCTGTTCATATCCGCTTAATGGACTGAGAAGACCTGAGCCCTCCACTATCCTTACTATGTCTTCTCCCTGCTCTGTATCAATTTCTACTCCCCCCAGTTCCTTAATATGCATCAAAATACTTCTGCCCCTGATAAGCCGTACACCTTCTTTTCTCCCTTTCATATACTGGGGAAAAAACATCTTGCCCATTTTAGCCATTGCCTCCTTATTCTCTAATATCCAGCCCGGTTGACCTGTATCTTCCAGGACCGGTTTGCCATCAATTGATTTTATTCCAGATCTCTTTATTTTAAAACCAATTTTTTAAAAAATTTAGGGTATGTACCCATAATAATAAATACTATTTCAAAAAGCCCTTTTGATGTTTTCCCTTTCGAGGAAGCCTTCAACCTCTTCCCTTAACGGAAGTGCAGGTATCACTCCCTTTTTCGTAGCTGTTATTGCTGCTGCAGCACTTGCAAATTCAAGGGTTTTTAATAGTTCTTCTTCACTTTTGATCAATTTGTGAAATCCTGATGCTGCTATACCCGAGAGGACTCCCGAGACGAAGCTGTCGCCGCAGCCTGTTGCATCTACCGCATCGACAGAGTATGCACCGATTTTTCCTGAAAAGCTCCCTGTGTTAAAATAACAGCCCTTCTCACCCATTGTAACCAGACATATCCCGGGTCCTTTATCCAGTATTATTTCTGAACCTTTTTCCAGTTCATCTGTGCCTGATATAAATTCCAGCTCTTCATGGCTTACCTTTATAATATCTGCAAGTGGTATTGCCATGGTTATTTCCTTTTTTGCATCTTCAGGGGAAGGCCATAACATCTCCCTTAGATTTGGGTCATAGGATATTATTGCACCGGCTCTCCTGGCCATCTTGACTGCCTGGTAGGTCGATGTCCTTCCGGGTTCAGTTATAAGGGTTATAGAGCCAAAATGGAATATTGCAGTATCTTTAATAAAGTCCTTATTGAATTTTTTATAATCAAGATTCATGTCTGCTCCCGGATTCCTGTAAAACAGAAACTGGCGGGTATTTGGTGTGGGCAGAGAAATGAAAGCCAGGGTCGTCCTTGCCTTACTGTCGTACTGCATCTGTGAGATATCGACTCCATTTTCCACCAGGACCGAAGAAAGATATCTGCCGAACCTGTCATCCCCTACCCTGCCAATAAAAGCGGAAGCCATGCCAAGCTTTGAGGCAGCCGCAGCCACGTTAGCGGTGGCCCCGCCGGGAACTCTTCTAAATTCCCTTACATCTTCGAACCTGACCCCTGACTGAACAGCTAAAAAATCAATAAGAAGCTCCCCGATACATATTACATCCATTTCCTTTCCCCCTTCAGTTATTTATAAATCCAGATTGGTTCAGCTTTTCTACTTCATGACCGGCATATTATTTTTCGTTGAGTATAACTTTTCCAGAAATTCTACAATCTAAAATATATCCACACTTTATTATTTACCTTCAGCACAATTATTTATTAACAGACTAAAATTTTATCTTAATGTCATATACTGTGAGGGCAGGTGGCAATTTAGGCCGGCCCAATTTATATTATCTGTGTTTCCTTCAGCTCTTTACAAAAAAATCCCCTTTATTTAATGATGCTATCCGGCTTTCTGGCGCTTATTGCTACAAATGAACCTGAACCGTAGCCCTTTATTGATTTTTCGAACTCTTTAATATCACCGAGATCTTTAAATACTGTCTGCCTATAGGAAAAATCTTTAAAACCTGTTTTTTTAAGAAACATTTTCACTTCTTTTACTGAGTAAAAATCGGCCAGGCGGTAGAATACATTCCCGTCCTTGAACTTCTGGTAGGTCCTGCCCAGCCTGCTATCCCTGTCAACGAAACCGTTTATAAAGTAGCCTCCCGGCTTCAATATCCTGAACACTTCACTAAAAGCCCTCTCCACATCATCCAGGAAACAAAGAGTGGTGACCATGAGTGCAAGGTCAAAGCTTTCATCATCAAATGGCATATTCTCTGCCTCGCCTTCTGTAACAGAAATACCCCTGCCTTCAGCAATATGTGCCATCTTCTTTGAAGGTTCGAGACCACTTCTTATACCGAGCGGTGCAGCAAATCTTCCACTCCCCACACCTATCTCAACAGCTTCATTAAAATCAGGTAAAATCTTTTTTATTGCATCTATCTCTGATTCATAGACATACCTGTTTTTTGTGAACCAGTGCTCATATTTTTTATAATATTTTTCAAAAGGTCCGGTCCTGGCCATTCCAATCACCCCCTGCAAATCCATTTTAAATCCTGCATTTACTTATCTGGACACTCCCTGGAACCAGCATTTACAATATAAGTTATTATGAAAAATAATGGAAGCAAAACTATCACAGATATTTTTAAGCTCTGATTTACTTAATGCAGTCTACAGCTGCCTTACTGCATCGGCTTCGGTTTATCATCAGTCGTATGGACTGGCAGCCTTTCCGTGCCGTAAAGATACACATAAAAGCGGCCCATGTTTGTCTTTAGTCCGCCATCCTCGTACTTATTCATTGTAATATAGTGTTTATTATTAAAATAAATCATATAAAGAAACTTTTAAAGATAATAATTGTCTTATATATTATGTTAAGAGGCCATTTTTATTAAAATAATCAACAGGAGAATATATGAATAAAATAGCAATTGTAACAGACAGCACTTCGGATATACCCGGGGATATCTGCAGGAAAAATAATATTTACGTCATACCGTTATTTGTCAATTTTGGTGACAAGAGTTATGTTGATGACGGCGTAGATATAACAAAAAAGCAATTCTACGAAAAACTTGAAAATGTAACGGAACTTCCAAAGTCCGCACAGCCCACACCGGCAGATTTCATAAAACTTTATGAAAGGCTCCTGAAAGATCATGAATCCATCATTTCAATCCATATCTCAAAAAAAATGTCCGGTACGATCTCATCGGCTCTTACAGCAAAAAAAGAGTTCCCGGGGAAGGATATAACTGTCATCGACTCCGAACTGGTGCACCTCGTTTGCGGTGCAGTAGTTATAAAAGCTGCAGAAATGGCACAGGAGGGCAGATCCAAAGAAGAGATACTGGATAAAATCGATGAGATGAAATCTAAAGTAAGAGTACTTTTTATCCCAAAAACGCTCAAGTATCTGAAAATGGGCGGAAGGATTGGAAAGGCAAAGGGACTTATAGCCTCTCTTCTTGAGATCAGGCCGATACTTAGCCTTTCTAATGGGGAGGTCTCGCAGTATAAAACTACCCGCAGATTTAACCAGGCCAGGATTGAACTTATCAATTCAATGAAAAATATGGTATCAAAAAAAGAAAGCCTGAATGTTATAGTCTCTGACTCAAATTCTAAAAAAGACGGGGACGACCTTGCAGAAAGCATAAAGGAAGAATTTGGATTGGAAAACGTAATGAGAGCGGAAATCGGGGTAGTAGTGGGAACCCATCTGGGGCCTGGTGGCATAGCAGCAATCTTCTGGGAAGACTGACCCCCCTGGCAGGATGCATGATGTCTGTGATTCAAGTAAAATTGTTATTGCTAAAATTCTATAAGAGGGGATTTTATCATGAGCAGGGTAGCTATAGTTTCTGACAGTACCTGTGATCTGCCTGCAGGCTACGTTGAAAAATATAATATTAATATAGTTCCCCTGTCAATAATATTTGGAAATGAAAGATACGTTGATAACGGTTCCGATTTAACTGTTAGCCAGTTCTATGAAAAACTTTCAAATTCCAGCTCTCTTCCGACTACGGCGCAGCCATCTCCCGGAGATTTTTTGAAGATCTATAAGAAACTCCTGGAAAATCATGAAAGCATTATTTCAATACACATATCAAGAAAAATGTCGGGTACGGTTGACTCTGCTAAAATGGCAAAAAAAGAACTGGCCGGCAGCGACATAACAATCATTGATTCGGCTCTGGTGCAGATGCCGCTGGGTTTTACCGTTTTAAAAGCAGCTGAAATTGCGTTAGAAAATAAAAATAAAGATGAGATCATAAGCTCAATTGAAAAATTCATGGGAAAACTACATTCGCTTTTTGTGCCGGCCACGCTTGAGTATCTACAAAAAGGCGGAAGGATCGGAAGAGCACGCTGTTTGATAGCTTCGCTTCTGGAGATAAAACCAATTCTTACACTGAATCTTGGTGAAGTATCACAGTTTAAAACTACAAGAAGATGGAAACAGGCAAAAAAAGAGATAATAAAAACTATGGAATCTACCGTGAAAAACGGCAACAGGCTTATAGTATCCGTCTGCGACTCCAATGTAAAAGATGAAGGCGACAGTATGGCCGAAAGGATCAGGGATACTTTCAATCCCTCAGAGATAATAAGGGGGAGCGTCGGCTGTATAGTAGGTACGCACCTTGGTCCCGGTGCGATCGCCATAGCCTATTATGAGAAGGACTGATATTAATAAAATATCAATAATTTTTATTAATATCCCCCCGGATTTTCCAACAAACATTAATCATATAAACGTGATCCCGCAGATGCTGAGACTCTTATCCAGTCACTGAAACAGAAATATTTTCACCCTCTGAATTTAAGTTTTGTCCAGAACTGATTTTAATTATATAATTATCCAGTAAAGTATCCCTGTTTATTTTAAAGGAGTTTTTTATGACAGAATTTTTTGCAGGCCTTATAAATAACATTGGCGGTGCACATATAGCAGGTACTATAATTACATCAATAATAGCTTTCGCAGCAGTAGGTGCATTTATTTTTAACGGTATAACTAACAGGAAGCTGGAAGGGTCAAACAGGCTGACTGCTGAAAAGGAAAGGGTGGACAGGGCACTTGAATTTATTGAAAGATTTGATGAAAAAAGGTATATGAAGCTTCTTTCTAAAAAATTCAGGGAATATCCCAAAACCCTGACTGAATTAAAATCCAGGGATAAGCTTGAAGGCGGAGAAAATTTTCTGAGCACTTTTTCCGAAGCCCAGGATGAGATCCACTACTTTTTATTCTTCTTTGATACCGTAGCCATACTGTATAATAAAAATAAGATTGACAGGGATATTTTCGAGTCAAAACTGCAGGATTATTTTTTAAGCTTCTACCTGAATTTTGATGAAGAGATATTCAGAATTATTGAAGGTATTAAATCATCCGATAAAACTTTCTATTATTACGATTACTATTTAAAGCTAATTGAAGAACTGCTGGAATTTAAAATAAAAGCAAACCCTGATAAAAAGGAGAGTCTGGCCAGAGAACTTGAGACTTGCAGGCAGATGCTTAAAAAAAATGATTAGCAAAGCCAATTATAAAGGGGCGATCTAATTGTTAAGGGCAGGAATTGATGTCGGCGGCACTTTTACTGACCTGATACTATATAATGAAAGAAACAGGGAAATAGAGATAAATAAGATCCCGACCAATACTTTGAAACCATGGTCTACGGTGGCTGCCGGGATTAAAAATAATACTTCAGACCCGTCCCGGATCAAAGAAATAAGGCATGGCACCACCCTCGGGGTGAATACTATTATTGAGCGGAAGGGTCCCAGAGTGGGCCTCCTTACAACCTGCGGGTTCAGGGACCTTCTTGAAATAGGAAGGCAGAAAAGACCCCGGCTCTATGACCTCAGGGCAGTCAGAGCCGGGCCGCTGGCAGCAAGAGGCATGAGAATGACGGTGCGTGAAAGAGTGGCAGCCAGTGGCGCTGTTATAAAAGAACCGGAGACCAGTGATATAAAAGCCGCCATATCAGATTTTAAAGAGAAAAAAGCCGATGCAGTAGCAATCCTTTTTATTAATTCCTATGCCAATAATATCAATGAAAAAAAAGCCTTTTCCCTTATGAAACGCCAAATGCAGGATGTTTATTTTTCC